>NC_016604.1:1527556-1833068 GCF_000230895.2 Mycolicibacterium rhodesiae NBB3
GCCGTATCTCACCGACACCGATGCGATGGCCCGCGTCGACGGAGCCCCCGAGGTGTTGCTGCGTCTCGACGAACGGCGCCGCCTGCTGGGGCAGCCGCCGCTGGGGCCGATGCTGCTGACGGCGGACGCGCAGCGCGCAGGCCTCAGCGTTCCGCCCGGGACGGGGGTCATCGTGACCGACACCCCGCTCGCCAGGGAAACCGACTACGGCCGTGTCGACGACCACTCGTCGGCGATCCGCACCCCCGACGATCCGCGGAACACGTTCAACCGCGTTATGGACTATCCGACTCCTGGGACCGAGACCGTTTACGGCCAGTGGTCCGGCGGCCGCGTCTCGGTGTCGAGTTCGGCATCGGACTCGACGGCCCTGCCCAACGTCGCACCCGCGACCGCACCGGCCGCAGCCATCGACGCGGACTCGTCGACGAGCTGGGTGTCCAACGCGCTGCAGTCGGCGATCGGCCAGTGGCTACAGGTCGACTTCGACCACCCGGTCACGAACGCCACCGTCACCGTCACTCCGAGCGCGACGGCCGTCGGCGCCCAGGTCCGTCGCATCGAAGTGTCAACCGTCAACGGCACCAGCACCATGCGCTTCGACGAGGCTGGAAAGCCGCTGACGGTCGCACTGCCGTACGGGGAGTCGCCGTGGGTGCGGATCACCGCTGTGGCCACCGACGACGGATCCCCCGGCGTTCAGTTCGGCATCACCGACCTCGCCGTCACCCAATACGACGCCAACGGATTCGCGCATCCCGTCGCACTCCGGCACACCGTGTTCGTACCTGCACCCCCGCCGGATATCGCTGTCGCACAATGGGATCTGGGCTCTGAGCTACTGGGCAGGCCCGGCTGCACGCAGAGCCCGGGTGGTATTCGCTGCGCGGCGACGATGGCGTTGTCGCCCGAGGAACCGGTCAATCTGAGCCGGACGCTCACTGTGCCGCAGTCGGCGGCCGTCACGCCGACGGTATGGGTGCGAGCGCGCCAGGGTCCCCCCCTCGCCGACCTGGTCAGCGAGCCAGGCACTGCGCGTGCGACCGCGGATGCCGATCCGATCGATGTTCTCGGTTCGGCCTACGCTGCCGCCGACGGCGACCCAGAGACGGCGTGGACCGCACGCCAGGGTGTCGTCCAGCACAGGTCAGCGCCCACGCTCACGCTCAAGCTGCCGTCGCGTCGCGAGGTGGCCGCAGTCCAGCTCACGCCCAGTTCGTCTGAGCTGCCTGCGCATCCGACGATGGTGGCCGTCGACCTCGGCGACGGACCGCAGGTTCGCCGGCTGTCAGACGAGACCGGGGCGCAAACGCTCGAGCTCAAACCGAGCGTGACCGATACCGTGAAAGTGTCGATCCTGGACTGGCACGACATCATCGACCGCACGGCACTCGGATTTGACCAGTTGAAGCCGCCCGGGCTCGCCGAGGTGACGGCTCTCGACGCGCGCGGGGCTCCGATTGCGGCGGCGAACGCCGCGCTCAATCGTCAACGACCAATCGAATTGCCCTGTGGCCGTGGGCCTGTCATTGGTGTTGCTGGTCAGTTCGTCCAGACATCGATCACCACGACGGTGGGTGCACTGCTCGACGGCGACCCCGTCGCGGCCAAGCCGTGTCAAGCCGGACCGATCGAACTGCCGGCCGGAGCCCAGGAGTTGCTGCTCAGCCCCGGCGCCGCGTTCACCGCCGACGGCGTGCAGCTCGACGGTCCACTTGCCGACCGAATACATTCCGCAGCAACGGTTTCCCCCCGGATCGACGCGTGGAGCGCCGATCGCCGCGAGGTGAGCGTCGCGCCATCGCAGGCGTCGCGCGTACTTGTCGTACCCGAAAGCGTGAACCCCGGCTGGGTCGCACACCGCGCCGACGGCGTCGGGCTGACCCCGGTAACCGTCAACGGTTGGCAGCAGGGCTGGGTTCTGCCCCCCGGCACCGAAGGACCCGTCACGCTCTCGTTTCCGTCCAACACGCCTTACCGGGCGGGGCTGATTGGCGGGCTCGCGCTGCTGCCGGTGCTAGCGCTGCTGGCCTTCCTTCCGGTCCGCCGCCGCCCCGATCCGGAGGTCCCCGCGCTCGTGTGGCGGCCGCGCCGCTGGCCGACCCTCGCCACGGTACTTGCGGTAGGCGCGGTCATCTCAGGGGTGACGGGCGTCGTCGTGGTCGGTATCGCTTGCTCGCTGCGATATGCGCTGCGCAACCACGAAAGACTTTGCGACGCCATCACGGTCACGACGACCGCAGGCGGGCTCATCCTGGCGGGAGCGGTGCTCAGCCAGAACCCGTGGCGCTCTGTGGACGGATACGTCGGCCACTCCGCAGGGGTGCAGCTGCTTGCTCTCGTGTCGGTGGCGATGCTGGCCGCCTCGGTGGTGCCGGACTATCGCAACCGTTTCCCCAACGCGGACTCCGCCGACCCTTAGCATCGGCTAGGTGCCAGCGCTCAATACCGCCCGAGGCGAAATCGCAACCACTGACCTGGGCGTCACGCTCATGCACGAACACGTCTTCGTGCTGTCCCCGGAAATCCACAACAACTTCCCCGAAGTGTGGGGCGACGAGGCCACCCGCGAGGCCGACGCCGTCGTGCGACTGAATGAACTGAAGTCCAGAGGCGTCGACAGCATTGTGGACCTCACGGTGATCGGCCTCGGTCGCTACATCCCGCGCATCGCGCGGATCGCGGCGCAGACCAACCTCAACATCGTTGTCGCGACCGGCGTCTACACCTACAACGACGTGCCGATGTACTTCCACTTCAGCGGACCGGGAACTCCGCTCGGCGAGCCGATGGTGGAAATGTTCGTCAACGACATCGAGAAGGGCATCGCCGGCACCGACATCAAGGCGGCAATCCTCAAGTGCGCCACCGACGAACCCGGCGTCACGCCCGGTGTCGAGCGAGTGTTGCGCGCGGTGGCCCAGGCGCACCGGCAGACCGGCGTGCCCATCTCGACCCACACCCACGCCGCCACCCGTCGCGGTCTGGAACAGCAGCGCATCTTCGCCGAGGAGGGCGTGGATCTGTCCCGCGTGGTGATCGGCCACTCGGGCGACAGCACCGACCTCGACTACCTCACCGAGCTCATCGACGCGGGCTCCTACATCGGGATGGACCGCTTCGGGGTCGACGTGTTCCTCGGGTTCGAAGAGCGCGTCGACACCGTCGCCAAGATGTGCGAGCGCGGCCACGCCGACAAGATGGTGCTCTCCCACGACGCCGCGTGCCTCATGGACTGGCTGCCGGAGGACATGGTGCCGATGGTGATGCCGAACTGGCACTACCTGCACATTCACAACGACGTCATCCCGGCGCTCAAGGAGCGAGGCGTCACCGACGATCAACTCACTACGATGCTCGTGGACAACCCACGCAAGATCTTCGAAAGCCAGGGCGCCTACTGAGATGAGTGACATCCCACCGATCGGTACGCAGGTCGGCGCGCTCGCACAACAAGATCCGGACGCGCCCGCCGTCACCTGCGGCGGCCGCACCCTGAGCCGCGCCGAGCTGGATGCCTCGACGAACCGCCTTGCCAGGGCATACGCCGAACTCGGTGTCGGACAGGGCGATTACGTCGTCACCGTATTGGGAAACTCCATCGAATTCGTCCAGGCGGTGCTGGCGATCTGGAAACTGGGCGCAATTCCGCAGCCGCTTTCGGCGCGGATGCCCGATGTCGAGCTGGCCGCACTGCTCGAGCTACGGCCACCGAAGCTCATCGTCGGCCGCAGCGATCCCAACGGGGTGTCACCCAGCGTGGCAGCGGATTTCACACCCGAGGCGGCGTTGTCCGACGATCCGCTGCCAGAACTCGTCTCCCCCGTCTTCAAGGCCATGGCCTCGGGTGGGAGCACCGGGCGACCCAAACTCATCGAGGCGGGTATCGACAGCCGATTCTCGCCGTCGGCCGGCTACGTGATGGGTTCAACGGACGGTGACGTCAACCTGATGTCGGTTCCCCTGACCCACAACACCGGGTTCACGACGATGGCGATCGGACTCGTGCAGGGTCATCACCTTGTCGTGATGCCGCGGTTCGACGCACACGAATTCCTGCGGCTTGTCACCGAGCACCGCGTCAGCTTTCTTTCCACCGTTCCCACGATCATGCAGCGCCTGCTGCCCGTGTACCACGCCGATCCCGACTCCTACGACCTGTCCTCGATCCGGCGGCTCTGGCACGTGGCCGCGGTGTGTCCACCGGCGGTCAAGCAGGCGTGGATCGATCTGCTGGGGCCCGATGCGGTCTGGGAACTCTACGGCGGCACCGAGTTACAGGCGCTGACCTTCATCTCCGGCGAACAGTGGCTGACCCATCCCGGCTCCGTCGGTGTGGTGGTCACCGGCGAGATGAAGGTGCTCGACGACGACGGCAACGAATGTCCGCCGGGGGTCAGCGGTGAAATCTACATGCGCCCGGCACCGGGAAGCTCGCCGACCTACCGGTACGTCGGCGCCACCGCGAAACAGCGCGACGGCTGGGACTCGCTTGGCGATCTGGGCTACTTCGACGATGACGGCTTCCTCTATCTCAACGACCGCCGCGTGGACATGTTCACCGTCGGCGGCCGCAACGTCTACCCCGCCGAGATCGAGTCGGCGTTGTCGGCGCACCCAAATGTGTTGTCGTGTCTGGTCGTCGGGGTGCCGCACGATGACCTGGGTCAGGTGCCGCACGTCATGGTGCATGGCGACGGACTCGACGAAGCCGCGGTGATCTCGTTCCTGTCCGAGCGCGTGGCGGGATACAAGGTGCCTCACACCGTCGAGTTCAGCGACACCCCGCTGCGCGACGACGCGGGAAAGGCCCGTCGCTCGGCAGTACGCGACGAGGTCATCTCGCGACTGCGGGCTCGGGCTGACTTGACGGGTTGATTACTCGCACCATGTGCGTGCGATCCACCCGTTAAGGGGTTATCCACAGCGACGAGTTACGACAGTGGACCGCTAGCTTCTCACCAGTCACGCTGACGTGTGTGACGCGTTGGCATCTCGGGCATGTCGACCGTCTGCTCTGGGCGCAGGACGGAGTCATCTCGCGTCGGCAAGTTCTCGATGGGGGCGGATCCGAATTCGACATCGCCAGAATGCTGCGCCGTCGCGAACTGACCGACGTCCACCGCGGCGTATACGTGAACCACAGCGGTCAGCTCACCGTGCGGCAGCGGCATTGGGCTGCGGTGCTGGCGTACTGGCCTGCAGCGCTGGCGCATGCCTCCGCGCTGCCCGATCCGCCGACGACGGTCGTACACGTTGCCGTCGGGCCGGACCGCAATCTGCGGCGACTGCCACGAATAGCGCTGCACCGCACCCCCGACTTCGATGTACGCGCCGAACTGGATCGCAGCCCGCCTGCAATACGCCTGGAGCACGCCCTGATCGACGTGGTCAGCGGAGAACTCCGCGACAAGGACGTGGCGGCGGCGTTCGCCGTATTGGCGCGGGTGTGCGCTACCCGACGAACCACGTCACAGCGGGTGCTGCAAGCACTGGCGACTCGCCAACGTGTTTGCGGCCGAAACACGCTGGAGGCAATGCTCGCCGATCTTCGTGACGGCGCATGTTCGGTACTGGAACGCGGCTATCTGGATCGGGTCGAGCGGGCGCACGGGCTGCCAAAAGGTGAGCGTCAAACTCGCAGCACCGCGACTGGCCGGCCCACCTATCAGGACGTGCGTTATCAGTCGCAGGGGGTGGTCGTGGAACTCGACGGCCGCGCGTTTCACGATGCGCCGCAAGACCGCGATCGCGATGCGTGGCGCGATCTCGCGGAATTGAGCCGATCGGACCTCGTCACAACGCGGGTGACCTATGGCCTCGTCTACACCGATGCCTGCCGCACCGCTGTCCTGATCGGCGACCTGCTCCGACGCCGAGGCTGGACCGGTCGGACGCGAAGCTGCCCCCACTGTCCTGTCGTGCTCCCGCTAACGGGTTGATTACTCGCACGAGGTGCGTGCGATCAACCCGTTAAGCGATAGCGAGGTCATCTCGCGACTGCAGGCTCGGGCTCGTCAGTGACCGACGAGTCAAGGGGGGACGGATCGTTTCGTCTTTCCCAGCGCCGCAGGGCGTTTCGGCACGGCGACTCGATCAGTGCGTAGCTGACCGCCGCGATCGCGAACCCGAACACCGCGGTCAACACCAGCACGATCGGCATGTGCCCGTTGAAGGCGAACTCGCCGATGACGGGGAACACCATCGCCAGCGCCGCCAGGTGCCAGACGAACAATCCGTACGACCACCGGCCCAGGGTCACCATCGTCGCGCTGCCCAGCAGGCGGTGCGACGTGTCGGGCCGATCGAGCACCAGCGGCGCGATCAGCGCACCTGCGACCACCGCCCCCATCGCCGTCTTCACCACGAACTGGCTGACCGTCCCGGGGGTCAGCCCCTCCGGCCCGGCGAGCGGTGACGCGGCGACGGCGAACGCCACCACGGCGATTGCGGCCATCAACCACCGTCTCCTGGCCAGCCGGTGCGGCCAGGAGACCGGGGTGACGGTCAGTTCGGCGAGCAGCATTCCCGCGGCGAACCACGAGAAGAAGGCGGGCGGCCAGTTCAGCGGGTTGACGCCGAAAGGAACGGAGAGCGGGATCGTCGACACCAATACAGCCCACGCGAAGCTCGCCACCGCCGCCGCGGCGATCACCGGTATGCGGGCGCGCACCGGCACCCGTCGCGCCAGCAGCGCCAGCAGTGGGAGTGCGAGATAAAACGCGACTTCGACCGACAGGCTCCACATCTGGGTAAGCCCTGCGGTCAGGGTCAGCGGCACATAGATCTGGGTGAGTGACAGGTTGGCCAGCCAGACGGTGAGATCCGCCTTCGCCTCCGGCAGCAGCGACAGGATGACCACGACGGCTACCAGATAGCCCGGCATGATGCGCACGATCCGCGAGCGCAGATAGTGACCCGTCGGCGGGGTCGGCCGCATACCGCGGACCGCGGCGGCGTGGCCCCGCCACAACAGAAAGCCCGACAGCGCGAAGAACACCGCGACCGCCAGGTCGAACCTGCCGAAGAACCGGCCCATGATCCCGCCGGTGTGGCCGGTCTGGAAGGCCACGTGGGTGACGACGACGCCGATCGCCGCGCACGCCCGCATTCCCTCGACGGCCGGAAGGAACCCGCGAGTGCCGCCGACGGCGTTTTGGTCGCCGGTGGATTCCGTCACGAGATCAGTGTGCCCGGCGAGACGAAAGCCGCTGAATACGGGTACTCGGGCAGCCACGGGCAGATGCCGTTGGAGTAAGCATCGACCTTTAACTTGTGCTGTTAGGGTCGAACGGGTTTGCGGGACTCCCGCAAATGAAGGAGGCAGGAGTTTGAACCGCGCAGTGGCGCTCCGTATTGCGGCTTGCGGAATCATGGGGCTGGGTGCCGGCTTGCTGATCGCCGCGCTATTGCTGTCCACCTATACCCAGGGCAAGATCGCCAAGGTCCCCTTGAACCTGGACGCGACGCTGGTCAGCGACGGCTCCGGCACCGCGTTCGAGCCGGCGTCGCTGAATCGCGAGAAGTTCGTCGTCGACCGCGATGTGCCGCTGGCGCTTCAGGAGCAGGTCTCGGTGGAGGCGCCGTCGAACGCGGACGTGGTGACACTTCAGGTCGGCAGTACGCTGCGCCGCACCGACAAGCAGAAGGACGAAGGCCTCTTGCTCGCGCTGGTCGACACGGTGACGATCAACCGGTCCACGGCCGAAGCGGTGTCCAGCGAGAGCAACCCCGGCGGTGCGGTCCAGAAACCGCGCGCCATCGAGGACGACCAGCCGCCGACCAACATCGCGCTGCCGCACTCCGGGCTGACCTACCGATTCCCGTTCGACACCGAGAAGCGGACGTACCCGGTCTTCGACCCGATCGCGCAGAAGGAGTTCGACGCCAACTACGACGGCGAAGAGGACGTCAACGGGCTCACCACCTACCGGTTCAGCCAGAACGTCGGCTACGACGCGGACGGCAAGCTCGTCGAGCCGATCAAGTACTCCTCACTGCTCGATGACGACGCCGACAGCGAGGTCACCGCACCGGCCGCCATGTGGGGCATCCCCGGCGAACCGGATGAGCGGATCACGATGTCGCGCTACTACGCGGCGCAACGCACGTTCTGGGTGGACCCGGTGTCGGGCACCATCGTCAAGAAAGAGGAGCACGGCTACCACTACTACGCGCGGGAGCCGCTCAAGCCCGAGGTGACCTTCGTCGACTTCAAGGTCGCATCCAACGAAGAAACCATCGAATCCCAGGTCGCAACCGCCAGGGACGAACGGGACCGCGTCGCGCTGTGGGGCCGCATCCTGCCGATCACCTTCGTCGCCATCGGCTTGGTGTCGCTCGTCGGCGGCGCGCTGCTGGGATCGTTCAGCCTGCGCGCAGAGTCGGCGCTCATCGATCCCGGACTCGACGAGGCCGACCACAGCTTCTTCGACACGCAAGGGATGAAGGTGCCGGGCGCCGAGGCCAAGACCGAGAAACTGCCCGCGCAGAAGCCGACCGATCTGCCGCCGGACAGACCGGTCTGACCGCGCGGATCCCCGCGCCCGCACGGGCGCGATCGCTGATTGCGCCCGGCTACGCGCTGGTGTTGTCGTTGGCCGTGACGGCTCCGCTGTTGGCGCCGGGCTATCTGCTGCTTCGCGATGCGGTGTCCACTCCGCGTTCATACCTCTCCGATGCGGCGCTGGGGCTGTCGGAGGCCGCACCACGGGCGCTGCCGCAGGACTTCGCCGTCGCGCTCGCGTCGACCGTGATCGACGGTGGGATCGTCGTCAAGCTCCTGTTGATCGTCGGGCTCTGGCTCGCGGGATGGGGTGCGGCGCGCTTGGCGGCTGTCGTACTTTCGGACTCCGGGGTGGCCGGCCAGTGCGTCGCGGCGACGCTGGCGATCTGGAATCCATATGTCGCCGAGCGACTCTTGCAGGGGCACTGGAGTCTGCTCGTCGGCTACGGATGCCTGCCGTGGGTGGCCACCGCGATGCTGCGGCTTCGCGAGCCGCAACCGGGCTGGGCCGGCGCCGGCACGCTGGTGTTCTGGATCGCCCTTGCCGGACTGACGCCGACCGGGCTGATGCTCGCCGCGACCGTCGCGCTCACGTGTCTGTTCGCGCCGGGCGCGGGGTGGCCGCGCTGGCGGTGTGCGGTGGTGGCGCTCGGCGCTGCTCTTTGCGCGGCGTTGCCGTGGCTGACAGCGGCCGTCGTCGCACAGTCGTTGGCGTCGTCACAGGCCGAAGGCGTCGCGGCGTTCGCTGCACGTGCCGAGCCTGGCCTCGGCACCGTCGGGACGCTGGCCAGCCTCGGCGGAATCTGGAACAGCGAGGCTGTACCCTCCTCTCGCACAACATATTTCGCTGTGGTCGCAGCCATCGTCCTCTTGGGGGTCGTCGTGTTGGGACTGCGCACCGCCGTCGGCCGACCCGCGGCTGTGCCGCTGCTGTGCCTGGCCGCACTCGCGGTGGTGATGCCCGCGGCGATGGCGACGAGCCCCGGTCTTGCGGCCGTCGAGGCGACCGTGCGAACCCTGCCCGGACTCGGGGTGCTGCGCGACGCGCAGAAGTGGGTCGCGCTGGCGGTCCCGGGATACGCACTCGCGGGGGCGGCGGCAGTTGTCACACTGCGGCAGCACTTTTCGCGACTTCCGGCATCGGCGACGGCCCTGATCTGCTGCGCCGCGCTGATCGCGACGCTGCCCGATCTGGCCTGGGGGGTCGGGGGCAAGGTGTCTGCCCTGACCTATCCGCCGGGTTGGGCGTCGGCGGCGGCGATCATCAACGACGATCCTCGTCCCGTAGCCGTGCTGCCCGTCGACAGCATGCGCCGCTTCGCGTGGGCAGGCGAGGCACCCGTGCTCGACCCGTTGCCGCGATGGGTACGGGCCGACGTGCTCTCGACCGGTGACCTGTCGGTCGGTGGCACGACCGTGCCCGGCGAAGGTGAACGTGCCCGCGCCGTCCAGCACATTCTGTTGAGCGGCGCCGACCACGCCCAATTGACCGACGCCGGGGTCGGCTGGGTGGTCGTCGAATCCGGCAGTCCGACTGATGCTCTGGCGCTGCCGGTGGCCTACCACGACGATGACATCACGGTCTACCGCGTCGGAGGCGACCTTCCCGCCGCACCGGGACGCGGAACGGTCTTGGCCGCGCATCTCGTCTGGCTGGCCTTGCTCGTCGGCGGATTGGCCGGACTCGTCGCCGGCGTTCGCCGCGCTAGACGACGCCGCTGACCCGCGTTCCGGCATGCACCGCTTCCAGTACGACGCGCATCGCGTCGGTGCTCTGCCGCCACGAGAATTCGCTGCTGCGGACAACCGCCTTGGCGGCGAGCTCGTCGCGCAGCACTGGATCGGTGAGCAGGCGCGCCAGCGCATCGACGAGACCGTCGTGGTCGTCGACCAGCATGCCGGTGACCCCGTCGACGATGGAATCGGTCAGACCACCCGAGGATCGGTAGCCGATGGTGGGCACGCCGTGTTGGCCTGCCTCGATCACCGCCAACGCCCAGCCCTCTTTACGTGACGGCAGGACATGCACCCAACAGCGCTGCAGGACATCGTGTTTGGTGTCGTCATCGACGTGTCCGTGGAAGGTGACCGCATCGGAGATACCCAGCAGTTCGGCATGTTCGACCAGACGCTGTTGCCACCAGCCGCCGCCAAGGATGTCCAGGTGCACGTCCGGAACTCGCGAGCGCAGTTCGGCGATCGCCTCCAGAGCGTCCTCGATCTGCTTGTGCGGCACCAGACGTGACAGCACCACCACCCGCGGCGTCGCCGAGCGTGGTGCGCGCAGACTGGCCGGCGGCGCCTCGTCGAGACCGTTGCGCACGATGGCGATACTGCCGGGACGCACCCCGAGTTCGACCAGGTCCCGCGCCGACGGCAGTGACACCGTCACGTACTGATTGCGCCGGTGCAGCCATGGTGAGAGTCGCGATTCGACGAACCAGCCGAAGCGACCCATCAACGGTCCTGCCACGGGCCACTGTTCGCGATGGCAATGGTGCACCAGCACGACGACGCGGCGGCCGTAGGCGAGCCGAGCCAGAAACGGAATGCCGTTCTGGGAGTCGATCACCACGTCGGGGCGCACCTTGCGTAGCGGGCCGAGACCGATGCGGGCGAGCACCATCGACAGCCCCGCCCAGATGTAGATGGAGTAGGAGCCGCCACCACGGCTCACCCGCACCCCGTCGACGATCTCGCGACGTGCGGAGCCGCGATAGCGCGCAGTCCGCAGGGTGACCTCGACACCGGATGCGGCGAGTTGCGCACCGATGCGTTGCAGGTATGTCTCACTGCCGCCGCCCTGCGGGTGGCCGGTGTCGCGCCAGCACAGCAGCAGCACGGAGCGAACACCTCGGTTGGACATCCCGTTCACCCTAGCCGCTGGCTACTGTTCCGCTGTGTTCTCTGCTCTTCGCGCAAGCGGCTCATCGCCGCCCGTGACCGACCTCTTCGCCCGCCGGGCATCGCTGTCGCGGTCGGTGCGACTGCTGCGGGAGTTCCGGTATGAGCAACCCGATCCGGCCCGGTTCTACGGCGCCCTCGCCGATGACACCGCCGCCCTGGTGGCCGACCTGTGGCGGGCGGAGCAACGCGGGGCGCCGACCGGGCGCATCCTGCTCGACGTCGGTGGCGGACCGGGATACTTCGCGGCCGCCTTCACCCGCGCGGGCTTCACCTACATCGGCGTCGAGCCGGACCCCGCAGAGATGCACGGCGGACCTGGGGTGATCGACGGTGCGGCCACCTACGTGCGGGCGTCGGGGACCGCGTTGCCCTTCGACGATGACAGCGTCGACGTCTGCCTGTCCTCCAATGTCGCCGAGCACGTCGCTGAACCATGGCGGCTGGGCGCCGAGATGCTGCGCGTCACGAAGCCGGGCGGGCTGGTCGTGCTGTCGTACACGGTGTGGCTCGGCCCGTTCGGCGGTCACGAGACCGGGTTGTGGCACTACCTGGGAGGGCACCGGGCTGCCAGGCGATACACCAGGAAGCATGGCCATCCGCCGAAGAACAACTACGGCTCGTCATTGTTCGCCGTCTCGGCCGCCGATGGTTTGCGGTGGGCGTCGGCCACCGGTGCCCTGCTCGCTGCATTTCCGCGCTACCACCCACGATGGGCGTGGTGGATGGTGCACGTCCCGGTGCTGCGCGAGTTCGCCGTCAGCAATGTGGTGCTGGTCCTGAGGCCACCGACTGCAACAGGTTCTACTTTCAGACCTTCGTAGGTAGTG
The DNA here is from genome assembly GCF_000230895.2 of Mycolicibacterium rhodesiae NBB3. The sequence goes on from NC_016604.1 coordinate 1,539,797, forward strand.
TGACGGTCATGACACAGACCGTCGCTGACAAGCCATCCGCCGGCGAGCCGGCGTTCAAGACACAGTGGGACAAGCTCTTCATCGGCGGCAAGTGGGTTGAGCCGGCCTCCTCGGAGGTCATCGAGGTGCACTCACCCGCCACCGGCGAGCTGGTGGGCAAGGTGCCGCTGGCGACCGAGGCCGACGTCAACGCCGCGTGCGCGGCCGCGCGCAAGGCCTTCGATGAGGGCCCGTGGCCGCATATGAAGCCGCAGGAGCGTGCCGCGATCCTCGCCGCCGCCATCAAGGGCATGGAAGATCGCGCCGACGAGCTCAAGTACCTGCTGGCCGCCGAGACCGGGCAGCCGCAGACGATCGTCGACATGATGCAGTACGGCGCAGCCATGTCGGCGTTCCAGTTCTATGCCGGGGCGGCCGACAAGTTCAACTGGCGCGAGATCCGCGACGGCGTCTACGGACAGACGTTGGTCGTGCGCGAGCCCATCGGGGTGGTGGGCGCCGTCACCGCGTGGAACGTCCCGTTCTTCCTGGCCGCCAACAAGCTCGGACCCGCATTCCTCGCCGGTTGCACCGTCGTGCTCAAGCCCGCCGCGGAGACGCCGCTGTCGGTGTTCGCGATGGCCGAGATCTTCGCCGAGGCAGGCCTTCCCGAGGGCGTGCTGTCGATCGTGCCCGGCGGGCCCGATACCGGGCGGGCGCTGACGTCCAACCCCGAGCTGGACAAGTTCACGTTCACGGGCAGCTCCGCTGTCGGCAAGGAGATCGCCAAGATCGCCGCCGAGAAACTCAAGCCGTGCACGCTGGAACTCGGCGGTAAGTCGGCGGCCATCATCCTCGAGGATGCCGATCTGGACTCCACCCTCCCGATGCTCGGCTTCTCGGGAGTGATGAACAGCGGACAGGCGTGCGTGGCGCAGACCCGCATCCTGGCGCCGCGCTCGCGGTACGACGAAGTTGTCGAGAAGATCGCCAACTTCATCTCCGCCATGCCCGTCGGCCTGCCCGACGACCCGAACGCCGCGATCGGGCCGCTGATCTCCGAGAAGCAGCGCGAGCGGGTCGAGGGCTACATCAAGAAGGGTGTCGAAGAGGGCGCGCGGATCGTCACCGGTGGCGGTCGCCCCGAGGGCCTGGACAACGGCTGGTTCGTGCAGCCCACGGTGTTCGCCGACGTCGACAACTCGATGACCATCGCGCAGGAGGAGATCTTCGGACCCGTGCTGGCGGTGATTCCGTATGACACGGAAGAGGACGCCGTCCGTATCGCCAACGATTCGGTCTACGGCCTCGCCGGCAGCGTGTGGACGACCGACAACAAGAAGGCGATCGAGATCGCGGGCAAGATCCGCACCGGCACGTACGCGGTCAACATGTATGCCTTCGATCCGTGTGCTCCGTTCGGCGGATACAAGAACTCCGGCGTCGGACGTGAGAACGGCACCGAGGGCATCGAGGCCTACGTGGAGCCCAAGAGCGTTCTGCTGCCGTTCGGCTATACGCCCGAGGACTGATCGGTGGCGCCGCTGCGGCTGAAATTATGTAGCGGACCATAATCGCGCGGCCGCCAAGGGTGCTGGTGGCATACGTGATCGCCGGCCTGCTCGAGATCAACTGCTGTTCACCAGCAAAATGGTTGTGATGCGGAATACATTTCTCGCGCCTTGGTGTTATCTATTTTATGACCCACCATAGGTAGGGAGGTGCGCCGTGTGGATCGTTGAGATCAATTTCGCCGGCCGTCGATTCGTCCGCGAGGTGCACGGTAGGCGGCCGACCTTCCGGCTCACCCCGCGCAGCTTCGGCTGGCGCCACATGCCGCTGCCGCAGACTCCCGCGGCCTGACCGCCCCGTTGGAGGTAGTTCTGTCTCCCGCCGCAACGAATTCCAAGCGTGGCTCCACTCGCGCCAACATGGTGACCACTGCCGCCGAGGTCCTACGCGAGCGAGGCGCCGCGGGTGTGACGATCGACGAGGTGCTGGCCCGCAGCGGTGCACCACGCGGTTCGGTTTATCACCACTTTCCCGAGGGCAGGAATCAGATCCTGACCGAGGCGCTCCAGTACGCCGGTGAGGCCATCACCGAAGTCATTGACGACGCCGTCGTCAACGGCGGCCTGTACCTGGTCAGGAAGTTCGTCGTGTTCTGGGAGGAACTGCTCGTCGAAAGCGATTTCGCCGCAGGCTGCCCCGTGGTCGCCGCAGCCATCGGCGCGGCCGACGAGGAACCGCAACTGAGCACCGTCGCCGGCCGCATCTTCGGACACTGGCGCGACGCACTGACCCGCGCATTCGCCACCGACGGCTTCGCCGATTCCGATGCGGCGTCCCTGGCCGTCATGTGCATCGCCGCCCTGGAAGGCGCGGTCGTGCTGTGCAGGTCGACGCGCAGTGTGGATCCGTTGCGGGATGTCGCCGCGCAGCTCGAATTCCTGATCAAGTCAAGGGAATTCGTGCAGCACTATGGTGTTCCCAAACCCGGCTGAGCCGGTGTCCAACGCGCGCACACAAATTCGCCATTGACCGCAGTGTCAGCCAACACCCATTCCGACCGGATGGGCAGTACTGGCGAACCGCCACCCAGTGAGCACGGTGTGTAGGAGACGATCATCTCGTCGACAAGACCTGCTTCGACGAACTGCGCGGCCACGTCGCCGCCGCCGACGACCCACACATCCTTGCCCGCCGCATCGGCCACCAGCTTCGGGTGTACGTCGCGAACGTCGCCGTCGAAGGTCTGCACCGGGTGCCCCTCGGCGATGAGGTGTGGACGGCTGGTCAGTACCCATGACGGTTGCTCATACGTCCATGCGCCGGGCTGGTTGCGCACGATCCACTCGTAGGTGGCCGAGCCCATCACCAGTGCCCCAACGGATTTGATGAACTCACCGTAGCCGAACGGGCCATCGGGGTCGATCGTGCGAGAGGTCAGCCAGTCCAGGCTGCCCCCTTCGTCGACGATGTAGCCGTCGAGGCTGGAAGCCGTGAAGTAGACGGTTGCCATGGTTATCCTCTTTCGTTCGCCTTCGTCATCCATTCGAGCGGGTCACCGTGTCCGGTGCGGACGCCGTGATGAGCGAGCATCGCCCGCGCCAGCCCCCGTCGGTGTGCGGAGTAGGTCAACACGTGTGCGACGATGCCGTAGAGCTGAAACGACTCCGGCGGGTCACACAGAGCGTCGATGACCGTATCTGCAAGCCGACCGGCTGCGGAGTACTCGGAAACCATTGCGCTCCAGCGCTTTGCGATGTCGGCGTGGTGTTCGGCCAGCTGCGCCGCGGTGGTGCAGACGGGTTGGGTCGCCGCCCGCTCGGGAAAGTCCCGCCCCTCGATCGTCGCCAGCCACACCTGTTTGGTCCACACGATCACGCCGAGGACCGCGCCGACGCTGGGTTCCGGACCGTCCCATTCGAGGACCTGTTGCCCTGGCGAGATCTCGTCGGCCCATTGCTCTTTCGTCAGTTCGCACGCCTGCCCGATCAGGTAGCTGGTATCGGCAAGGTCGTGGGCCACCAGCAGTGCGGAGATGTCGGCGGGCGCAGCGGTCGCGGTGTCGCTGTCGAGCCAGAGCGAATGCGGAGGATGGAAGTGCAGACCGTTGGGGGCCGGCACCCGGAAGTCGATCTCGGCGGCGCGTGACGGCGGTGTGCCGAAGGTGCGACTGAACGCGCGGGAGAACACTTCGGCCGACGACCAGCCTTCGTCGGCGGCCACCGCGGACACCGACTCGCCGGAGTGCAACCGCCACGCCGCGCGCTCGAGCATGATGCGGCGTCGCAGCGCGGCGGGCGACTCCCCCGTCAGTCGCCGAACCTCTCGCGAGAAGTGGAACTCCGACGCGTAGCTGCTGCGCGCCATCTCTCCGACACCGGCGTTGTCGGCGTCGACGACCGCATCGAGCAGTTCGCGTAGTCGGTCGCGGTGGGATGGCTCGCTCACGGTGATTGAGTATGGTCTGCCGGCCCGCCGGAAGGACATGACAATTCCTGCTGCGAAGCGGGTCGCTAGTGTCATGGCCAGTGACCCAATTCGATGCACTGTGCGCCAATGACCCGGAGCTGTCCGAACTTCGGACCGCCATCCGGGAGTTTCTCGCCGCCGACCGCGACGAGCACGGCTGGGAGCCGGCCATCGACTCCTGGCTGGCCAGGTGGGACGCCGACTTCTCCGCTCGGCTCGCCGAAGCGGGGTTCGTCGGCCTGACCATCCCCACCGAGTACGGCGGACGCGGACTTGGCCATCTGCACCGGTACGTGGTGACCGAGGAACTGCTGGCACACGGTGCGCCGGTCGCCGCGCACTGGTTCTCCGATCGCCAGTTCGCGCCGTCGCTGCTGTCCTACGGCAGCGACGAACAGCGCCGCGAGTTCCTGCCGGTGATCGCCGCAGGGAAGTTGCACGCGGCGATCGGGATGAGCGAGCACGATGCGGGCTCCGATCTTGCCGCGGTCAAGACGCGCGCCAGCCAGGTTGACGGCGGCTGGTCTCTGTCCGGCACCAAGGTGTGGACCAGCGGCGCGCATCTGGCGCACCGGATCGTCGTGCTGGCTCGCACCAGCCCGCTCGATCCGGAGCATCGGCACGCGGGATTCAGCCAGTTCTTCGTGAAGCTGGACTCGCCTGGCATCACCATCGACCCGATCGTGCAGATGGGCGGCGAACACCACTTCAACGAGGTGACATTCGACGACGTCTTCGTTCCCGACGCCGACGTGTTGGGCAGCATCGGCGACGGCTGGCGACAGGTCACCTCCGAGTTGGGTTTCGAGCGCAGCGGCCCGGAACGCATCCTGTCCACGGTCACCCTGATCGTCGCCGCCATCAGGGCGCTGCCGGACGATGCCGACGACGGGACCGCCGCGGCGGTGGGTGAGCTTTTCGCCAGGATGATTTCGTTGCGGCAGCTGTCGATCTCGGTCGCCCGCACGCTCGCCTCCGGCGAAGACGCCGCGACCCGGGCCGCGTTGGTCAAGGATCTCGGCACCCGATTCGAACAGGACTCCGTCGAGTTGGCCGCCGACCTGCTCGACCGCTTGGACCGACAAGCACCCGAGGCGGCGCGGCTGGCCGAACTGCTGGCCACCGCCCGACTGCACTCGCCGCTGTTCACTCTGCGGGGAGGCACCAACGAGGTGCTGCGCGGTGTCGTGGCTCGAGGAATGGGTGTGCGGTGAACGAACTGGAGCAGCTCGTCGCCGACATCGGTGAGCGCTCGTTGGAGGCCAGGCAGGGCAGGACCGCCTACCCCGACGCGTTCGACGAGCAGCTGTGGAAGACCCTCGAGGAGACCGGGCTGAGCCGGTTGACCTCGAGTGAGGACGCCGGGCCTGAAGAGGCCGCCGCAGTGCTGGCCGGACTTGCCCGTCACGCTGCAGCCGTGCCCATCGCTGAAACTGACCTGCTGGCAATGTGGCTCGCGGCCAAAGCCGGTGTGGGCGTCCCCGAGAGCGGCCCGCTGACCGTCGCGCTCGCGGACGCCGAACTGCGCGACGGCAACCTCATCGGGACCGCGCACGATGTGCCCTGGCCGCATTCGGCAGCGGTGATGCTCGCCGCGAAGACAGCCGACGCTCTCCATGTCGGACTGCTCACCGACGCGCCGACAACCGAAACGGTCAACCTGGCGGGCGAACCGCGCGGGACATTCACGTTCGAGGTCGAGGCGAGCACCACGCAAACGCTCGATGCCGAGGTGGCCGACGAACTCAACCGCCGCGGCGCGTGGGCGCGATGCGTGCAGATCATCGGCGCGCTCGATGCGGCGCGCGACCTCACGGTGGCGCACACCAGCGAACGCGTCCAATTCGGCCGCCCGCTCGCGAAGTTCCAGGCGGTGCAGCACTCGTTGGCGGAGATGGCCGGCGAGATCGAACGTGCCCGCGCCGCCACCGACCTGGCAGTCGTCGCTGCAGCCGACTTCGGCTTCGAGAGTGCAGCAACCGATTACGCGGTGACGACGGCGAAGGTCGCGACCGGCCGAGCCGTCGGATCCGTGACCACGATCGCGCATCAACTGCACGGTGCGATCGGAGCGACCGTCGAGCACAGGTTGTGGCTGTTCACGATGCGGGCACGCACGTGGATCGACGACTTCGGCACCACCACGCACCATGCGCGACGGTTGGGCCGTATCGTCCTTGCCGCCGACGATCCCTGGCAGGTCGTCGTCAGCAGTCCAGAACCGCGTTGACCCGCGCCTCGACATCCACCCGGTCACCGAGGTCGGTCAGGTCGATGCCGAACCGGTCCGTCAACGCGTTCAGCACATCTGCTGCCGTCGCGAACCGAATCCGCTCGGTGTCCCCAGCACTGTGGATTGCCAGGTTGCGGCCGCGAAGATTCCACCGGGCGTCGTCGGTGAGCAGCGCCGCCGACAGACCGACAACGAAGACGGACTTGGGATACGTCGACACGTACCAACTACCGACTTCGCGGTCGATCTGCGGTTGTGGCTTCGTCGTGAACGTGTAGAGCGCGTGCCACTCGCTGCGGATCTGCGCCTCGAGAAGCAACCCGTCACCGTGCTCGCGAATGCGGTAGGGCTCGTGCCGCGTGGGTTGTACCGCGTCGACCTCGAGCCGAATCGGCGACGACAGCGTCTGGCCCCCGAACCCGACGTCGACGAGCCACGGTCCCTGGACGCCGGGCACCGTCACCGACAATGCCTCATGCGTCTGCGCGGGTAGCTCCTCAGAGTGGTTCATCCAGACCACGCGCCCGCCGAGGCGTTGCACGCCAAAGCCTAACTCCGCCAGCACATATCCCATCACGCCGTTCTGCTCGTAGCAGTAACCACCGCGACGCCGCTGCACGAGTTTGTCGAACAGTGCGGCCCTGCTCAGGTCGACGACTGGGATACCCATCAGGGGGTCGAGGTTCTCGAACGGGATCGCACTGTTGTGCGCCGCAACAAGCGCGTGCAGCGTGTCGATCGTGGCGTCCGTCGGGCCGGCGTAGTCGATGCGGTCCAGGTAAGCGGCTAGGTCGGTCATCGCACCATCCTGCGACCTCAACAGCGATTGAGGTCAATCCGTCGGTGGACCGGCGACCCTCGGGGTGTTGGCAGGGTCGCCGGGTGACGGTTCGGCGCCGTGTGTCAGCTCCCGCAGACGTGCATGGATGAGTTCGAGCACCGGAATCCGGTTGCCGTGCTCGGTTTCGTGCTGGAAGAGCTCGCGCAAGGGCCCTTCCTCGAGCGACCGGATGCGGTGTCGAAGTTCGGTGATCGGCAGTTGGTCGTAGTCCGGTATCGGCAGTTCCATCCCCACCGGTTGCCCGTAGCGGCGCGACCGAAAACCGTCAGGTGCCCGTCCACTTGGGTGCGCGCTTCTCGGCGAACGCGATCGCACCTTCCTTGGCGTCGTTGGACATGAAGACCGGCGCGAGAATCTTGGTCTGCTCGCGCCACATCGACTCGGGGCTCCACCCGCGTGCCTCGACGATGATCCGCTTTGTCGCCGCGACGGCGAGCGGTCCGTTGGCGGTGATTTTCTCGGCCAGTTCGATCGCGGCGTCGAGAGCCTGCCCCGGCTCGGCGAGCACGTTGACGAGGCCGAGTTCCTGCGCCCGCACGGCAGGCAGGTTCTCACCGGTCAGAGCCAGTTCCATGGCGACGGCGTACGGGATGCGCTGCGGGAGCCGCAGCAGTCCGCCGCCGCCGGCGACCAGTCCGCGCTTCACCTCCGGGATCCCGAACGCCGACTCCTTGGAGGCCACGATCAGATCGGTGGCCAGCGCCAGCTCGCATCCGCCTGCCAGGCAGTAGCCCTCCACCGCCGCGATCAGGGGCTTGGCCGGGGGCCGCTCCGTGAATCCCATACCCCGGCCCTCGACGACGACGTTCTCGCCACGCGCAAAGGCCTTGAGGTCCATCCCGGCGCTGAAGGATCCGCCTGCTCCGGTCAGCACTCCGACCGAGAGGCCGGCCTCGGCGTCGAGACGGTCCATCGCGTCGGCCAGACCGCGGCTCACCTCCGCGTTCACCGCGTTGCGGGCCTGCGGTCGGTTGATGGTGATGATGAGAATCCGGTCGCGCTGCTCGACCAGGACTGCTTGTTCGCTGTTGTCAGTCACGCGGCTGATCGTAACGACCGGCCCTGCCGCGGATGTGACGATGTCAGTCGTTCTTCTTGTTGCCGTTGCCGCGCCCGTTGCCGCCCGGCCCCTTCTTGCCCGGCGGTGGCTGTGGTTGCACGGTGACCGGTTCAGGGCTGGGCGGTGGCGCCACAGTCGGCGAAGGTGGCGGAGGCGGGGGCGCGGCCGAGCTGCTGACGATCGGCTGCGGAGGCTGGGTGCTCGATGACGGGTCGAGTGCGAAGGCGAGGGCTGCGACGGTGAGTGCGACGAACGCCGCCGCCGCGAGCAGCAGTTTCCTGTTGCGGGTCATGGGCTTGCGGCGCACCGGCGAAGGCACGTAGTAGTTGGCCGAAGGCGCCAGCGGTTGTGCGAGCACCTTGGTCGCCGGGCGCGACGGCGGCGGGGCACCCGATAGCGCGTCACACATTTCTTCGGCGCTGCCGAATCGCTTTCCGTCACTCGCACGTGACGTCGACGCATTGATCACGGCGGCCAGCGCGGGGTCGACGTCGGGTCGTACCGTTTCGATCGGTGGCGGCGGACCCTCCAGGACCGCGCGAATCAGCGAAGCCGGATTCTCCTGCGGATACGGCCGTCGCCCGGTGAGGGCCTCATGGGCCATGATGCCCACCGCATAAAGGTCGTCTTCGACCGAGGCCGGGGCGCCGGCAACGCGCTCAGGACTCATGTACGCGGCCGTCCCGACGATCTGCCCGGTTGCCGTAAGGGCCGCACCTGCGCTCTTGGCGATACCGAAGTCGGCTACCTTCATGGCACCGCCGTTGTCGGTGAGCAGCACGTTTCCCGGCTTGATGTCGCGATGCACGATTCCGGCCCGGTGGGCAGTGGCCAGCGCACCGAGCACGTCGTGCAGCATCGTCCGTACCCGTCGCTGCGGCATGGGCCCGGCAGCGATCTCATCGCCCAGTGTCCGGCCCGGTAGCCGCTCCATCACGATGAACGGCACGCCTTTGTGCTCGCCGCTGTCGTGAACCGCAACGATGTTGGGGTGGTTGAGCGACGCGGCGGCGTGTGCCTCGTCCTCGAATCGACGGCGGGCATCGACATCGGCACTGATCGCCGGGTGCAGCAGTTTGACAGCAACGGCCCTGTTCAGTCGAGTATCCCAGCCGTCATGGACCTCGGCCATCCCGCCGCGGCCCAGCAGGCCCCGCAACTCGTACCGGCCCGCAAGTGCTTCGCGGCCCTCCATGGCCGATAACGTAGCCCAAGAGGCCGTGCGCCAAACCCGCGCAGCCGTCGTTTGGGCACAGGGATCGCGACAGGTAAACTAGAACACGTTTCAGTTTTAGCGAGGGGACAGCCCGTGACCGATACCGAACCGTCGGAGCTCGCCAAGTGGGATCCGGGACTGACCGAACGCGTCATGGGAATCATGCGTCCCTTCCTCAAACGGTACTTCCGGTCCGAGGTGCGGGGACTGGAGAACGTGCCACCCGGCGGCGCCCTGCTGGTGTGCAACCACTCCGGCGGCATGCTTCCGATGGACGTCCCGATCCTTGCCGCCGACTTCTACGATCACCACGGCTACGACCGCCCGCTCTACACGCTCAGCCACGACATGCTCTCGGTCGGGCCGACGGGCGACTTCTTCAAGAAGATCGGCTATATCAGTGCCAACCACGCCAACGCCGATGAGGCGCTGCGCTCCGGTGGTCTGGTGGTGGTGTTCCCTGGCGGCGACTACGACGTGTACCGCCCGACGTTCACCGAGAACGTCATCGATTTCGGCGGCCGTACCGGCTACGTGAAGGCGGCATTGAACGCCGGCGTGCCGATCGTGCCCGCGGTCGGCATCGGGGGGCAGGAGACACAGATCTTCCTCACTCGCGGGACCTGGCTGGCCGAGAAGCTGGGACCGATCGCCCGCCTGGCCCGCACCAAGATCGTGCCGGTGTCCTTCGGATTCCCGTTCGGGCTGTCCCTGGTGGTTCCGCCCAACATTCCGCTGCCGTCCAAGATCGTCATGAAGGTGCTGCCGGCGATCGACCTGGCAGCCGAGTTCGGTGAGGACCCGGACATCGACGAGATCGACGCGCACGTGCGGCGCGTGATGCAGCGGGCACTGGACGAGCTGGCCGGCGAACGTCGCCTCCCGGTGTTGGGCTGATCTGGTTTTGAATGGTGGGCCGCCGGCTATCAGGGTCAGTCATGAGCAAGCGTCGCTATCCCTTGCTGCGCGCGGTCGCAGAACTCGTCAACGCCGCCAACGGCGTGCAGCCGATCGCCCGCGAGGGCTACCCGACGATCGGTGTGTTCGCGTTCGGCTGGCCGACGTCGGAGATGTCACCGGTGTACATGGGCGTCTCTATGCTCGACGCGCTACGCCGCGGCCTGCGCGGAGACTTCCGCGGCACGCGGGGCCGGATCGCATTGGGACTGACCACGATTGCGTGGGCGTTGTTGTACTTGATCCACCACCGCAACGTTTCGTCGCAACCGTATTTCGAGGAGCCGCTGCGCGAAACTCTCGGTGAAGACTACGAACATGTCGGCAGCCGCTCGCAGCCGACGAGGCGCCGTCACACGCGGATCGGCATATGGCCCACCGAACTGGTCCGCAGGCGCTACGTGGAGAAGGCCGGCACCGTGCAGTACGGCCCGCACGGCCGGGTCAACCGCGCCGACATCTGGCGCCGAGCCGACCTGCCGCGCGATGGGAAGGCCCCCGTGCTGCTGCAAGTGCCCGGCGGCGCATGGTCGATCGGTATGCGACGTCCGCAGTCTTACGCATTGTTGAGTCACATGGCCGAGCGAGGCTGGGTGTGCCTGTCCATCGACTACCGCGTGAGCCCCAAGCACACCTGGCCCGACCACATCGTGGACGTCAAGCGTGCCCTCGCATGGATCAAGGAGAATATCGCCGATTACGGCGGCGATCCGGAATTCGTTGCGGTCACAGGTGGTTCGGCGGGCGGGCATCTGTCATCGTTGGCCGCGCTGACGCCGAACGATCCGCAGTGGCAGCCCGGATTCGAGGATGCCGACACCTCCGTCGTCGCCGCGGTACCGATCTACGGCCGATACGACTGGTTCACCGTAACGGGTTCCGGCCGCAAGGAGTTCATCGGCTTCCTGCAGAAGTTCGTCGTGAAGAAGCCATTCGTCCAGAACAGGAAAACCTATCTCGACGCATCCTCGATCACGCGGGTACACCCTGATGCGCCACCGTTTTTCATCCTGCACGGCCAGGACGACGCCATCATCCCGGTCGGTGAAGGTCGCGAGTTCGCCGAGGCACTGCGCGAAGTGTCGACCTCGGCCGTCGCCTATGCGGAGATTCCGCACGCCCAGCACGCGTTCGACTTCTACTACGGTTCGCCGCGCGCGCACTACACTGCGCAGGCCGTCGAGAAGTTCTTGTCCTGGGTGCACGCGAAGCGCAAGTCGGCCGAGCCGACGATCAGGACATAGTCGGCCGAGCCGACAATCAGGACATAGCGACTTCGATGACCGTCAGCTGTTCGGAAAGTCCTGCAGCTGAACGGATTTCGACGAACGCGTCGACCATCGCATCGGTCAGCTCGTGCGGGTCGGCCAAAGTGGCTCCGTCGGACAGCACGGAGATGTTGAGCTGGTCGACGTAGCTCCACACGGTGATGTTCAGCCCGCTGCCGGTGGTGAGCGGACCGACTGAGTAGATCTCGGTGACCAGTGCACCGCCGACGCGGCCAGGTTCGCGCGGGCCGGGCACGTTCGAGATCGGAATGTTGAGCACCTTGTTCTGGCCGTCCTTGTCGGCCAGCCAGTGGAACAGTCGCTCGGCGGGTCCCGGCGGGAAGTAGGCAGACCACCGGCTGACCAGCTCGGGGCCCATCAGGTTGTGGGTCTCCTTGGCGTTCACCGCCGCATCGTGCACGGCCTGCACCCGCTGCAGCGGATCGTCGAGTTCGATCGGCACCACCATCATGACGCCGCTGAACCGGTTTCCAGAGATACGGTCCTTGGAGAAGTCGAAACTCACGGGCACAGAAGCCAATAGCGGATGATCGGCTTTGCCGTCGTATTTGAGCGACAGCTTCCGCAGGGCGCCCGCCGACATCGCCAGCACCATGTCGTTGATCGTGACGTTGAGATGCTTGGCGGTTTCCTTGACGTCGGCGAGTGCGAGCGTCGCGGTGGCGAACCTGCGCTGTGCGTCGACGCGATGGTTCATGAACGACGGCGGCGGGGTGAACGGACGGGTGAGCTCAGGCGAGAGCTTGCGTGAGCTCTGACGGACCCGTTGCAGCCCTTTCGCCGTGTAGCCGACGACGCCGGGAAACGCGGCGATGTGCCGCATGTGATCGGCGAACGCCGACCGCAGGAGTTCGCCCTTCGTGGGCGGTGACTCGCACGCGTACGAGTCGCGGTCGATTTGCGGGCCCTCCTGTAGATCCATCCCGCGGGCCAACAGGTTGGCCGATGCGACTCCGTCGGCCAACGCGTGATGGATCTTGCCGAGCACGGCGATCCGGCCATTCGCAAGACCTTCGATGAAATACATTTCCCACAGCGGCTTGCTGCGGTCCAGCGGTGTGGAGGCGATCCGCCCGACCGCATCGTCGAGCTCGCGACGCCCTCCTGGGCTGTCGACACGGAACGGCCGAACGTGGTACTCGAGGTCGACCTCGCAGTTCTCCTGCCACATCGGGTGGTGGAACTTGAACGGCACGTCGATGAGCTGGTAGCAGAACGGCTCCAGCTTGTGCAGGCGGCTGTGAATGACTTCACGGAACTCGTCGATACCGAACTGACGACCCTTCAGCTCGGAGATGTCGATTACCGCGAGCTTGAGTGTGTGCATGTGCACGGTCGGCGTCTCGCTGTACAGCAGCACAGCGTCCCACCCGCTCAGCCTCTTCAAGAACTTTCCTCCCAGCCGGAGGAGTCCTATATAACCTTCTTCGCCCCGATCAGCGACCGGTTTCGGTGAATCTGGTTGAGGAACAAGCCGATTGCTGTGGAGGTCGCACCGGTGCGCGCACCGTCGATCATGTCGAACGCATGTCCTGCGCCCGGTAGCTCGACGTAGCCCACCACCGATTCCGATACCGCGCGCAACTTCTCGACGAAGCTCTGTGCCTGCCACACGGGGATGACGCTGTCACCGCTGCCGTGGACGACGAGGAAGGGTGGCGCGTCGGCGTGCACCTGGTGGATCGGGGACGCCTTGCGGAAGATCTCGGGATGCTTCTTCAGCTTGCGCTTGACCACCACACGTTCGAGGAAGTCGACGAACCGAACCCGCTCGACCGTCGAGCGGTCGTCCCAGTCGTAGCGGCCGTAAATGGGCACGACGGCGTCGACGGACGTGTCCGACCCCTCCGGCAGTTCACATTGGAACTCGGGGTCGTTGGCGGTGAGGCCAGCGAGCGCCGCCAGGTGGCCACCGGCCGAGGCGCCGCTGATCGTCACGAAGTTCCGGTCGCCGCCGAACTTGTCGACGTTGGCGCGCGCCCAGGCGATCGCCGTCTTGACGTCGGTGATGTGCGACGGCCAGGTGTGGTGCGGGGCCACTCGGTAGTCGATGGAGAGGCAGACCCAGCCGAGCTCGGCCAAGTGCGACATCAGCGCATAGCCCTGCAGCAGTCGGCTGCCGTGCACCCATGCGCCGCCGGGCACGAAGATCATCACGGGCGCGGGTTCGTTCGCGAGATCCTTGCGGCGCCATACGTCGAGCAGCTGGGTCGGGCGGGGGCCGTACTGGACGGAGGTGCGGTGCACGTTGCGACGATGTTCCCGCAGCTTCCACAGCGGAGGCGTCTTCTCGGGCGCCGGCCATTCGATCTCTAGGTCCTTGGCGTTGACGATTCCGCGTAGCGCGGCCGCGGTCACGTCGTGCGTGCAGTCTCTGTCCGCCTGCTTTTGCTCCGCGTCCCCCGGGTTAAGAAAAGATTTGGCCGTCGCGCCGAGAAAATCGGGAAGATGCCGGTAGCCCCAGACGCTCGCCGCTGTGAGAGCGCCAAGAGGCTCAAGGTGTTTCCCGATCACTGGCAGCGAAGCCGACGCCACGCTCATCGCGAGCATGTAGTCCGACGGGCCTGCGTTCAGCAACCACCGGGCACGTGTCCACATCGTCGGTCCGGGATAACGCGTGTCCGGTTGAGGAGACATTTCGCGACTGTACCCCGCTGAGATCATTCCAAACGACAACATTCGTCAGATGTCTACCGATCGCGCGCCAGATGTTATTTGTGAGCTGGATCACTAGATGCTGAGCTGGGCTTTCGGGATAGCGTTAGCGTTACTTGACGTGCGTCAAACGTAAACAATCGTGAATGAGGACTTCCATTGTGAGTAAGTCAGCCCTTGCCATCACCGAAGAGCACATCGATCTGGGAGATTCGGCGTTTGGCCAGCTCAACCGGGTCAAGAGTCGCGCAGCGGCCCGCGCGACGCTGGACGGGGGGCCCTCGCATCCCGACGAGGTCTGGAAGGCGGCCGCGGACCTCGGATGGACCGGTCTGGCGATCGCCGAGGAGCACGGCGGATCGGGTTTCGGCTTGGCCGAACTCGCGGTGGTGCTCGAGGCCCAAGGTCACGAACTGTGTCCCGGCCCGTTCCTGCCGACCGTCGCAGCGGCCGTCGTCATCGACCGCTGCGCATCGAATTCCCTTCGCGCTCAACTGCTTCCGGGATTGGCGGACGGCACCACCGTCGGCGCCCTCGCGGTGGCCGGCAGTGTCACCGTCGCATCCGATCTGGTGGTGACGGGCGAGAGCCCTGCTGTTCTTGGCGCACCGGACGCCGATGTGCTCGTCGTGATCGCCGGCGACGACGTCGTGGTGATCGACAGCCGCACAGACGGAGTCACCGTCACGCCGCTCGAGTCGCTGGACCCGACCCGAAGCATCGGGTCGGTCGCGCTGCGCGACGTGGCGCTCACCGAAGACCGGGTTCTGCGCGGTGCGGCCCGCAAGGCGCGAACCGTGTTCCGGATTCTCGCGTCCGCCGAGGCGGTCGGCGTCAGCTGGGCGACTCTGGAGATGGCTGTCGAGTACGCGAAGGTCCGCGAGCAGTTCGGGCGCACCATCGGCACCTTCCAGGCGGTCAAGCATCATGCCGCGAACATGTTGGTCAACGTGGAGGAGACGACCGCGGCGACCTGGGACGCGGCGCGTGCCGACGACCTGGACACCGCCTGGTTCGCCGCCGCGGTCGCCGCGTCTCACGCCATCCGAACACAGATCTTCAACTCGCAGAACAATATTCAGCTGCACGGCGGAATCGGCTTTACGTGGGAACACGACGCACACCTGTACTTGCGCCGTGCCCGCACGCTCTCGGCGTTGATGGCCGAAGCAGGCGATCCGCTGCTCGACATCGTCGAGGGTCAGCGCAGCGGCCAGGCGCACGGCGCCTCGTTCAGGCTTCCCGACGAGGCTGAGAAGTACCGCGAACAGGCGCGGGAGGCCGTCGCGACGCTGCGCGGCCTGCCCACCGACAAGCAGCGGGACTTTCTCGTCGACTCCGGCTACCTGGTGCCGCACTGGCCCAAGCCGTGGGGCCGCGCCGCGGACGTGCTCGAGCAGTTGGTGATCGAGGAGGAATTCGGCGGCGTCGATCGACCGGATATGGGCATCACCGGTTGGGTGACGCTGACGATCTCCCAAGCCGGCACCGACGACCAGCGTGAGCGTT
This sequence comes from Mycolicibacterium rhodesiae NBB3, assembly GCF_000230895.2. Next base: position 1,555,514 of record NC_016604.1, read on the forward strand.
GGGTCGAACCGGTGCTGCGCGGGCAGGTGATGTGGTGCCAGCTGTTCTCCGAGCCGGGCGCAGGCAGCGACGCCGCGGCGGTACGCACGTCGGCCAAGAAGGTCGACGGGGGCTGGCGGGTCACCGGACAGAAGGTCTGGACCAGCCTGGCTCACTTGTGCCAGTGGGGGCTGGCTACCGTGCGCACCGATCCCGACGCCCCCAAACACGCCGGCGTGACGATGATGGCGATTGACATGAAATCCGAAGGAGTGACGGTCAATCCGCTGAAAGGCATGACCGGTCATGCGCACTTCAACGAGGTGTTCTTCGACGACGTCTTCGTTCCCGACTCCGATGTCGTCGGCGATGTGAACAAGGGTTGGCTGGTGGCGAGGGCGACACTGGGCAACGAGCGCGTGTCGATCGGCGGCGGATCGGGCGGAGCCACCGGGTTCACCGCCGACGATCTCATCAAGCTGCTCGACAATGCTCCCGCCGAGACGGTCGCTTACTACCTGCGCCGCGCGGGTGAGGTCATCGCCGAATCGCACACGCTGCGACTACTCAACCTGCGCCGGATCACCCGGGCGATCGCCGGCTCCGAGCCCGGTCCCGAGGGCAACGTCACCAAGCTCCTCCTTGCCGAGGCAGGTCAGCGGATGACCGAGCTGGGCCTGGAACTGGCCGGCTCGGCGGCCGTCGTCGGGCAAACTCCGACACTGACCACGTCCTACCTCGGGAACCGGGCGATGACCATCGCGGGCGGCACGTCGGAGATCACCAGGAACACGATCGCCGAGCGAATCCTCGGGCTGCCTCGTGACCCTTTGCTGAAGTAAATCCTCAAAGCATAGGGAAACACCTGATTACTCCGTGGCCTCCGCAGGCGCACACTGAGTGCCATGGTCGCGAAGTTGGCCGTCCTGTCTGGCCTAGTAGCAACGCTGGCAATCACCCCTGTGGTGGCATCAGCCAGCCCCAACGCGCCAGGAACGGCTACCGGCGGCGCGGCCACGCCGCTGGTGCCGCTCAATGGGCCCTACGTCATGACCACGGCCTTGGACAGGCAGACGTTCAACGGCGTCCCCTCTCCCGCGATTCCATTTGCCAGCGAGGTGTCCTTCACCACGACCTGCGATCTCGATGGCTGTACCGCGCATTCGAGCCTTTCGGCCCGCGACGTCCCCTTCGATTTTCACTGGAACGGCACCAGCTGGGAGACCGCCCAGCGAATCCAGTGGACCTGCCAGGGCGATCCGGCCCCGGCCACGGTCACCATCACGCTCCACCCGAAGGGCAACGGCACGCTGTCGGGAGAACGCAGTGCGATCGTGGGCACCCCTGGATGCGGTAGTCCCCGCGTTCCCGGCACCGTCGTCGCACCACTCACCGTCGCGCCGGCGTAATACATACTGGAGGCGTGCCGGGCGCCTTCACCTCTTCGGACTTCCATCCAGACCTACGCCGACTCGCGCGGATCGTCCCCAAACAGGCGGTGACGCCAGTGACGCTGCCGGTCATCCGGATGGTGACCCGCAGGATGTGGCGCCGCGCTCCCAAGGGCGGCGAAGACCTGACTCTGCCCTCGGGTGTCGGGGTTCGGTTGTACCGGCCGGAAACCGCCGCCGGCCCCGGGCCCGGACTGCTGTGGATACACGGCGGCGGCTATGTCATCGGCCATCCAGGCCAGGACGACCTGCTGTGCCAACGCTACGCCGCGCGTCTCGGCGCGACTGTCGCGTCGGTCGATTACCGGCTGGCACCCGAGCACACCTACCCGGTTCCGCTCGAGGACTGCTACGCGGCGTTGACATGGCTGGCGGCACTTCCATCGGTGGACGAAAGTCGCGTCGCGATCGGTGGCGCCAGCGCAGGCGGCGGTCTGGCGGCCGCGCTGGCGTTGCTGGCCCGCGATCGCGGCGACGTCGACGCCGCCGCACAGTTGCTGGTCTACCCGATGCTCGACGATCGCACCGTCGACCGGGAGGGACTGGACAATCCCGGCCTGCGGCTGTGGAACCAGACGAGCAACAAGTTCGGCTGGTCGGCCTACCTCGGCGATGCGGACCCCAATGTCGCAGTCCCCGCACGACAGACGGATCTGAGCGGGCTGCCGCCGGCCTGGATGGGCGTCGGAACACTGGACCTCTTCCACGACGAGGATCTCGCATACGCCGAACGGCTGAAGGCCGCCGGCGTGCCGTGCGAGGTCGAGGTCGTCAAGGGCGCCTTCCACGGATTCGATGGAATCGCGCCGAAAGCCGAAGTGTCACGGTCGTTTTTCGACAGCCAATGCGCAATGCTGCGGCGCGCGCTGGCTCCCGCGGCAGCCTAGCGCCACTAGCGTTCGAACACGAGGCGGCCGGCGATCACCGTCGCCGCGACCATGTCGGAATCGAGTTCGCCCAGCACCTCGTCCGGTCGTGCGCGCACGATGCACAGATCGCCGGGGTGGCCGGACGCTATGAGCCGCGGCATCACGGGGGCGTCGGCTGAACCGAAGAACATCGTAAGCGCCTCGCGGGCCGGCACGCGTTCGTCGGCGCCCAGCACCGCTCCCCCTCCGGTGATGCGCGACACGGCGGCGCGCATGGCCTTCCACGGGTCGTCGTCGCCGAACGGCATATCGGTCGAAAGCGCGACTGGCACCCCGGCGGTCAACAGCGAAGCCACGCGCCACAATTCGTGCTGCTCAGCCGCGGGCACGTCGTGGAGGTACTGCACTCCTCGTTCGGCGACGAAGTTGGGTTGTGTCACGACGGTCGCCCCGCTCTCGGCGAGGTCGGCAACGCTGTCGTCGGGCACCACTGCGGCATGCTCGATGCGGTCCTGCGGATGAGGGCCGGCCGATCGCAGTGCGGCCAACGTGACGACCAACTGCGCGGCGGTAACGCAGTGCACCGCAACCGGTCCCCCGTCGGCGTGGCGCTCGGCGATCCACGCGGTGAGCGCGGTGAGGTCGAGATCGCTGTCGTGCAGAATCCGCTTTCCGGGGGCGAGGCAATGCACACGCTGACGCAGTTCGCCGTGCCGGTGAGCCTCCATCAACTTGACGACGTCGGCAACCTCCAGACCCGGCGTCGCATCGGTCACGCCGGTCACTCCGAATGTGCTGAGCCGCCTACTGACGTCGCCAAGCCCGGTCTCGTTGCGCGTCAACGCTTCCGACCACGATTGATCGGCGCTGCGCAGCCGACCGTCGGGGTGATCGGCAAGCCCGACCCGGGCCAGCCCGACGGAGTTGAGTGTCCACAGCACGCCGCTGCGGTGCTGAACCCTGACCGGCACCGGCGGTGCCAGCTCGTCGAGCAGTGTGCGGTCGAGCGGACCCGCCACCGCCTCGTGGTAGCCGATCGCCCGCAACCATCCGTCGCTGCCGATGTCGGCCGCAGCGAGAACCCGAGCCAGATCATCTCGCGTGTGCACGTCGGCGGGACCCACCTGGACCGACGTCAAGGCAGCGGCGGCTGAGCGGAGATGGACGTGGTGATCGTGCAGACCCGGAATGACGGTGCCGCCTTTGGCGTCATACACCTGCTCGCCGGGTGATGGCGCCATACGCGGTCCGACTGCGACGATCTGCTCCTCGACCCGGATGTCAGCAGTTGTCCCGTCGAGCAGACTTGCGCGCTGAATCAGCATGCGGCAAGGAGCTTCTCGGCGACAGTTCGCTCCACTGCGGCGTTGTCGGCGCCCAACGCCGACGCTCGCTTCGACGGCGGTGGTGCGGCGCTGCAGGAGATTTCGTCGGTGCGCGGGAGTCGGGCATAGGTGGCCGCGACCGCCGACATCGACAACTCGACGAGCTGGCCACCACCGTCGCGCAACGCCTGCGCCACCGTCGCCGCCGCCTCCAATCCCGTCAACGGGTCGGCGATGGCGTCACCACAGAAGTCCGGCTCGGCAGCGCTACCCCGCACCAGCCCACCGGACACCGCCGCGTCATCGCCGAACGCCACCCAGTTGCCCCGCTCACCGTCGGTGCCGTGGCCGGTGATTCGCAGCCAGACTCTGCCGTCGCGTGGCTGGACATCCTCCGGCGCAAGGCCTCGGCGCGCGAATGCGGCGGGCCGTGAGGACTCGATCACCACATCCGCCGCGGCGAGGAGACTGCGCAATCCGGACGGATCATCGAAATCGACCAGATACGAGAGCTTTCCGCCGTTCATCCAGTCGAAGAACTCCGCTGGACCCGACCGTGCACCATCGGGACGGGATGCGCTTTCGACTTTGACGACCGTCGCGCCCGCTCGCGCCAGCAACTGACCGCACAGCGGGCCCGCCCACATGGCGGACAGGTCGGCGACGAGCAGTCCTGACGGGGCGCGTCCGCTTGTCGCCGCACCCAAGGCGCGGCGCCGCGGTGGCCGCGCGCGCGACTCGCCAAGCGCGGCGACCGGAAGTCCGAGCAGTCGCCCGCGGTCGGTGAACTCCGCAGCGTGGCGTTCGGAAACCCAGCGGTGCACATCCGGCCAGGGGTCGCCCGCGACGGTGTCCACCTCGATCAGCGCGGGGACCGCGTCGACATCGTCGGGCCGCGACAACGTGAGCGCGCACCACCCGTCGCGACTGCGCATCAGATGTGTCGCGCCCCCTGCCGAAATGCGGTCGTGTGGTGTCTGGCGCAGCAGTCCGGCGCGTCCTGCGATGATCGCGTCGGCGTCGCACTCGACGCCGGTGAGGGCTCGGAAATCGTTGGCGACGCGACGGGCCCGCGACAGAACGGCAGTGGGGACGGCCAACGACGTCACACGCTCATTGTGCTCAGAACTGCAGAGCAGTAAAGCGCCAGTCCAGTACCTGCTGGTCCGGCTCACCGACGGCATGGACAACGGACCTCAGTTTGAGGACCCCGCCACGCCCTTCGGGCAGCGGCACCGCACTTTCGACATGCAACTCGCTGTACAAGGTGTCGCCCTCGTGCACCGGTCCCGTGTGATCGCACGAATCCCAGGCCAGCACGGTGACGATATTGGGCAACAGGCGAGTGGCTTGGGCCAGTGCCAGGCCGATGGTGTGTCCGCCGTATACCAGTCGCTGTCCGCCGCTTCGCCAATCATGGTGTGTGGCGGCGATGTTCAGCGTCAATCGCGCGAGTTCCGGAGCACTGCTGACGACGTCGGCCGTACTGTGCAGGATCGCACCCGCCAGGCCGGCGTCGAAATGTGCCCCTGGAACCTTCGCGCGGTACGCATCGGCGTCCCACTCGGCGGTCGGGTCTGCAACCGACGGTTGATCGGCACCGATCGTCGAGAGATCGTCGGCAAGATCGGTGTCAGGCGCACCCTCGCTCATCGGCAGCATCGCGCAACGGTGGAAGTCGAGGACAAGTCGCCCCACGCCGTCGACGGTGGTCATCCGCAATGCCGCGAGTCCTGTCGGGGTACGGCCGGGCTTTGCCGAGTTCTGTTTGAGCCCAACCACTTCGGTGCGTGTGAACAGGGTCTCACCGATGACGGGAAAGCGGTGAAATCTCAGTCCGCGGTAGAACAGATTGGCCTTCACTCGCTGGGTGACCAGCGTCGACTGGCCGATCGCGACGTCGCATACGAGCGAAGGGTTGGCCAACGGTGCGGCGGCGCCGATGACGGCCGCCGCGAGCTCGGCATCGAGGGCGAGCCGGAGACGGTCGCCCAGGATCGACTGATGAACGGCCGCGGCCCCCGCCGTCAGTGTCATGGACGGGGCTGCGTCGAAGACCTGGCCGACCTCGAGATCGTCGAAATATGGGCCGCTCACGGCAGCCATGTTGGCATTCGGCCGCACAAAGTGTCAATATGGCCGTACAAATGTTGACTCAAGAAGAAACCATGCTGGTGGAGACGGTGCGGGCCTTCGTGGACCGCGACGTCAAACCCGCCGTCCGCGAGACCGAACACGCCAACGAATACCCCGAGGCGTGGATCGAGCAGATGAAACGCATCGGCATCTACGGTCTGGCCATACCCGAGTCCTACGGCGGCTCCCCGGTCTCGATGCCGTGCTACGTCGAGGTCACGCAGGAGCTCTCGCGGGGGTGGATGAGCCTCGCAGGCGCGATGGGCGGACACACCGTCGTCGCCAAGCTGCTGGGACTGTTCGGCACACAAGAGCAGAAGCAGCGATATCTGCCACCGATGGCCACCGGCGAACTACGGGCAACGATGGCGCTCACCGAGCCCGGCGGTGGCTCGGACCTGCAGAACATGAGCACGGTCGCGGCAACCGACGGTTCCGATCTGGTGATCAACGGGTCCAAGACCTGGATCAGCAATGCACGCCGATCAGGCCTGATCGCGCTGCTGTGCAAGACCGATCCGGCCGCAACGCCCAAGCACAAGGGCATTTCGGTGGTGCTTGTCGAGCACGCTGCCGGGCTGACGGTGTCGCGGGATCTGCCGAAGCTCGGCTACAAGGGTGTCGAGTCTTGCGAGCTGACGTTCGACGACTACCGCATACCCGCGACCGCGATCCTTGGCGGCGAACCCGGTAAGGGGTTCGCCCAGATGATGAAAGGGCTTGAGACAGGCCGTATCCAGGTTGCATCGCGGGCGCTCGGAGTAGCGTCGGCCGCGCTCGAAGACGCGCTGAAGTATGCGCAAGAGCGCGAGAGCTTCGGCCAGCCGATCTGGAAACACCAGTCCATCGGCAACTACCTGGCCGACATGGCGACCAAGCTGACGGCCGCACGACAGCTGACTCTCCATGCGGCGCAGCGGTACGACAGCGGCGAACGCTGCGACATGGAGGCTGGGATGGCCAAGCTGTTCGCGTCCGAGGTCGCGATGGAGATCGCGTTGAATGCCGTCCGGATCCACGGCGGCTACGGCTATTCCACCGAGTTCGACGTGGAGCGCTACTTCCGCGACGCTCCGCTGATGATCGTCGGCGAGGGCACCAACGAGATTCAGCGCAATGTGATCGCCGCCCAGCTGGTCGCCCGCGGCGGGATCTGATGCGTACCGCGCCGGCGTATCAGACTCTGCGCGAACAACTTCGCGACGATATCGCCGCAGGGCGGTACCGCGACGGCGCCCGACTGCCCACCGAGTCAGAACTCGTTGAGCAACATGGGCTTTCCCGGCAGACGGTGCGGCGCGCGTTCCAGGACCTGGTCGCCGAGGGTGTGGTTTACCGGGTGCCGGGTCGCGGCACATACGCCAGCGATGCGGGCCAGCGCTATCTCCGCCAGCTCGGCTCGATCGAAGACCTGATGAGCCTGTCCGACGACACCACGATGGAAGTGCTTTCCGGACTGCGCAGGCGAGTCGATCTCGACGCCGCCAGTCGGTTGCGCCTCGACGACGATATCGTCTACACCGTGGTGTTCCGACGGTTGCACGACGGCGTGCCGTTCGTGACGACGATCGTGCACCTGGCGCCCGTCGTTGCCAATGCGGTGCTGTCGGCGCCGGATCTGCAAGACGGTGCGGTCGGTCCGCAGACGGTGATCGGCGTGCTCGAGCCGCATCTGATCGAACCGATTGCCGAAGCGGCACAGTCGATTACGGTGGCGCCGGCGGACAGTGTGGTCGCCGATGCGGTGTCGTGCGCGGCCGGTCATGCGATGCTGCGAGTGGATCGGCTGTATTCAGACACATCGGGCAGGCCGGTCGAGTTGTCGGTCAGCCACTTTCTTCCCGAGCAGTACACGTACCGGGTTACGCTGCGGCGCTCCGGCTAGTGGCGATTTCGGTGCGCCTACGATCGCTGAGCGGTCGTGCGCGCGCCGAAATCACCGAATTTCGTCGACCAAGCCCCACTGCAGCGCTGTCGACGGGTCGATGGTCCGCCCACTCAGCACGAGATATGCGGTACGCCAGCGCCCGATTCTGCGCGTGATGCTCACGGTCCCGCCGGCGCCGGGAAGCAGTCCGAGGCTGAGCTCGGGTAGGCCGAACACGGCGTCAGGACTCGCGGCCACCCATCCGCAGAAGGCGGCCATCTCCAGCCCGCTGCCGAGTACCTGGCCGTGCACCTCCGCGCGGCAGTGCCTGCCCAGTCGTGCTGTGAGCTCGTCGAGTACCAACGCGGGGCTGTGCCGAGTGCGAGCCACATGTGCGCTGACCGGATCGGCGAAGGTACCGAACTCGGCCAGATCGCCACCGCTGCAGAACGAGGGACCGTTGCCCGACAAAACGACGTCGGTCACCGACGGGTCCAGACGCGCCACCTCGAGCGCTTCCAGCAGCACAGCGCGCGCGTCGGTCGAGAAGGCGTTGTGCCGCTGCGGGCGATTGAACCGGACGTACAGGGCGTCCCCGACCCGCTCTGCCTGCACCGGGTTCGGGATTTGCACCGGCGTCGCAGGCCCCCGCTCGCCCAGCCAGCGCGTGAACTCCGGGCCCGCCTGCAGCGTCGAGTACGCAAGCGACTCGGTGATGACACCGCCGAACGCGGGCGCGTCGGCGTTGTGTGCACGCAAGACGTCGATGCACACCGCGGCCGCATGCGGCCACCGCGCGCACCGTTCCCGAAGAAGGTCGAGCGTGTCTGAAACCGACGCCACCGTCACAGCGCGACGGTCGCCGCAGTCATCCTCGGTGAGCGTGAAAGCCGCTTGGTCCGAGGGCGATCCGACCGCAACGACTACGCCCGAGGCGAGCTCGATTGGAGTCACGAGTACTTCTTTATCAGCTCCTGCTTGAACATCTTGCCGGTTTCGGTGCGCGGCAGCTGCGCCTCGAAGGAGATCGACCGCGGGCACTTGTAATGCGCCAGCCGCTCGCGCAGCCAGGACAGCAGCTCCTCGCCGAACTCCTCGGTCGCGTTGGTCGGATCGACGGTCTGGACCACACCCTTGACGCTCTGGCCCATCTCGTCGTCGGGGATGCCGAACACCGCGGCGTCGAGCACCTTGGGATGGGTGATCAACATGTTCTCAGCTTCCTGCGGGTAGATGTTCACGCCGCCGGAGATGATCATGTGGTGCTTGCGGTCGGTGAGGAACATGTATCCCTCCTCGTCGAGATAGCCGACGTCGCCGACGGTCACCCAACCGTGCTTGTCGCGTGACTCGGCGGTCTTCTCGGGGTCCTTGTGGTAAACGAACGGCACGACGCCGAGGTCGAAGTAGATCTGCCCCGCCTGACCCGGCGGCTGGTCGTTGCCGTCCTCGTCGAGGACGTGTGCCACGCCGAGCAGCGGTCTGCCAACGGAGCCAGGGCGTTTCAGCCATTCCTCGGCTGAGATGAACGTGATACCCGCGCCTTCTGACGACGAGTAATACTCGTCGACGACCGGTCCCCACCAGTCGATCATCTGCTTCTTGATGTCGACAGGGCATGGAGCCGCGGCATGCACAATGCGTTTGAGGCTGGACACGTCGTACGAATTGCGCACATCTTCAGGGAGTTTCAGCATCCGGACGAACATGGCCGGAACGAACTGACCGCTCGTCACCTGATACCTCTCAATGGCGTCCAGGGCGGATTCGGGATCGAACTTCGACATGATCACCGTCGTCACACCCATCGCCTGCGCGCTCATCGTCCACAGACACGGTGCGGTGTGATACAGCGGTGCCGGGCTCAGGTAGACCGAACCGGAATCCATCTGGATCGCCATCAGCAGCGCCGACACCAGGTTCGGTGCGTCGGCAGGCTTGAGATGGGTGAGTTCACGACGAATCCCCTTGGGACGGCCCGTCGTTCCCGACGAGTACTGCAGCAGATCGCCCTCGATCTCGTCGTCGATGGGGGTGCTCGGCCGGTCCGCCACACACTCGGGATAGCGCTGCCAGCCGTCGAGGTCGTCCTCGGCGATCAGCAGCAGGTCCGGAAGTGCGTCCAGCTCGGCCAGCCCCTCGCAGATCTTGCGGGTGCCGTGTGACCCGATGACCGCCTTCGCCCCGCTGTTGTCGATGATGTACGCCACCTCGGGCGGCGTCAGGTGGGTGCTGATCACGGTGTAGTACAGCCCGCTGCGCCGCGCCGCCCACATCACTGTCGGCAGATGCTCGTTGTTCTCCATGAGCACTGCGACGGTGTCGCCCTCGACCAGCCCGGCGTCCCTGAAGAGGTGGGCCAGCCGGTTGGCCCGCTCCTCCATCTCTTTGAACGTGACGATGGTTCCGGCCGGATGGATGATGACAGCGGGCCTGTCTGGAGTGGCGACGGCATGCTCGCGAATCTGCATGTGCCGACTCTACGACTACCGATCTTGACAGGTGTCAAGTGGGTAGAAACCGCAGGTCCTCCGGAATATCGGCCTTACCATGACAGCGCCGGGGATCGGGGGTTGAGGTGCGACCATGAAGATCACCCCGCCCTCCGGTGTCGTTAGTTTCCTCTTCACGGACATCGAGGGATCTACGCGACGTTGGGACACCGACGCCGAGGCAATGCGAACGGCGCTGGCGTCGCACGACGCGGTGCTCCGCGAGTCGGTCGAAAAGTACGAGGGATGGTTGTTCAAACACACCGGCGACGGGGTGTGCGTGGCGTTCGCGTCGCCGCGATCGGCCGTTGACACCGCCGTTGCCGCGCAGCGGGCGTTGGAACTGCCTGTGCGGATGGGCATCGCCACCGGTGAAGCGGAACTGCGCGGCGACGATTACTTCGGCGCGGTGCTCAACCGCGCCGCCCGTGTGATGGCCGCCGGCCACGGCGGCCAGATCCTGGTCGACGGCACCACGGCCGGATTGCTGAGTGGCATCGATCTGACACCGCTGGGGCCGAAGCGCCTACGTGACATAGCGCGAGTGGTCGAAATCCACCAGGTTCGGGCTCCAGGCTTACGTGCCGAGTTCCCAGCATTGAAGTCTGTCGATGCCGCCGCAGGCAACTTGAAGCCGCCGACGACGAGCTTCGTCGGACGAGAGTCGGAATTGGCGGCCCTGCAGAACTTGCTCAGAGCTCATCGGTTAGTGACACTCACCGGGGTCGGCGGAGTCGGTAAGACACGACTGGCAACTGAACTCGGTGCACGGTCGACCAACGCGTTCCCGGACGGAGTTTATCTGATCGAGTTGGCGGCCGTCGGTGATCCGGCAGCGGTGCCCGACGTCGCGGCCGCGGCACTTGGCATCACTCAGCGCCCGGGGATGACCGTCTCGGGGAGCATCGCCGCAGCGTTGGAGGGCAGGGTCCGGCTGTTGATCTTCGACAACTGCGAGCACGTTCTGGACGCCGCCGCCGATGTCATCGAATTGGTTTTGGCGCAATCGGACACAGTGACCATCCTGGCGACGAGCCGTGAAGGTCTACGCCTCGCCGATGAACACCTGTGGCCTGTGTCCTCCCTGGACGTGGGCTCCAGCGCTGCAGCGCTGTTCGTTGATCGTGCGTCCGCGGTGGCGTCTGTCGTCTCGTCCGCACCAGACGTTGAAGCGGTCGCCGAAATCTGCAAACGTCTGGACGGGATACCGCTGGCGATTGAACTGGCCGCCTCACGCATGCAATCGATGACTGCGGCAGAACTACGGGACAGGCTCGACGATCGCTTCCGCTTGCTCGTCGGCGCACGACGCGGGCTCGAACGTCATCAGACGCTACGGCATGCCGTGCAATGGTCGTTCGATTTGCTCACCGAAGCTGAAAAGCAGGTTCTGACAAGGTGTTCGACGTTCGCGGGTGGCTTCGACCTCGCCAGTGCGACCGCGGTATGCCGCCTGGACGACGAGCTGACGACTCTCGACCTCCTCGACTCGCTGGTCCGGAAGTCCCTTCTGGTCGCCGATCGCGGGTCGATACATACCCGCTTCACGATGCTCGAGACCATTCGCCAATTCACCGAAGAACAACTCGTGGCGTCCGGCGGCGCCGAGGAAGTCCGCACCGATCACGCCCGTCATTTCGCGACCCGAATCACTGACGCCATGGCGGCCTGGGATGGCCCGCGCCAACGTGAGGTCTTCGAATGGTTCTCCGCCGAGCTGTCCAACCTACGCGCCGCGTTTCGGTGGGCCGCCGACACCGGCGATCTCGATGCCGCGTCGGCCATCTCAGTGCTTTCTGCATTCCTTGGCTACTTCGTCGTCCAGTGGGAACCCGTCGGATGGGCAGAAGAGCTACTGCCGCAGGCGGAATCCATACGACATCGCAGTCTGGCGCAGCTGTACGTTGCGGCCAGCTATTGCGCTGCAGTGGGCCGACTCGACGAGTTTCGGCACTACGCCGCGGCCAGTCGGACGGCAATTGAAAGCGGCGAGTTCGACGACGTGCGCGAAGAACTCGCGACTGCACTTGCCGCTGGCTTCAACACCATCGGCCAACCAGATCTGGCCGTCGAGTGGTGCCAGTCGATCATCGAGCGCACGTCGGGTGATCATCTCGCCAACCGATCGGTCCAGGTAATAGCCCTTGCGCTCGCGGGAGCGACGGACGAATCCCTGCGAATGGCGGATGAGTTGCTCTATGAGGTGCAACGCACAGACAACCCCGCCTTTGCGTCGGCGGGACTCCTCGCTCACGGCTGGTCCCGTCGCAACGTCGACCCCGCCGGCGCCTATCACTCGCTGCGTCGAGCTTGGACGATTGCCGTTGAGGGCGGAAACCGGCAGCAAGCGTCAGCGACCACTCTGCTCATGTCGGGCCTCGCTGCTGCCGAGGGCAATCGCGCGGAGGCCCTCGACGCCATCGCAGACACCATTCATCAGTACTACGATTCCGGCACCATCGAGCTGTTGTTGAACGCGTATGGAGTGCTCGCAACTGTTCTCGACGCAGTCGGCTATTACGAATCAGCCGCAGTTGTAAGCGGATTCGCGGCTAGGGGTCGGGCTATCTCGGCTTTCCCGGAGGTCGGTGATACAAATGCGCATCTGCGGACGGTACTTGGCGAAGAACGCTTCGAGGCGTTGGCGGCCAAGGGGCCGGCGATGACATACGCCGAGATGGCCGCTTACGCGATCGACCAGATTGACTGGGCGCGTGCCAAGTTGAAGGAAACCGCTGCCACATGAGTCAGCTGTCGGTTTGGTTTGGCGAGTTCTGGTTCACCAACCCCCGCGAGAAATTGGCCGCCGAAGCGACGTGAAAACCCCCGAAATCACCAACTTTCGGGGGTTTTCACGTCTGCTGGCGCTGGGCCCAGCTCGCGAGTGTTACTCGGCTTCGGCGAGGCGATGCTTGAGCGCGTCGAACTCGTCCTTGATACCGGTCGGCAGCTTCTCACCGACGAACTCGAACCATTCCTCGATCAACGGGATCTCTTCGCGCCACTCGGCCACGTTCACCGACAGCGCCTCGTTGACGTCGGCCGCGTCGACATCCAGACCGGACAGGTCCAGGTCCTCGGCGGTCGGCACGATACCGATCGGCGTCGTCTTGCCGCCCGCCTTCTGCTCGATGCGGTCCACGATCCACTTCATCACTCGGCTGTTCTCGCCGAATCCCGGCCACAGGAAGCGGCCGTCGTCACCGCGACGGAACCAGTTGACGAAGAAGATCTTCGGCATCTTCGACTCGTCGGCGTTCTTGCCGATGTCGATCCAGTGGGCGAAGTAGTCGCCGACGTTGTAGCCAAGGAACGGCAGCATGGCCATCGGATCGCGCCGGACGGTGCCGACCTTGCCTTCGGCGGCGGCAGTCTGCTCGGAGCCCAGGGTGGCGCCGATGAACACGCCGTGCTGCCAATCGCGGGCCTGCGTCACCAGCGGCACCGTCGTCTTGCGGCGACCGCCGAACAGGATCGCCGAGATCGGCACGCCCTGCGGATCGTCCCACTCGGGAGCCAGCGTCGGGCACTGCGACATCGGGGTGCAGTAGCGCGAGTTCGGGTGGGCGGCCTTGCTTTCGGTCTCCCGCAAGACCCAGTCGTTGCCCTTCCAGTCGATGAGGTGGTCGGGCTCGCCTTCCAGGCCCTCCCACCAGACGTCGTTGTCGTCGGTCAGCGCGACGTTGGTGAAGACGGTGTTGCCGGCCTCGATGGTCTTCATGGCGTTCGGGTTCGACGACCAGTTGGTACCCGGTGCGACACCGAAGAAGCCGAACTCGGGGTTGACCGCGTAAAGCCGGCCGTCCTTGCCGAACCGCATCCAGGCGATGTCGTCACCGACGGTCTCGGCGCGCCAACCCTCGATGGTCGGCTGCAGCATCGCGAGGTTGGTCTTACCGCACGCCGACGGGAACGCCGCCGCCACGTAGTACGACTTGTTCTCCGGCGAGATCAGCTTGAGGATCAGCATGTGCTCGGCGAGCCAGCCCTCGTCGTGCGCCATCGCCGAGGCGATACGCAGCGAGTAGCACTTCTTGCCGAGCAGTGCGTTGCCGCCGTAACCCGAGCCGTAGCTCCAGATCTCACGGGTCTCGGGGAAGTGGCTGATGTATTTGGTGTCGTTGCACGGCCACGGAACGTCCTTCTGGCCGGGCTCCAGCGGGGCGCCGATCGAGTGCAGCGCCTTGACGAAGAAGCCGTCGTCGCCGATCTTCTCCAGCGCCGCTGTGCCCATCCGGGTCATCGTCCGCATCGACACCACGACGTACTCGGAGTCGGTGAGCTCGACACCCAGCTTGGGATCATCGGCACCCAGGGGCCCCATGCAGAAGGGCACGACGTACATCGTGCGGCCGCGCATGCACCCGCGGTACAGGTCGGTCATGATGCCGCGCATCTCGGCGGGGTCCATCCAGTTGTTGGTCGGACCGGCGTCGGTCTCCTTCTCCGAACAGATGAAGGTGCGCGACTCCACGCGTGCGACGTCGGAGGGATCGGACAGAGCCAGGTAGGAGTTGGGCTTCTTGTCGTCGTTGAGACGCTTGAAGGTGCCTGCCTCGACCAGCTGTTCGGACAGCCGCGCTGCCTCTTCCTCGGACCCGTCGGCGAACACGACCCGGTCGGGCTGTGTCAGCTCGGCGACTTCCTGGACCCAGGCGAGCAGCCCCTTGTGCTTCGTCGGTGCATTGTCCAGACCTGGAATGGTCGCTGCGGTCATGAAAATCTCCTGTGTACGTTTCTGCCAGGACCCGGGATCGGTTACGCCCACCATGCATACGGGCAGCGCATCGGTCGTCCCTGTAATACAGAGGTTAACGCGGGTGACATACCCACGGTGAATCGGGACTATGTCCGATCACTCACAGGAACGATTCAGAAAGCCCATCTCAGGGGTGTATCGATTCAGCTCGTCGGCTCTCCGGCCGTCGGTTCCGTTCAGCTCGGACCGGACGGCCTCCAGGGCCTCCAACAGTGGCGACAGCCGAGCATCGGCGACCTTGGCCGCCCTGGCCGCCTGGACCGCATGGGCCCGTAGTTCGGCGTCGATCTCCGCAACCCGCTTCGAGGCCTCGGCGCTGTCCAGCGCGTCGCGATGAAAGAGCTCTGAGCACAACGCCGTCTCGGCGACAAGGACACGGGTCGCGACCCGCTCCTGCAGGGCCGACCGCAGCACGTTGACGACATCGCCGATCCAGCGGTCCAGCACCGCTCGGTCGCGCAGGAGGCCGCGAGTGCCCACCACCCATACGGTCAAGACCAGTCCGACGAGTCCGCCCACCACCAGACCCGCGACGGTCATGCCCGAGGCGATCCCGGCGAACAGCCGCGTCACCACCAGCGCCACCCCGAGCCCGAAGCCGCCACCGAGGATCGTCATCAGCTGCGTCTCCTGCCGACGGGACGTCAGTGGGGGTGCGGGGAAGTCCGGTGTCGGGGGCGACGCGGCCGGCGAGGGCGGGGGCAGATGCAGTCCGGTCGCGAGGTCCACCAGTCGGTCACTGATCGCCTCCTCCACTTCGTCGACCGCCTCACGCACGCGGGTCCGCGCATGCGATTCGAAGGTGCCGATCTCGCGGCGCGTCAGTTGTGCCCCGTGGTCGGCCAGTTCGCTTCGCATGGTCGTCGCGCGGTTGCGTGCCGCATGCGCGAGCTGGATGCGCGCCTGTTTGAGCTGACTGCGCAGCGCGATGTCGCGTTCGCTTCTCGTCCGACGCCCGCTGTCCAGGATGTCGTCGCGAGTCTGATGCAGTGCGCGTACCCGGGCCCGCCGGTCGGATCCGTCGGCCCGATACCGGCCGAGGGTGCTCTGCAGTCGACTTTCCCACGCGCGTAGCAGGTTCCGGCGGTCCACGCCCGGATCCGACAGTCGCTGCCGTATCAGGCCGACGAGCTCGTCGACGTGGGGCTCGCCCAGGTCGGGTGCTGCGGCCGCGCCGACCCAGGGAACCCGAAGGTAGCGCGGCGCATGCTGCGCCAGCAGCGTCCGGTCCGCGGTAAGCACCTCACGCCAGGTGCGGTGGGTGTCGATCTTCGACACCACGCCGATCACCAGATCGGTGTTCCGGGCCGCTGAATCTATTAGCGCGCAATCAGATTCGGTCAGCATCGCACTCGCGGACGCGGTGACGACCACCGCGGTGGGCGCGTGCCCCGGGTTCAGTTCGCCGGACTCGACGAATGTGTGCTCACGGATTCGATCGCGCAATGCATTGGTCAGGCTGGTGGTCCCCGCCAGCCGGGAGCCGACCACCAACACGACGTCGCGGCGCACGACACCCGGAGGGCTCCGGTCCAACTCGATCACCGTCATCGGCACCGCCCCAGCAGGCGCAGCGAACCTCGGCAGATGTCGGCCGAACAACTGCGGTGCAGGGCGGCGACCGGTCCGTCGCCGTACCGCCGCCAGTGCACCGCGCGCCTGCGGTGCGCCCCGGGGTCGTCACCCCGGTCGACGTACACGCCGTCGGCCTCGACCACCTCGACCGCCGCACCCATCACCGCCAGTACGGTGTCGTCGGCCGCGAGGAAGCCGGCGAGTTCCTGATCTCCGGATCGTATTGCAAGGCAATGTAGTTCGGCGATTGTCGCGCGCATCCGCCGATACCGCACCGGGGCAGCGACCGCCTCGACATGCATCAGCGCCTCCTCGACACGGCTGAGCCGGCGTAGGAGTGCGCGCACCGTTACGAGGTCGGCCCCGCGCTCGACAGCCAACACCGCATGAGCGATTCCGAACCGATCCAACGTATGGAGCAGGCGCCGACGCACCGCAGCCGGCAACGAATGCGCGGACTCTGCGAATGCGTCGGTCGAGGTGAGGTCGGCAGGCTCAACCACCAGCGTCCGCACTGCGGCCATCAGTTCGTCGTCCAGTTCGGCGATGGCGAGCAGTCCGACCATCGGCACGGTCGGAGTCTTCGTCGACGCCGCTACGGCCGCGGCTTGTCGCTGCGCCAGCGCCAACGGTCCCCCTGCGCCGAAGCCCATCAGGTCCGCCTTGTTCAGGATGATCACGGTCGGCAGTTCGGCAACCTCGTCCTCGGGCTTGCACGCCTCGGCGATCACCCGCACCGCGACCTCCGCCTCGGCGCCGTCGGTCGTGACCGCGACCCCCGCACGGCTCAATGCCGCGGACACCGTCGCCCGCCCGACGCCGCGGCGGCCATGCACCGCAACACACACCGGCGCGCTCGCACGACCAATGATCGGCGTCAATCGCGGATTGCGGTTCTGGTCAGCGAATTGCGTCAGGACGTCTGTAAAGATCTGACCCACCTACACGATGCTGGCATCCGCCGGGATATGTCACGAACAGTTCTTGGGTTCGCTGTGGAGTAGCAGCCGAAGGCAACTGTTGGGTATCAATCTGTACCACCATGCGGGTACTCAACCCTCGATGAGCGACGATGGACGGATGCTTTCGGGTAGCGCGGATGTGGGGGCACCACCCGCCTCGCATCTGTATCCCCGGGTGACGAGTTTCCGTGCCCGTCGCAGCCACCTGAGTGACGCACAGAAGGTCACGTGGGATCGGCGCTGGCCGGAGTTGGGCACTCATGCCCGCAGCGACGACGGCCCGGCCCCGCTACTGGACACCGGGAAGTGGTTCGGCCGCAACGCCCCGATCGTGCTCGAGATCGGCTGCGGAGCGGGCACCTCGACAGTGGCGATGGCCCAGGCCGAGCCCGACCTCGACGTGGTCGCGGTCGAGGTCTACAAGCGCGGCCTCGCCCAGCTGTTGTCCGCCATCGACCGCGAGAACGTCCACAACATCCGCCTGGTGCGCGGCGACGGTGTCGACGTACTCGAGCACATGTTCGCGCCGGACTCACTGACCGGGGTCCGGGTGTTCTTCCCCGATCCGTGGCCAAAGGCCCGCCACCACAAGCGCAGGCTGCTTCAGCCGGCGACGATGGCGCTGATCGCCGACCGTCTGCGTCCCGGCGGTGTGCTGCACGTCGCGACCGACCACGCTGGCTACGCCGAGCACATTGCGACGGTGGGCGACGCCGAGCCGAGGTTGCGGCGGGTGGACATCACCGACGTCCTTCCCATCTCGGCCGCACGGCCGGTGACGAAGTACGAGCGCAAGGCCCTCGCAGGACCCGTGGTCGCCGAACTGCTGTGGGAGAAATCACGATGAGCCTCGCTGAAGACGTCCATCGCATTGAAGAGATGGGCCCGCCCAAGGACGATGCGGCGGATCCGGTCGAAAGCACGTCCAGAGTGCTGCTGGTCTGGGACGCGCCCAACCTGGACATGGGCCTCGGCTCGATCCTCGGCGGCCGCCCGACAGCCGCGCACCGGCCTCGCTTCGATGCGCTGGGCCGCTGGCTGCTGTCGCGTACGGCCGAACTGTCGAGCCAAGTGGGGAGCCCGGACCGTCCCGTCTCGCTGGAACCCGAGGCGACCGTATTCACGAATATCGCCCCTGGTAGCGCCGATGTGGTTCGACCGTGGGTGGAGGCATTGCGTAACGTCGGTTTTGCGGTCTTCGCGAAACCGAAGATCGATGAAGACAGCGACGTCGACAGCGACATGCTCGACCACATCGCGCTCCGCAGGAGCGAAGGACTGGCCGGCGTGCTGGTGGCCTCCGCCGATGGACAAGCGTTCAAGCAGCCGTTGGAGGAAATTGCCCGCGAAGGCATACCTGTCCAGGTGCTCGGATTTCGCGAACATGCGAGCTGGGCGCTAGCGTCGGATACCTTGGTCTTCGTCGACCTGGAGGACATCCCTGGTGTTTTCCGCGAGCCGCTGCCGCGAATCGGCCTAGATTCGCTGCCCGAGCAGGGGGCTTGGCTGCAGCCGTTCCGGCCGCTGTCGTCGCTGTTGACGTCACGCGTCAACAATTGAACTGCACAAGGTCGCCGCTGACGTAGTAAGGAGCTTAGGTGTTCGCCTGGTGGGGTCGGATGGTGTACCGGTACCGGTACGCCGTCATCGGCGTCATGGTTGCACTGTGTCTCAGTGGCGGCATCTACGGCATCAGCCTGGGTGAGCACGTTACGCAGAGCGGCTTTTATGACGAGGGCAGCCAGTCAGTACACGCGTCCGTCGTGGCCGACAAGGCGTACGGGCGAGACCGCACCAGCCACGTCGTGGCGATCCTGACGCCGCCCGACGGCAAGAAGGTCGACGATCTCGCGTGGATGAAGAAGACC
The DNA here is from genome assembly GCF_000230895.2 of Mycolicibacterium rhodesiae NBB3. The sequence goes on from NC_016604.1 coordinate 1,574,797, forward strand.
ACCGACGAACTGAACGACCTCGTTGCCGATCACCAGGACCAGATGGTCGGCTGGGTCGGCTGGCTGCGAGCACCCAACAGCGAAGATCCCACGGTCCAGCAGATGAAGACCGCGGACATGTCGAAGACCTTCGTCAGCGTGCCGCTCAAGGGTGACGACGACGACACGATCCTGAAGAACTACCAGGCCATCCAGCCCGACCTGCAGAAGGTCAACGGCGGCAACATCCAGCTCGCCGGCCTCAACCCGCTCGCCAGCGAGCTCACCGGCACTATCGGCGAGGACCAGAAGCGCGCCGAGGTCGCGGCCATCCCGCTGGTATGTGTGGTGCTGTTCTTTGTGTTCGGCGGCGTGATCGCGGCGGCCCTTCCCGGCGTCATCGGCGGCCTGACCATCGCCGGCGCACTGGGCATCATGCGGTTGCTCGCCGAGATCATGCCGGTGCACTTCTTCGCGCAACCCGTGGTCACGCTGATGGGGCTCGGCATCGCGGTGGACTACGGCCTGTTCATGGTCAGCCGCTTCCGAGAAGAGTTGGCGGAGGGCTACGACACCGAGGCGGCTGTGCGCCGCTCTGTGATGACGTCGGGCCGCACCATCATGTTCTCCGCGGTCATCCTCGTGGCGTCATCGGTGCCTCTGCTCCTGTTCCCGCAAGGCTTCCTGAAGTCGATCACCTACGCGATCATCGCGTCGGTGATGCTGGCGGCGATCCTGTCGATCACCGTGCTGCCCGCCGCGCTGGCCATCCTCGGTTCCCGAGTCGACGCGCTCGGCGTGCGCTGGCTGTTGAAGTTCGCGGAGCCGGACCCGGTGGTTTCCGACCCGAGCAATCCGCGCACCAACACGCTCGCGCTGGCCTCGATCCCCACCGGCCTGCTGGTCCCCCCGGTCGGCATCGCGTTGGGCCACCTCGCGCGCAAGCGGATCAGGCAGACCGGGGAGCAGGGTGCGCTGTACACGGTCATCGGTCTGACGTTGGGCTACGTCACGATGCTCGGTGGCCTCGCCCTGATCATCTCGGCGAACAAGGACGCTCTCGGAACGGCGCTGTACTGGGTGCTGCTCGGCATCGTGATCTTCGTCGCGGTGGTCGCCGCCGGGGTCGTGCTCGCGCGCTACATCCCGCTGGCTCGCACACCGATCGTGTGGTGGTTGAACTGGCTGGCGGAGAAGACCCAGAAGACCAAGACGCGCGCCGAGGTGGAGCGCGGATTCTGGGGCAAGCTCGTCAACGTCGTGATGAAGCGTCCCATCGCCTTCGCGGCACCCATCGCGATCGCGATGATCGTGCTGATCATCCCGCTCGGCCAGCTGGCGCTCGGCGGCATCAGCGAGAAGTACCTGCCGCCCGACAACGCGGTCCGAATCGCGCAGGAGGACTTCGACAAGACCTTCCCCGGCTTCCGCACCGAGCCGCTGACGCTGGTCATCGAGAACACCGACGGACAGCCGGTGACCGACCAGCAGGTCGCGGAGATCCGCAACAAGGCCCTGACCATCCCGGGCTTCATCGAGCCCGACGGCGACCCGTCGAAGATGTGGCAACCGCGCGGCGGCGAGTCGACCGATGACTCGGTACGCGTCATCCAGAACGGCCTCATCGACCGCAACGACGCCGCGAAGAAGGTCGACGAGTTGCGATCGATCACCCCTCCCCGCGGCGTGACGATATCCGTCGGCGGCACACCGGCTTTGGAGCAGGACAGCATTCACAGCCTGTTCGACAGACTGCCGTTGATGGTGACCATCCTCATCGTCACCACCACGGTTCTGATGTTCCTGGCGTTCGGCTCGGTGGTGCTGCCGATCAAGGCCGCGGTGATGAGCGCACTGACCTTAGGCTCGACCATGGGCGTGTTGACGTGGATGTTCGTCGAAGGCCACGGCGCAGGGCTGATGAACTACACGCCGCAGCCGCTGATGGCGCCGATGATCGGTCTGATCATCGCGGTGATCTGGGGTCTGTCCACCGACTACGAGGTATTCCTCGTCTCTCGCATGGTGGAGGCCCGCGAGCGCGGTATGTCCACGGCCGAGGCGATCCGTATCGGTACCGCCACCACCGGACGCCTGATCACCGGTGCTGCACTGGTGCTCGCTGTTGTGGCGGGCGCGTTCGTGTTCTCCGATCTGGTGATGATGAAGTACCTCGCGTTCGGTCTTCTCATCGCGCTGCTGCTCGACGCCACCATCGTCCGAATGTTCCTGGTGCCGGCCATCATGAAGCTGCTCGGCGACGACTGCTGGTGGGCGCCGCGCTGGATGAAGCGCATTCAGGAGCGACTCGGTCTCGGCGAGACCGAACTGCCCGACGAGCGTAGGCGGCCGGCAGTCCGCGAAGCCGCCGAGAACCCCGAGGCGCTGGTCGGCGCCGGCGCACCCGTACCGCCGCCGGCGCGACGACGCCCGCACGACCCGACCCATCCTGGGCCGGAGGGCGCGTCCCGTCCGGGAGCCGCCGCACGTGCCACCGCGCCACCCCGCGCGAACGGTCCCTCGACCACGGGAACGACGCGCATGCCGGCCGGGCGTCCGCAGGCCGACGAACCGCAGACGACGCGGCTCTCGACCGCCAAGAACGCGGTGCGGAACGCCGTGCACAACGCCGCGGCCGCGACGCGTGCAGCCGCCGGACCTCCAGCCCCGCCGGCGCGAGAGGAGCGCGAGATCGAGTCGTGGCTGGGCGAATTGCGCGGCACCGGGGCACCCGCTGGTCAACCGACGCCACCCCCGGCGGCGCGGCCCGCGGTTCGGGCTAAGCCGTCGGCCGAGCCCACCCGCGCAATGCCCGAACAACTGGGGACCCAGGCGGAAGACAGGGGAGGGCGACGGCGCCCGCCGCCTGCCGCTCCCGCGAACGAACCCCCGACGACGGCGATTCCGGCACTGGGGACCCCCGCGGAAGGCGGGGGAAAGGCGGAACCCGAAGAGGACGCCACGACCGCGATCCCAGCGCAAAGGCCGCAAGATCCCGAGACGGCGACCGACAAGCTCAACACCCGCGGGGAGGACGACCAGCCGAAGCGCCGCGGCGGCGGCACCGGCGTGAGCGCCGCGGACCTGCTGCGCCGCGAGGGCCGGACCTAGTTTCTTCGCTATCCGCCGGTTGTGACGTCACGGCGCGTTTGCGGCTGAATCCTCTGCACACGGTTACAACTGGCGGCGCGCAAAGGCGGCCGCGACCCTACCGATGACTCCACCCGCGGTGTCGCGCTTGGTGATACGGACGACGATCCAGCCGAGTTCGGTCAGTTCCTCATGCCGCCTGATGTCCTTGTTGAAGACGTCGGGGTCAGTTCGATGGTGATCGCCCTCGTATTCAGCCGCCACCTTGATGTCTTCCCAACCCATGTCGAGTTCGGCGACGAGCGCACCGTAGGCGTCGTAAACGGGAATCTGCGTTGTCGGGCGCGGGAATCCGTTTCGAATGAGCAGCAAGCGCAGCCACGTTTCGCGTGGCGACTCCGCGCCGGGATCCACGAGATCTATGACTGTGCGTGCATTCCGGATGCCGTGGCGGCCGCGATACCGATCCGCCAGCAGCCCGACGTCAGCCATCTTCAGTCGGGTCGCGCGAGCGAGCGCGTCGATCGCCGCGACGGCTGAGTCGACGGGACAGCGGCACCCGATGTCGAGCGCAGTTCTTGCCGGAGTCGTCACCCGCATGCCGTCGATCACGCAGATCTCGTCATCTTCGATGCTGTCTGCCCACGCGATGACTCCGGAAGTGCGCCTGCGATTGGTGTCGATGATCGCGGCGGGCAGGCACGGGTCGATCCAGCGGGCGCCGTGAAGTGCTGATGCCGAGAACCCCGCGAGGATCCCCCGCCGCCGGGATCTCAGCCACGCTCCCCTGGCTCGGACCGCCGGCGTGACGCGCGAGTCCTTGTCTAGATAGACGTCCCTGTGCAGCGCGATGAAGTCTCGCCTCAGCGCGTGCCGAGTCAGTGCCCCGCTCGCGATCGCTTCGCTGCCGACAATGGGTTGACCCATGGGCGGATTTTGCAACTCTGTGCCGACACCCCAGCGGCCGTAACGCCATGGCGCGATTTCGGCCGAATTCCCGCCATGCGGTTACAACCGGATCAGTCCTTTTCCGCGTCCCCGATATCGTCGGCTTCGGCCGCGATGGGCGCCTCGTCGCCGGCGGCCTGCGCGGCCTCCTCGGCGGCGGAATCTCTGGCGAGCAGCACCCTCGTGGCGCTGTTGAGGAACGCCACCGCGGGCACCGCGAGCAACGCGCCGACGATGCCCGCCGTGACGCCGCCTGCTGCGATCGCCAACACGACGGCCAGCGGGTGGATCGACACGGCGCGCCCCATCACCAGCGGCTGTAGCACGTGTCCCTCGAGCTGTTGGACGGCAATGATCAGGCCGAGGGTGATCAACGCGAAGATCCACCCCTTGGCGATCAGCGCGACGATGACCGCGAGGAATCCGGCGACCACCGCACCGACCAGCGGGATGAACGCGCCGAGGAAGACCAACGATGCCAACGGAAGCGCCAGCGGGATACCCATGATGGCCAGGCCGGTGCCGATGCCCACCGCGTCGACCAGCGCGACGAGGAACGTCGCGCGCATGTAGCCGCCCAGCGAGCGGAATCCCGCGCGGCCGGCATCGCGTACCCGGTCCTGAGCGTGCGAGGGGAAGACCTTGGTGACGAACCCGAAGATGTTGCGGCCGCCGTGTAACAGGAAGATCAGCGTGAAGAACACGAGCAGTGCACCGGTGACGATCTCGGTGACCGTGCTCGCCGTCGACAGCGCCCCGCTGGTCACCTTCTCCTGATTGTTGCGCAGCGCCTCCAGTGCGCCTTCGCGAACCTCTTTGATCTGGCTGTCGCTGACATGAAGTGGGCCGTTGGACAGCCAGTTTCCGACACCTTCGATGCTGTGGCCGACCTGCTCGGCCAGTGCGGGCACACCGTCGATGAACTGGCTGACGACGAACGTGAGGATGCCGCCGACCACCGCGAAACCCGACAGCAGCATCATCGCCACGGCGAGACCGCGCGGGACGCCGACGCGGTCGAGGAAGTCCACGGCGGGAATGAGCAGTGCGGCCACCATCGTCGCCAGCGCGACCGGCACGACGATCACTTCGAGACGCATGACCACCCACAGCAGTGCGAAGACAGCGCCGAAGATGACGAGCAGGCGCCACGACCACGCGGCACCCTTGCGGACCAGCGGGCTCACCGACTGGTCAGCATCAGAAAGACCAGCGGACATCCCGACAGCGTAACGGCCCGCCTCGCGGAGTCTGCGTATCTGAAGGAAACACTGCGGCACGCTTTACCCTGTAGGGCGTGTCGCACGACGCGCCGGCGCGCGAGGCCCGCGGTCAGGACCGACCAGCGCGCGGAAAATACTGGTGGCTGCGGTGGGTGATCATCGCGGTCGCAGTCATCGTGCTGTCCGTCGAACTGACGTTGGTACGCGACCAGCTCGCCAACGCGTGGCGCAGCCTGTACTCCGCGAACTGGTGGTGGGTGCTCGCGGCGGCGGCAACTGCCATGGCTTCGATGCACTTCTTCGGAGACATCCAGCGCAAGCTGCTGCGCTCCGCGGGCGTGCGCGTACACCAGTGGCGGTCGCAGGCGGCGTTCTACGGAGGCAACTCGCTGAGCACCACGCTGCCCGGTGGCCCGGTGTTGTCGGCGACCTTCATCTACCGCCAGCAACGCATGTGGGGCGCGACCCCGGTGGTCGCGTCATGGCAGTTGGTGATGTCGGGTGCACTTCAGGTCATCAGCCTGACGCTGCTCGGCTTGGGCAGCGCGTTTTTCCTTGGCGCCAAGCACAACCCGTTTTCGCTCGTCTTCACCCTCGCTGGGTTCATCATGCTGATCGTCCTCGCTCAGGCGGTCGCGTCCCGGCCCGACCTGCTCGACGGTGTCGGGGTTCGGGTGCTGTCGTGGGTCAACTATCTGCGCGCCAAGCCCTCGGACAGCGGGCTCGACAAGTGGCGCGCGACCCTGGCTCAGCTCGAGTCGGTCAACCTGTCCCGGCGCCAGATGGGCGTCGCGTTCCTGTGGTCGATGATGACGCTCGTCACCGGTGTGGCGACGCTGTTGTTCTCCTGCTTCGCCGCGGGCGGAAAGCCGTCGCTTCTCGGGGTGGTGGTCGCCTACGTCGCCGCCCGCGCCGTCGGTTCGATCCCACTAATGCCCGGCGGACTGTTGGTGGTCGAGGCGGTGCTGGTGCCGGGGCTGGTGTCCAGCGGAATGACCTTGGCCTCAGCGATTTCCGCGATGCTCATCTATCGGTTGATCAGCTGGATATTCATCGCCGTGATCGGATGGGTTCTGTTCTTCTTCATGTTCCGCACCGAGGCCGACGTCGACCCCGACGCCACGACGAACGGTGAGGGTGCATGCGAACCCGGGAAGTCATAGCAGTCGCCGCGGCCGCGACCCTGGTCGCCGCCTGCTCGCCGTCGACACAATCCCCGGCTACTGAAACGCCCTCACCCCCAACGTCATCGGCGGCACCGGGTCCCATCCGCGGACCCCTACCATCGGTCGCCACACCTTTGGTCGCCAGCGTGCTGGCCCCACCGGTTCCGGTGCCTGCGACCGACGGTCGTGTTCACCTCGCCTACGAGGTCATCGTGACCAATGTGCTCGCTCAGGACGTGACGCTCAACTCGGTGGTCGTGCTGGACCGCGACGTGCCGCTGCTCCGACTGGCAGGCCGGCAACTCGCCGGCCAGACTCGCATCCTCGGAACTACCACGCCGACAACGAAAATCGGACCCGCGCAGTCGGCCGCCGTCTGGATGGACGTCGTCTTGGACCAGGACGCGACGGTTCCTGAGCGGTTGATGCATTCGATAGGTCTTTCGCTACCTGACCCGAAGCCGCCGCTGTTCCCGGCGACCATGACGATCGACATCGCACCGACCGAGGTCGAGGCGCGCAAGCCGATCGTGATCTCACCACCGTTGTCGGGACCGGGGTGGCTGAACGGAGACGGTTGTTGCGGTACGAGCGCACATCGGATGGCGCTCAACCCGATCGACGGCCAACTATGGGCCGCCGAGCGCTTTGCGATCGACTATCTACAGTTTCGGCCCGATGGTCGGCTTTCCTCCGGCGACCCGGCGAAGCTCGAAAGCTACGCCTACTTCGGCGCCGACATCCACGCCGTTTCCGACGGTCCGGTGGTAGCGGCCGTCGACGGTCTACCCCAGCAGATCCCCGGTACGGGTCCCACCGGGCTGACGTTGGAACAGTACGCGGGAAACCACATCGTGCAGGATCTCGGCGACGGCAACTACGCGCTGTACGCCCACATCAAGACCGGCGACGTCAAGGTGAAGGTCGGTGACCGGCTCACGACGGGTCAGGTCATCGGCGCGGTGGGCAACACCGGCAACTCCGACGCGCCCCATCTACACTTCCATGTCATGAGTGCACCGGATCCCCTGCGCTCCAACGGATTACCGTTCGTTTTCACCAAGTTCCGCCTCGACTCCAGGGTCGAAGCGCTGTCGGACGACCTGCTCACCGGTGCACCCGCACAGATGCAACCTGACTTCACCGCGCGTGATGAGAGTGACGTCATGCCACTAGAACTGGACGTGATGACGTATGCCCCCTGAGGCACGGCCGGCATTGACCGCTCTCGCCACCGACATCGTCTGCATCGTCATCTTCTGCACGATCGGCCGGCGCAGCCATGCCGAAGGATTGACGATTTCCGGTATCGCCGAGACCGCATGGCCGTTCCTGACAGGCACAGCCGCCGGCTGGCTGCTCGCCAGAGCGTGGCGCCGTCCGGCCGCCCTGCTGCCGACCGGCGTGGTGATCTGGCTGTGCACCGTCGTGGCGGGAATGGCGTTGCGCAAGCTCACATCGGCGGGCGTGGCGCCGAGTTTCGTTGTCGTAGCTTCGCTTTCGACCGCCATTCTCCTACTCGGCTGGCGAGTCGGGGCCGGCCTGCTCGCCCGAAGCTGACACCGTCAAGGTCGCGCGCAACCCGCCCAGCGGTCCGTCGGACAGTTCGATGCTGCCGCGATGTAGTGCGGCCTGTTGCGCCACGAGCGCGAGCCCGAGCCCGGAGCCGCCCGCCGTGGCGGTGCTGCCGCGGGAGAATCGGCCGAGGACCGCCTGGTGCTCCTCGGCGGGCAGTCCGCGTCCGTTGTCGTCGACGATGATGACGATCGTGTCACCATGCCGCCGCGCATCCAACTCGATACGGCTCGCTTGTCCATGGGTGATCGCATTGCGCACCAGGTTGTCGACCGCGAGGCGCAATCCGCTGGGCCAGCCCCAGATGGCGCCGAGATCGTCGGTCGCCTCCACGGCGATCTTGACGTCGTCGCTGGCGCGCATGTTCTCGCGGGCCACCCGGTCCAGCATGTCGGTGACGTCGATGAGTTCGCGGTCTTCGGCGCGGGCCAGCTGACCCGACGCCAGCTGGCCGAGGGCGGTGATGATCGCCTCCACTCGGCGCTGCGCCCGGGACAGGTCGGCGACCACCTCGTCGCGCTCCTCGGCAGGCAGGTCGTGGATGCGCAACGTGTCCAGGTCGGCACGCATCGCCGTGAGGGGGGTGCGTAATTCGTGTGCGGCGTTGGCGGCGAAGTCCTGGGCGGCCTGCAGCGAGTTGGTCGTCGCGCGCTGAGCGGTGGCCAACCGGCTCAGCATCGCCGACATCGCCTCGGAGAGGTCCTCGGCCTCCCGCACGCCGCGAACCTCGGGCATCTGCTCGCTGCCCCTGTGCAACTGCTTGGTGTGCTCGGTCAGCCTGCGCAGCGGCCGGATCGCGGGACCGGCGAGCACCCAGCCCAACAGGGCGGCGATGAGCACGGTCAGCAGTCCGGCCGCGGTGTACAACGGGATCCTTGCGCGGTTCAGCAGAATGCTGTCGGCGCGGATACCGATCGACATGAGGACGCCGTCCGGCTGATCGACCGAGATGGTGCGCACCCGGTACTCCACGCCATTGACGACGACCGTGTCAGTGCCCGGCGGCAACGGCGGCAGTTGGAAGCCGCGCTGGAACACCACTTGCCCCGTCGATTCGGACCGTCCCGTCGTCAGCACGCCACGGCGCGAATCCTGCAGCTGCTCGGGATACATGCTGGCGTCGATGATCGAGTCGAGTCGCCGATCCAGTTGCGCCGCATCGTTGTTCGCCAATACCACCGAAGTGGCGATGGTGAACACCGCGACCACGGCGGCTGCGGCCGCTGCCGAGGCGACAGCCACCCGGGTCCGAAGCGAGGCCGAGCGCAGAGACCGAGGAAGTCTCACCCGCTCGGCCCGGTGTTCGTCTCGCGAGCTCGCCTGCTCGGCCCGATGTTCGTCTCGCGAGCTCGCCTCACGGCTCGTCTCGCAACACGTACCCGATCCCGCGAACCGTGTGGATGACCCGCGGCAGGCCATCGCGTTCGAGCTTGCGCCGCAGGTAGGAGATGAAGACGTCGGCCACGTTGGTGTCGACGTCGAAGTCGTAGCCCCACACCAATTCCAATAGGCGCTGGCGGCTCAGCACGACGCCGGCGTTCTCGGCCAGCACAGCGAGCAGGTCGAATTCACGCTTGGTCAGGTTGACCCGCTCGCCGCCGGCGAAGACCAGGCGCCTGGCGGCGTCGATGGTCAGCGGTCCGACCGTCGTCGTATCCGATTGCTGATCCGAATGGCCTGCGCGGCGCAGCAGTGCGTGTAACCGCGCGACCAGCTCGCCGAGAGCGAACGGCTTCGTCAGATAGTCGTCGGCTCCGGCTTCCAGTCCGGCGATGCGATCGTTGACCGTGTCCCGCGCGGACAGCACGCAGATCGGGATTTCGTTTCCGAGCGCACGCAGGGCTGTGACGACGGCGACGCCGTCGAGTTCCGGCATCTGGACGTCCAGAACGAGCGCGTCGTGCGATTCGTTCGACAACAGACGCAGGGCTTCTTTACCGGTCGCCGCGACCCGAACGTCGAACCCCGAATGGCGCAGACCGCGCGCAACCGACGTTCTGACGTCCGGGTCGTCATCGACCATCAGCACAGTGCGACCCGCCCCCTCAGCCGCGGACGGCTCGTGTGCCACCCGAACGCAGGCCTAGCTGTCCGCGATGCCGTCGCCGTTGGTGTCGCCGCAGCGGTTCTTCAGGTCCACCAACGGCTGACGGATACCGGTCAGGTCCGCCTTCGCCTGCGGATTCTGATTGAGGTAGGCCCGGACGTCGTCCTGCACCTGGTCGCGCGGGACGCCCTCGAGGCTGGTGAAGAAATTGTTCACGTCCGGGTGAGTGAACAGGTATGCCGACGTCGCCGCCGAGACGCCCGACGCCACACCGGCCAGATCGGCCGCGGTGCAGTTCGGCGGGTTGGCGGGAGCGGGGGGAGGAGGAGGTGCCGGTTGCGCCGACGCCAGAGGCATGGCGCCGAAGAACATCGCACCGGCAATCGCGCCGGTACCCACCGCGCCAGCTACTGCACGTCGGGCAGTACGGGCCGAGAGCAACATGGACAAGCTCCTTCGTCGGAAGTGGAAAGGCCGTAACCATGGGCGGTTACCGACACCAAAAGCTAATCAGACTGCGCACAGAGTTTCCTGCCTTGCGACCAACGAATCTGAAGAAAGTCTGAATTCGCAGCTCAACGGCGCTACCAGCGAAGGTGGCGCGTCGGTGCAGGCTACGGCAGGCCCGCGATCGCAGGCCCGGGCAGACCTGCACCACCTTGCGAAATCGGCGATACCGCCGCCGGTTGCGCCGGTGCGGCGGCGCCGGGAGCCCCGGCCGTCGACGCGCCGGACGCACCTCCTGGCAAACCCGACGGCAGGCCGGGTGCCTGCTGGGCGGCCTGCATCAGACCCATCACCTGTGGAAGTGTCAGCGGCAGTTTGCACCGGCCGGACAGCGTCGCCAGCGGCTGCTGGAGCTGCTGCAGATCCTTGGCCGCTTGCGGGTTCGCGTCGAAATACGTCTTCAGCGCACCGAGCGACTGCGGGCCTGCCTGCTGTTTGGAGATCGTCGTCAGCGCCTGATTGGTCTGCGGGTGCTCGTCGAGGTACTCACCAGTCGACGTGGCGACCGAGGCGATGGTTTTCGCGACCTCACTGGCCGCGCACGGATCCGGTGCCGCGGTTGCTGACGGCGCGGCGGGCGACGACATCGTCACCGCGATCACCGCGGCACCCCCGAGGGCGGATACGGCGAACGTGGCAAACAGGCGGCGGCGCTGCGCAGCGGCGATCGAACTCATGGACGCACTCCTTACGGTTTGCGAACGTTTCGGCGCATCGCACAACGCTCGCCACTGGGCGGCACAACGATCCCCGACAACACGTACGGCCGAAAGGGCCTCTTCACATAGTGCCATCAGCTGCGCGGGACCCGCCAATTCAGCGCACATGCACACATCACAGGCAGCATCCCACCAGCCGTCAGCCAGGTGGGATGCGCTAGGTGAAGAAGAGTGTTAGAGCCGCTTAAGGCGTTGCTGGCAGGATTCTCGCGGCACCCCTCATGGCCCGCTGCTATAGCACATGCTGTTGTACGCTCACGCTAGCAACGCCGGGCCGAATGTCATCGGCGGCCTTGATTCCGGGGAGAAAGCGGGGAGTTCACCATCCAGCAGTTCATGATGCGCTTGAGCAGCACCCTGCGCAGATATCGCTGGGCGGTGTTCGCTGTGTGGCTGTTGCTCCTGGTGCCTTCGATCTATCTCGCGTTGAACCAGTCGAGCAATCTCACGGGTGGCGGTTTCGAGGTCGAGGGTTCTCAGTCGCTGCGGGTCCAGCGTGAGCTCGAAGACAACTTTCCGGATCAGGGTGCGTCGCCCCTCGCCCTGGTGGCCGCGCCGCGCGCCGATGCGTCGTTCGACGATATGAACGACGCCGTCGCATTCCTCGAGCGCGCTGCCGCCGAGGTGCCCAGTGTGCGGGTCGTGCCCAATCCGCTGGGGGTACCGCCCACGCGCAGCGTAGGGGGACAGCCGGCACCACAGCCCGACCGTCCGTACGTCGTCACGCTGCAGCTCGACTTCAACAACACCGGCGCGGTCGACGTCGCCAAAAAGCTGCGGCAGAAGGTCGGAGTCAACGGCGAGGACCCCGGTGAAATCGAGAACGGCAAGGTCAAGCTCTACGTCATCGGCCAGGGTGCGCTCGGCGCGGCCGCGACACAGGCCACCAAGCACGACATCGCCCAAGCCGAGCAGTGGAACCTTCCGATCGTCCTGATCGTGTTGCTCGCGGTGTTCGGATCGCTGGCCGCCGCGGCGATGCCGTTGGTGCTCGGCGTCTGCACCGTCGTCGTGACGATGGGACTGGTTTATCTCCTGTCGATGTACACCCAGATGTCGGTGTTCGTGACGTCGACGGTGTCGATGTTCGGTATCGCGCTGGCCATCGACTACTCACTGTTCATCCTCATGCGCTTCCGCGAGGAACTGCGATCGGGCCGCGATCCCCAGCAGGCCGCCGACGCCGCCATGGCGACCTCGGGTCTGGCGGTCGTGCTGTCCGGCCTCACGGTCATCGCCTCGGTGACCGGCATCTACCTGATACAGACGCCGGTTCTGGCCTCGATGGCCACCGGCGCGATCCTGGCGGTGGCGGTGGCGGTGCTGACATCGACGACGCTGACGCCTGCCGTCCTCGCCACGTTCGGCGAGGCCGCAGCCAAGCGCTCGTCGTACCTGCACTGGTCACGGCGCCCGGAGACCACCCAGTCGCGGTTCTGGACACGCTGGACGGGCTGGGTGATGCGGCGGCCGTGGCTGGCAGCGCTCGGGGCGTCGGCGCTTCTACTCACGCTGGCCGCCCCTGCGTTCTCGATGGTGCTCGGCAACAGCATGCAGCGGCAGTTCGAGCCGACCCATGAGATCCGCGGCGGGGTGAACGCCGCGGCTCAGGCGCTCGGGCCCGGCGCGCTGGGGCCGGTGCGCGTCTTGGTCAGCTTCCCCGACGGCAACGCCGCGTCGGCTCCGTCCAAGGGACCATTGTTGGACACGGTGCGGCAACGAATGGCCCAGGGGCCCAACGTGGTTTCGGTGGCGCCGCCGGTTTTCGGCGAGGACTACCGTCACGCCATGTTGTCCGCGGTGCTGTCGGTTGACCCCGAGGACATGGGTGCGCGCGAGACCGTCGACTGGATGCGGGCACAGCTGCCCTCGACACCGGGTCTGGGCGACGCCCGCATCGACGTCGGCGGGCCGACCGCGCTGATCAAGGACTTCGACGATCAGGTGTCGGCCAAACAGCCGCTGGTCTTCGCGTTCGTGGCGTTGATCGCATTCGTCATGCTGCTGATCGCCATCCGTTCGGTGTTCCTGGCGCTCAAGGGCGTCTTGATGACCGTGTTGTCGGTGGCGGCCGCCTACGGCAGCCTGGTCGCCGTCTTCCAGTGGGGCTGGCTGGAGCCACTGGGCTTCGAACCGATCTCGTCGCTGGACAGCACCATTCCGCCGCTGGTGCTGGCGATGACGTTCGGTCTGTCGATGGATTACGAGATCTTCCTGCTGACCCGCATCCGCGAACGGTTCCTGCAGACCGGTAACACTCGCGACGCCGTCGCGTACGGAGTCAGTACCAGCGCCCGCACGATCACCAGCGCCGCGCTGATCATGATCGCGGTGTTCATCGGATTCGCCTTCGCCGGCATGCCGCTGGTCGCGCAACTCGGCGTGGCGTGCGCCGTTGCCATCGCCGTCGACGCCACCGTGGTGCGCCTGGTGTTGGTGCCCGCGCTGATGGCGATGTTCGACGAATGGAACTGGTGGCTGCCGCGCTGGCTGGACCGCATCCTGCCGTCGGTCGACTTCGAAAAGCCGCTACCCAAGGTCGACATGCCCGATCTCATCATCATCCCCGACGACCTGTCGTCCCTCGGGCCAACCGGTTCGGAACTGCGGATGGTGGTCAAGTCGGCGGCGAAGCTGAAAACCCTTGTACCGCAGGCAGTCACTGTCGCCGATCCGTTGGCGTTCAGCGGCTGTATGCCCGTCAAACAGTTACGCAGCGCAACCCGGCTCAACAGCACGCATCGCAACGGCGCCGGCGGAAAGGCACTGCTCACCGCCGACCTGCCCCCGCATCCGGTGACGATGTGGCGTGGCCGGCTCTCGGTGGCGTTGGAGGCACTGCAGGCGGCATCCGATCTCGAGCGGGCGCCGATGGAGCGCAGCAGCCCGGTCGAGACGACCAACGTGCAACTGCCGACCGGCGACCGGCTGCAGATCCCGACGGGCGCCGAGACCCTGCGTTTGCAGGGCTATCTCATAATGTGCCGCAACAGCACCAGGGACTACGCAGATCTTGCCGATCTGGTCGAGGCAATGGAGACTCGTACCGCCGCGCTGGTGCTGGCCGGGATGGACCGGTATTACTGTGGACCTGATCCGAGGAAACAATGGGTGGCCACCCAGTTGGTGCGCCGACTGGCCGACCCCCAACCGTCCGACGAGCACGACACCCGCATGTCGGGGCCCCAGGCGGAGGCCGATTGGGCCAAAGTGAGGGAACGCTGCCTGTCGGTGGCGGTGGCGATGCTGGAGGAGGCGAGGTGACGGTGGCTCCCGACATCCGGGGCACCCAGCGCCGCGAGGCTGCGTCCGGCGCCGCGCATCCCGTCTCTCCCGTCAATCCGGTGGACGAAGATCGGCCGGTCGAGTTCTGGCCCACCGCGGCCATCCGCGCCGCACTCGAGACCGACGACCTGTCCGTGTGGCAACGCATCGTTGCGGCGATCAAGCGCGACCCGTTCGGCCGCACCGCGCGCCAGGTCGAGGAAGTGTTGCAGACCGCCCGTCCGTACGGCGTTTCGAAAGCACTCGCCGAGGTGCTCAACCGCACCCGTGAACACCTGGAAGCCAACGAGCGAGCCGAGGTCGCACGTCAGATCCATGCGCTGCTCGACAAATCCGGTCTGGGCCAGCAGGAGTTCGCCTCGCGGATTGGCGTGCCGAACAACGACTTCGCGGCGTATCTCAATGGGGACACCAGCCCGTCGGCGGCGCTGATGGTGCGCATGCGCAGACTCGCCGACCGATTCGCGAAGATGCGTTCGACCCGGCGCGACGACCGCGCCTGAGTCCTAGGCTGGCGGCATGAACAGCAATAACAAAGCCGCCGTCAGCCTCACCACCGGTCTCGAGGATGCGGAGCGAGTCACCGTGGCGTTCCTCGTCGCCGTCGGTGCCGCCGAGAGCGGCAGGCCGACGTTGATGTTCCTCACCAAGGAAGCGGTGCGCCTCATGGTGCCCGGCGTCGCCGTCGGCACAGCATGCGACGGCTGCCCGCCGCTGGAGGACCTGATGGCCCGCTACGTCAAGGCCGGCGGACGGTATCTGGTCTGTCCGATCTGCATCAATTCCAAGCAGCTCGACGCCGAGAACTTCATCGATGGAGCCGAACCCGGAGGGACGGTTCAGCTCTGGGAATGGATCGGCGACGGCGCGACGACCTTCAGCTACTGAATGGACCTCAAGCGCATTCTCACCGAGACGCGGTCTGTGGCGATCGTGGGTGTCTCGGCCGACCCCATGCGGCCGAGTCACGGTGTCTGGCGGTACTTGAAGGCAGCCACCGACTACGAGCTGTACCTGATCAACCCGACGATCGACGAGATCGACGGCGACAAGGTGTATCAGTCGCTGGCCGATCTACCCGTGGTGCCGGACATGGTCGACGTGTTCCGCCGCCGCGAGCATCTGCGCGACGTGCTGAACGAGACGATTGCGATAGGGGCGAAAACGCTGTGGCTGCAACAAGGTCTATGGGACGACGAGGTCGCCCGTCAGGGCGCTGAGGCCGGCCTGCAGGTCGTGATGGATCGCTGCCTGAAGGTGGATCACGCCCGACTGCTCGGCTAGCGGGAGTGGATCGGCGACACGTCGTCCACCAGCCAGCGTCCGTCGTGCTTGGACAGCTGGACCCGCAGTGCGAGCACGGCGGTATCAGGTGGGCGGCCCGGCGAGTTCTGCGTGCCGTGCATGATGACGGCGACGCTTGCGGCGGCTGGGCCGATCGCCTCGACGCCCGCGGAGATCGTCGCGGCCTGCGCCGAGATATTCCGGCCGGCCAAATCCTTTGCCACGGAGGCGAATTCCTTTTTGAACGTCTCCGCGCTCTGCGCCGACATCATCGCGGTGGCCTTGTCTATCGACGCAGTGGGGCTCTGTGGGCTGAACGTCGCGGACGCTTCGGAGACGTCGGTGGCGATACCCACCACCTCCGCGGTGTCGTTGCGCAGGTTGCGGTCGGCCACGAACCAGTTCAGATAGCCGACGACCACCGCAATGACGAGTGTTGCCGTCGCGCCCGCCGCCACCGCGAGTCGCAGCCGGGGCCCGTCGTCGTCCGTGCCGACGGTGACGCCGTCCCTGCGTGCGAGGACCACGTTGAGAGCGACCGCCTCGACGATGAGCACGCAGAGCACCGAGAAGGTCGCGACCCACCACAACGGCCAGACGAGCGCGATGCCGATGTACACCAGCGCGGCGATCGCGGCCAGCGGCGGGGCCACGTCGAACGCCAGGACGCGCCAAGCCGTTCTCATCGGATCGGTTCCAGCCGCGAGATCATCAGCTTGCCGTCGATGTCGGAGACATCGAGTCGCAGCGTCCAGCGCACCGTCTGCGGCTTGTCGCTCCCCGCGTTCTCGCTTATCGACGTCGCCACGACCATCACGGTGTCGGTGCGGGACGCGAACTCGGAAAGATCGGACGCGCCCGGTGGCGGCGGGCCGCCCTGGCCCGGCTGCGCGTGGTGGGTGTATTCCACCGCGACCGAGTCGACCTGTCCGGTGGTGCGCGACTGCAGCTTCTGCACCAGTTCGCGGTACGGCTTCACCGCGGCGTCGAAGTCGGCGTTGAGCTGTCCGACGGTGCCCTCGTGCAGCTGGGCGAGGCTGGTGTCGACGGTGTCTTTGTTCATGTTGATCAGGACGCTGGTCCAATCGGCGGCAGCCGCCATCGCACGAGTGCGGTAGCGCAGTTCGTCGGTGTCGTCACGATGCTGTGTCCAGATCAGGGCGGCGAGCACGATCGCTGCGACTGCGATCACGCCGACTACAGCGGAGGCGACGCCATAGCCACCAATGGCGGGACCGTCGTCTGGCTCGTCGTCGGGCATGCGCGTGAGGGTACCGGGCGGGCTCTGGCACCCTGGTGGGGTGACTGTAGAAGCGATCAAGTCCGGTATCGACCTGAGCCACGTCGACTCCGGCGCCCGCCCGCAAGATGACCTGTTCGGCCACGTCAACGGCCGCTGGCTGGCGGAGTACCAGATGCCGGGCGACCGCGCCACCGACGGCGCGTTCCGGATGCTGTACGACCAGGCCGAGGCACACGTCCGCGACTTGATCACCGACGCCGCGGCCGCCGGCGCGGAGACCGGAACCGACGAGCAACGCATCGGCGATCTGTATGCCAGCTTCATGGACGAGGCGACGGTGCGCGCCCGTGGCGTGGCGCCGCTGTTGGATGAGCTCGCAACCATCGACACCGCGGCGACCCCCGATGAACTGGCCGCCGCTTTGGGCGCACTGCAGCGGGCCGGGTCGGGCGGGCTCGTCGGCGTCTACATCGACACCGATTCCAAGGACTCGACCCGCTACCTGCTACACATGAACCAGTCCGGTCTCGGCCTGCCCGACGAGTCTTACTACCGCGACGAACAGCACGCGGAAATACTGGCCGCCTATCCCGATCACATCGCGAAGATGTTCGGTCTCGTCTACGGCGAAGAGAGCCAGCCCAACGAATGGCGGGCGGCCGCCGAGCGCGTCGTCGCGCTCGAGACCAAGATTGCATCCGCACATTGGGATGTGGTCAAGCGTCGCGACGCCGACCTGACCTACAACTTGCGCGCATTCTCCGATATCCCCACCGAGGCACCGGGTTTCGCGTGGACGACCTGGTTGTCAAACCTCGGCGTACCCGCTCAGAAAGCGACCGAGGTCGTGATCCGCCAGCCCGACTTCCTGACTGCGGTCGCCGCGCTGTGGGCCGGTGAAGACGTCGAGGATTGGAAGCTCTGGGCACGATGGAAGCTGATCAATGCGCGGTCGGACGTTCTCACAGACGAGCTGATCGCGGCGAACTTCGACTTCTACGGCCGACTGCTGTCGGGTACCGAGGAGATCCGCGAGCGCTGGAAGCGGGCTGTGTCCCTGGTCGAGGGCCTGATGGGTGACGCGGTCGGAAAGCTCTATGTCGAAAGGCATTTCCCGCCGCAGGCGAAGGCGCGGATGGACGAGCTGGTCGCCAACCTGCGCGAGGCCTACCGGGTCAGCATCAACTCGCTGGAGTGGATGACTCCGCAGACGCGCGAGAAGGCGCTTGCCAAGCTCGACAAGTTCACGCCCAAGATCGGTTACCCCAACAAGTGGCGCGATTACTCGACACTGGAGATCGCCCGTGACGACCTGTACGGCAATGTGTTACGCGCACAGGAGCACGAGCACCAGCGTGAGCTGGCCAAGCTCGGCGGTCCGGTCGACCGCGACGAGTGGTTCATGACCCCGCAGACCGTCAACGCGTACTACAACCCCGGAATGAACGAGATCGTCTTCCCCGCGGCGATTCTGCAGCCCCCGTTCTTTGACGCCGATGCCGACGACGCCGCCAACTATGGCGGGATCGGGGCGGTGATCGGGCACGAGATCGGGCACGGGTTCGACGACCAGGGCGCCAAGTACGACGGCGACGGGAACCTGGTGGACTGGTGGACCGACGAGGACCGCGCCGAGTTCGGTACGCGGACAAAGGCTCTGATCGAGCAGTACGACGAGTACGTGCCACGCGCGCTGAGCAACGGCCATCATGTGAACGGCGCATTCACCGTCGGCGAGAACATCGGCGATCTGGGTGGTCTATCGATCGCCCTGCTGGCCTACCAGCTATCCCTCGGCGGCGAATCGGCGCCGGTGATCGACGGGCTCACCGGCGAACAGCGCGTGTTCTTCGGCTGGGCGCAGGTCTGGCGTACGAAATCGCGTGACGCTGAGGCCATCCGGCGGCTCGCGATCGATCCGCACTCACCGCCGGAGTTCCGGTGCAACGGCGTCGTCCGCAACCTGGACGCGTTCTACAACGCATTCGACGTCGACGAGTCAGACGCGCTGTACCTCGACCCGCAGCAGCGGGTCCGGATCTGGAGCTAGTGATTTCGGTGCGCTAACCGTCGCCGAGCGAACGTTGGCGCACCGAATCACCTAGAACATCTGCCAATCTGATGCGCCGTCGGGCTGGTTGTACCAGCCCTTCGAGTTCTTGATCACGACCGGATCGCCGCTGCCGAAGTTGTCGTAGAACCATTTCGCGTTGGCAGGGCTGATGTTGATACACCCGTGGCTGACGTTGCGTACGCCTTGGTCGTCGACCGACCACGGCGCGCTGTGCACGAAGTTGCCGCTGTTGTCGATCCGGACCGCGAGATCCACATCGGTCTTGTAGCCGTTTGGTGAATTCACGGGCACGCCGTATGTCGACGAGTCCATGACGATGTGGGGGAACTTCTCGAGCACGTAATAGGTGCCGTTGGGGGTGGTATGGCCGCCCGCCGACATGCCCATCGACACCGGGATGGTCTTGATCAGCTCGCCGTTGCGCATGACCTCCATCTCGTGCGTCGCATCGTCGATGGTCGCGACCAACTGCTCGGGAACGGTGAAACTCGACTTGGTTCCCGCGGCGTCGATGTAGACCTTGGTGCCTGCCGGCCAGAAGTCCTGCGGGCGCCACCGCAACTGGGTGTCGGACGTCCAGTAGAACCGACCCGGAACGGGCGGCACGGAGGTGATGTGCACGGCGTCCTGGGCCATCTGCTGGTTGGCGATCGGCCGCTGGAAGTTGATGTAGATCGGCTTGGCGGCACCGACGATCGACCCGTTCGTCGGATTGAACGACGGCGGCAGGAACGGTGGCTCACCGACGAAAGGCGTCGGATTCTGCCCCGCAGGCGTTCCCGGGGGAACCGCCATCGGCTGTGGCTGCCCGAAGAGCGGCGGCGGCGGCGGCGGCAGCGGCGCACCGAGCGGAGGAGGCCCTGGCGGCGCGGCCGGGGGCGCAGGCAGCACTGCGGCGGCCGGATCGACCGGCGCGGGCGGTGGCGGTGGCGGAACGCCAGGTTGTCCCAGCGCTGACGGGGTGCTCAACACCATTCCACCAACGAGCGCAGCCGCCACCACGGCGGTGAGCAGGCGCCTCATCATCGGCTGCCGCATACATGACCTCCCAGTCGCACAAACTTCATCCAGTGTGGCACAGCGCTTAGAGCTGATTAAAGCCATCAGGCTTGGCACAAACCCCTGACCACCGCGCCGTAGAGGGCGCTGACCTGCTCTGTTAATCGTTCGCGGCGGTCAAACGTTACGCCACTAGGAGCGCACCAATCGGGCGATGGCCGCCGACGCCTCAGCCAGTTTGGCGTCGGCCTCCTCCCCGCCCGCGGCGACGGCATGGCTGACACAGTGCCCGAGGTGCTCGTCGAGCAGGCCGAGCGCCACGGACTGCAGTGCGCTGTTCACGGCGCTTATCTGGGTGAGCACGTCGATGCAGTACTTGTCTTCGTCGATCATCTTCGCGATGCCGCGAACCTGGCCTTCGATCCTGCGCAGCCGCTTGGCGTAGTTCTCCTTCTGCGGCGAATAGCCAGGGGTGGCGTTCTCGTCAGCCATGGTGGCCGCCCTCCAACATCTGCTTCATCTGATCGATCTCGGCCTGCTGCGCGTCGATCATCCCCTGCGCCATGCGCTTGACGTCTTCGTTCTGGCCGTGGGCCACCTCGGCCTTCGCCATCTCGATTGCGCCCTGGTGATGGCTGATCATCGACTGCAGCCACAGGGTGTCGAACTCGGCGCCGCGCAACGACTGGAGCTTGGTCATCGTGGCCTCGTCGACCATGCCCGCCATCGCGCCGTGCCCACCGTGGCCCTCCTGCTCACCTTGAGACGCGTCGTCGTCGGGATTTTCGTCCCACTGCACGAGGAACACCCTCAACGCTTTGATCTCGGGTTCCTGCTCGGCCGAAATCTTGGCGGCCAACGCGACGAGTTCGGGGTTGGTGGAGTGGTCGGGCGCCATGGCCGACAGCTCGATCGCCTGCTGGTGGTGCGGGATCATGTTGGTCGCGAACGCGTGATCGTCGGCATTGAAGCCGGGGGGTTGCGCCGTGCTGACCGATTCCTCTGTCGGGTGGTCACCGGTGTGCTCCTGCGAGCCAGAACACGAGCTAAGGACGATGGCGGCGAAGAGGGCGATGGGGACGGCGACGATACGGGTGATGCGTGACGGCATGAGGCCACCATACCTGATACCCCTCCGGGGTATAAATAACGGTTTGGCCGGGTCAAACAGCGGGGGCATACTGTGCTGATGCCCTCAGACTCTCAGCCGCCCGACATAAAGCCTCGCAGTCGCGACGTTACCGACGGTCTCGAGAAGACCGCCGCCCGCGGGATGCTGCGGGCGGTAGGCATGGGCGACGACGACTGGGCCAAGCCGCAGATCGGCGTCGGCTCGTCGTGGAACGAGATCACTCCGTGCAACATGTCGCTGCAGCGGCTCGCGCAGTCGGTCAAGGGTGGCGTGCACGCCGCAGGCGGCTACCCGCTGGAATTCGGCACCATCTCGGTGTCCGATGGAATCTCGATGGGCCACGAGGGCATGCACTTCTCACTGGTGTCGCGCGAAGTCATCGCCGACAGCGTCGAGACCGTCATGCAGGCCGAGCGCCTGGACGGTTCGGTGCTGCTCGCCGGCTGCGACAAGTCGATCCCCGGCATGCTCATGGCCGCCGCGCGGCTCAACCTGGCGAGCGTGTTCCTCTACAACGGCTCGATCATGCCGGGCGTCGCGAAGCTCACCGACGGCAGCGAGAAGGAAGTCACGATCATCGACGCCTTCGAGGCCGTCGGCGCCTGCGCTCGCGGGCTGATGTCACGCGAGGACGTCGACATCATCGAGCGTGCGATCTGTCCCGGCGAGGGTGCATGCGGCGGTATGTACACGGCCAACACCATGGCGTCGGCCGCTGAGGCGCTGGGCATGTCGTTGCCGGGCAGCGCTTCGCCGGTGGCCATCGACTCGCGCCGCGACGAGTACGCACGCCGCTCCGGTGAAGCGGTCGTAGAGATGCTGCGCCGCGGCATCACCACCAGCGACATCCTGACGAAAGAGGCGTTCGACAACGCCATCGCCGTCGTGATGGCGTTCGGCGGCTCCACCAACGCCGTGCTGCACCTGCTGGCCATCGCGTCGGAAGCCGGCGTCAAGCTGTCGCTGGCGGACTTCACCCGCGTCGGGGAGAGGGTGCCGCATCTCGCCGACGTCAAGCCGTTCGGCCGTCACGTCATGAAGCATGTCGACGAGATCGGCGGTGTCCCTGTCGTCATGAAGGCGCTGCTGGATGCCGGTCTGCTGCACGGGGATTGCCTCACGGTCACCGGTCAGACGATGGCCGAGAACCTTGCGCACATCGCGCCGCCCGACCCGGACGGCAAGGTGTTGCGCGCGATGAACAACCCGATCCACCCGACCGGCGGAATCACGATCCTGCACGGATCGCTCGCGCCGGAGGGTGCGGTCGTCAAGTCTGCGGGCTTCGACTCCGATGTGTTCGAAGGCACCGCAAGGGTTTTCGAGCGTGAGCGGGCGGCGCTGGACGCGCTGGAGGACGGGACGATCACCAACGGCGACGTCGTGGTGATTCGCTACGAGGGCCCGAAGGGCGGCCCGGGGATGCGCGAGATGCTCGCGATCACCGGAGCCATCAAGGGCGCCGGCCTCGGCAAGGACGTGCTCCTGATGACCGACGGCCGGTTCTCCGGCGGCACCACCGGGTTGTGCGTGGGACACATCGCGCCCGAGGCGGTCGACGGCGGGCCCATCGCGTTCTTGCGCGACGGCGACCGCATCCGGCTCGATGTCGGGAAGGGCACATTGGACGTCCTCGTTGATCCCGACGAATTCGACTCGCGCAAAGAGGGTTTCGAGCCCCTGCCGCCTGTCTACAAGACCGGGGTACTGGCCAAGTACACCAAGCTGGTGGGCTCAGCCGCCGGCGGCGCGGTCTGCAGCTAGCGCGGCGATCCGTTGCAGCGCGACAGCGCAGACGGGTAGGTAGGCGGGCGCCCACCACGGCACCGAAAACGACACGCGGCTGCCGCCATCCGACGGCCCCACCTCATGGCTGGTCGCACCGATGCCCGCGACCTCCCACGCCCAGCGCTTGTTCTCCTCGAACTCGGTGATCGTGAACGGCAGCGCGACACCGAGCGGCGTCCACACCTTGCCGTGCGAGTGCAGCCTCAGCGGACCGCTCTCGGCCAACTCGGCGCGCTGGACCGACGGCCCCCACTGCGGCCAGGCCTCGAGGTCGACGAGCACGCTCCACACCACCTCCGGCGCAGCGTCGACGAACCGCTCGATCGTGGGCATGCGTCGTCGCAGAGCCAGGTCCATGGTGGGGCTATGCCCCGATGGCCACGCGCTAAACCGGGGTCAGGGATATCGGCACCCACTGGGTGCCTGGCCCCTGCCCTGGGCATCCGGCCCCCTCCATGACGAAGGTCCGCTCTCCGAAGAAGCTGCCGTCGGGCCGTGGAATCAGGTAGTCGGAACGCTGCGACTTCACGGCGCTGTCGGGGTTGGTGCGCTCGCACAGGTACCAGTACTCTTCGCTGGTTTCCCACCGGTTGTTGGTCCACCTGTACTCGTAGACCAACGGGGCCTTCGGGTTACGCGCCTGATCGTCGGCGTTATCCCAGCGCGCGATACAACCGTTCCCGTCGCACCCGGTGGTGAACTGCACAGGAAAGGTCTTGGACTCCATCGGTGTCGGCATACCGTTGAACGTCTGCCTCGCAAAGTCGACGAACACGTCGTACGACCCGTACAGCGGCGGTGGTTCGGCTCGATCTGCGTGCGCAACCGGCGTCACCACGCCGCACGCGGCGAGAACTGCAATGACCAGTGTCTTGTGCACCGCTTCAGTTAACACGCACCGGCGTCAGCCATCGCCGAATTGGGCATACACCGCGGGCAGGAAACTCCCGAGGTGGTTCATCTCCTGAGCGCAGTGCACGAGAAGGTCGCGCGGGTCGGGTAGCTGGTTGGCGGCGATCGGTCGAATCACCGCGTCGGCCAACATGTTTCCCTTACGCAGGCCGATGTAGGGTCCGCCCATCCAGAACCGCGAACGCATCTCGGCACCGTCGGCGGTGGCGCGGACATGGTGGACGAACCACCCGATGTCAACCGGCACCTCCGCGGACCCCAGCCGCGCGCAGACCGCGACATCGCTGCCCAGGCGGCTCTGGTCGAGTCCGATCACCTGTGGTTCGACGAACTGAATCGCTGCCTTGGCGTACGACGATCCGAGATACTCCTCGATCAACGACGTCCGGCCGACCCAGCTGCCGTCCGGCCCGCCGTCCGCCCATCTCGCCGCCGCGTGCGCTCGCGGATGCCACAGCTTGTAGCGCGTCGTCTCGCTGCCGTGCCAGCCGAACCACCAATCCCACATGACCGGGGTGACACCGGGCATGGCGGTGCGCACCGACACCTGGAACCCGCCGCCACGCAGCTGACCGTAGCCGTTCTCGGTCTGCTGGTAGCCGTCGTCGAGAATGCCTCCCGCAGAGTCGAATCCGAGTAACGTCTGGTCGGCCTGCGGGCCGTGCTCCAACGCGACGACGACGTGACGCGGCAGTTCGGCCATCTCCGGCTTGAAGTACTTGCCCCACGGGGTGTCGCCGTCGCCGTCGCGGTAGCCGAGGTAAGCGCTCATCAGACCCGTCCCATCCATGGGTAGAAGCGGCCATCGGGATCGTAGGCGGCACGCGCCTTGTCGAGCCGCGCCATGGCCTCGTCGGTGGCGAACTTGGCCGGCCGCTGACCGAGATTCTCGTCGGCCAACTGGATCCCGGTGGCGAGGTGCGCCATCTCCGCCATGTTGGCGCGTGGCCAGTCGGCGTACTTCTCGTCGTCGCCCTCGTCCATCCAGCCGCCGTACAACGCAAGGTAGATCTCAGCCTCGACGCTGTACGCCATGTCTGCCCGCGCCGGTGACGGTCCCCAGTTCAGCCACAGGAAGTGCGCCGGGTGTGGCGGCAGGGTCTGAAGGATTCGGTGGATGCCGGGCATCAGGTCCGCCGCCGACGCCGAGGTCCACATGTTGTCCGCGGAGTAGCGATGGTCTTCCAGGTAGTTGCCCATCACGGCGGTGTACCACGTCGGCAGATCCGTTGGCGCATAGGGAACTTTGGCGAGTGCCTTGTCGATGGCCGGACAGGTGCCCAGCAGTGCCAGCGCCTTCTCGGCCTCCTTCTCGTCGTCGGCGAACACCGGCGAGGCGAGGACGATCGCGGGACCGTCGATGCCGACGTCGGGCACGCTCCTGGTAGCGACGATCTGCAGTTCCACCCGGCGGTCCACATCAGCACTGATCTCCCGCGCCCACGTGAAGACCTCGTCGGCGCACTCGAACGGATAGGCGTAAAAGCTCATGCCGCAGATCGCCGGCTTCGCATACAGCTTGAGATGGAAGGCGGTCACGACCGCGAAGAAGCCGGGGCCTGCGCCGCGCGCGGCGTAGTACAGGTCGGGATGGTTGTCGGCGTCGATGTAGCGCTTCTCGCCGTCGGCGGTGATGACGTCGAGCCCGATCACGCTCTCGCAGGCCGGCCCCAACACCCGGCTGTTCCACCCGTAGCCACCCTGGAGCAGGTAGCCGCCGATACAGACGCCCTTGCAGTGACCGGCCGGGAAGAACAAGCCCTCGGCGTCGAGTTCGGCCGCGAGGATGCTGCCACCCTTGCCGGGGCCCGCGACCGCGACCATCTTGTCCTTGTCGATCCTCGCCTGATCGAACCCGTGCATGTCGAGCAGCAGTCCCCCGTCCCGCAAGTGGTTGGCGGCCCAGCTGTGCCCGCCCGACCGAATGCCCACCTGAAGATCGTTGGCCTTGGCGTAGGCGAGCGCGGCCACGATGTCGTCGTCGTCGAGCGCCTGCACGATGACAGCTGGATACCGGTCCGGTACCCGCTGGTTCCACACCGTCGAACGCCGGGCGTCCTCGTATCCGTCATCACCCCGAACGAAATGTCGCCCCTCCGGAAGCGCCACGCTGAACCTCCTGCTAGATTCACAATCCGAATCGTTGTGATTCGCAATGCGGATCAATATAGTGGTGGAGTGACGCCCGCGGAAGAGAATCAGCAGACCGAGGCCGCACGTTCAGATGGAATTCAGGTGTTGCGCCGGGCTGCGGCAGCGCTCGACGAGATCGCTGCAGCGCCCGGACAGCTGCGGCTCGTCGATCTGGGCGGCCGGCTGGGACTGGCCAAGTCCACGGTGCGCAGGCTGCTCGTAGGGCTCGTCGAGGTCGGCTTCGCGAGCATCGACGACGAGGGCCGGATCAGCCTCGGCGAACGGCTACTCGCGCTCGGCGGCGCCGACGACGCAAGCCTCACCACGCAATTCCGACCGACGCTGGACCGGCTGGCGCGCGCGACCGGTGAAACGGTGGATCTGTCGGTGTTGCGCGGGCGGGAGATGTTGTTCATCGACCAGGTGCAGTCGGCGCACCGCCTGCGCGCGGTGTCGGCGGTCGGCATCCGATTCCCGCTCGAGTCCACCGCCAACGGCAAGGCGGCCCTACAACTGCTGACCGACCCGACCGCCAGCCTGTCCGGCATCGCCTATGACCGGGACGAACACACCGTCGGAATCTCCGCGGCCGGAATCGCCGCCAGGACGGCGGGCGGGCACATCGTCGCGATCTCGGTGCCGGCACCGAGCGACCGGTTCGACGCCAACGAGACACGAATCGTCGACGCGTTGCGCGACTGCGGGCAAACGCTGGCTAGTTGACGACCGCCACCGCGAAGCCGTCCCAGCCCTTGGTCCCGACCGTCTGGATCGCCGCGGTGTCGAGGCGCGGATGTGCACCCATCATCTCCAGCATCTCGCGCACGGCGCGGGCCTGATGGTCGTCGTCCGCCGGTTCCAGGACGCGCCCGAACCGGGAAATGTTGTCCACCACGATGATTGAGCCTTCTCGTCCGAGTTTGATCGCCCACTCGACATAGGCGACGTTGTTCTCCTTGTCGGCGTCGATGAACACCAGGTCGAAGATCTCGCCGCGGTCGGCGAGGACGGGCAGGGTGTCCAGGGCGGTTCCGACGATCACCTCCACCCGGTCCTCGACGCCGGCCCGCGTCAGGTTGCGGCGTGCGACCTCGGCGTGCGCGGGTTCGTATTCGAGTGTGACGACGTGTCCGCTCGGACCGACGGCGCGCGCAAGGCTGATGGTGCTGTAGCCGGCCAGCGTGCCGATCTCCAGCACCCGGGCGGCGCCCATCGCGGTGGCGAGCAGGTACAGCAGCTTTCCGTGTTGCGCGGACACCTCGATGGCTGGCATCCCCGCGGCGTCGGCGGCCCGGCGCGCGGCGGTCAGCGCGTCGTCCTCGGTGTGCAGCAGGCGATTGAAGAGCTGATCAAGCTCCGCCGGGTCTGGGCGGGGATCGGGATCTGCCACGCGGGACACGTTATCGGACACCCTCTTTCGCGTACACGACACGCAGCACATGAGCCACTTCCGGACCCATGACCACGCCGGCCAGTTGGCAGAGCGTGGCGACGAACTCGGGTCCGTGCGGCGGCTCGTCGATGCAGAGGTGGTGCGCGATCTCATGGAGCACCACCAGTTCCCGCAGCGCCCACGTCGTGCGCCCCTCCGGCACCGCGATGGCTGCGCCGTCGTCGTCACGCTCGTAGTGCGCCGCGGCGACTCCGCGCCGGGCACGCACCGCCAATGGTCCGCCGTCGGGCCACGACTCGCGGACCACTGCCATGCCGAGGACATCGTCGACGTATCGCTGCACGGACTGCATCGACGCGAACCGGCCCTCCGGGGGCAGCGTCAACTGCGTACCGAAGAAGTCGATCATCCGGTTGCCGTGCTCGGCCGCCCGGTCGAACAGCGTCCGAACGAACTCCTCCGCGGCGTAGACCTTCGCGCGCTGGGTGTCTCTGACGCTCACCGATTCAGGGCCGAACGCTTTCCGTCCAGTTCCGCGCTGGCACCCAGCCGCGCCTTGCGGCCCGCGCGATCGCCTGCTCGGCGCGCAGCCGACGAATACCCGGCGGTGGCACTGGTCGCCCGCCAGGTGCCCCGCGCCGCCGATGTCTGCTTGTAGAAGTCCTTGAGCTCGACTTCCTTGTTCCGCAACGCGATCGCGGTCCCAGGCTTGCTGCGCCAGCGTCCTCCGGTAGCCTCGCGCTGCGCCTCTTCGCGGGCCTCGGACAGTCGCTTGCCGATGCGCGAGCCGAAGGCGAGCTGGAAGTTGATGCGCGCGGTGATCGTCGGCGTCGGCCGGTGCGCGCCCGACGCGATGTACGCCTCCGACGCCCGCACCATCTGCATCACCAGACTGGCGTACAGCGCATGGCTGGCGTCGATGTCCTCGCCGAACCCGTAGGCGTAGACGAATGTCGAGTTCGACGCGACGTCGCACTTCACATCGTTGGCCAACGCGATGACCGTGAACAGCTGCACATAAGTACGCAACCCGCGCGCACCCGCGTTGCCGATGGTGATGGTGCGCTGCACCGGCATCTGCGCCTTGGTCCGGTTGGACGAATGCGAGCGTGCGACCGCAAGGTCGATCGACGTCGCCGTCGCCAGCCGCTGGGCCGCCGCCATGAACGCGTCGGCCTCGTGCGAATTGTCCGTCCCCTCGGCCTGGCGCAACAGAGCGGCGATCCGCGCCAACATCCTGTCGTCACTCATGCGCGATCCCGTTCCACTTCTCGCTCCAACTCATGGCGCCAGATTAGGTCTACTTGCCGACAAAAGCGTCGAGCGCCTCGACAAGCTGTGGAGAAAGCGGATCCTGCTTGGCGTAGTTGGCGACGTTGTCGGTCGGGTCGTCGCGCAGGACATGGCTGACGCCCTCGAGGTCGACGACGGTCAGCTCGGTGTGCTCGAGTGCGTCGACGAGCGGCTGAATCGACTCGCACGTCGCCTGCTTGTCGGCGTCCGAACACGTCAGGAGCACGGGTGTACCCGCGGGTACCTTTGCGGCCAGGGTGAGCGGATCGATCTTGTCGGCCTCGATGACCGCCTTCACGTTGCCCGGGTTGAGCAGCGCGCCGAGCCCTTCGGGCAGGTTCCTCGCGACCGTGCCCTTGGTGCGAACCTCGTCGACGGCCGCCAGCCAGCTGTTCAGAGCCTCCGGGGCGGCGCTGGCGCGCACCCGGTTGGTGATGATGTCCAGGTACCGGCCCGGCAACGGCTGAAACAGGGCCAGCGAGTGGATCTTCGGTGCGCCGACGTTCGTGTCGGTCGCCAGGGTCATCGCGTGCACGGTGCCTTCGCCGACCGCGTAGACCGAGACGCGGTTCTTGTCGGTGGCGGGCTGCTCGGCGAGGTAGCTCACGGCGGCCTTGGCGCCGGAGGTGTACACGGAGCTGACGACGTCCTGGGGCCGCTGCGCATACGGGCCCAGACCGGTCTTGCCGGTGCCGATCTTGTCGTAACGCAGGCTGGCCACGCCCCTGTCCGAGAGCAACTCGGCGAGTTGGCGCATGTTGCCCACCGGACCTGCCACCGCGTTGTCGCCGTTGCGGTCGGTGTTGCCGCTCTCGGAGATCAACAACGCCGCCGGTCCCCCCGCGCCGTCACGCTCATGGCGGTACGTGCCGTGAATGGTGAGGCCGGCCCCGTTTGCCGAGTCGGTGAACGTGACGTCCTCGTCGACCCAGCGAGGCGCTTCGTGCGACCCGCACGCGGTGACGAACAGGATCAATGAAAAGACACCGGCCGCAATGGCTTTCAAAGTTTGGCCTCGATCCACGAAGTGACGTCGTCGAGCACCAGCGCTTTCTCGGGCTCGTTGAACACTTCGTGGTAGAGCTCGGGATACACCTTGAGATGCGCGTCGGTCGACGCCACACACTCCAGCAGATGGTGGCTGCCTGTGACCGGAATCAGCTTGTCCTGTTCACCGTGCACGACCAGCAGAGGGGCGGTGAGCGCCGACGCGCGCTGCGGCATGGTCTCACCGACCTTGATCAGCGCCTTGCCGATTCCCGCGGGCAGCTTGCCGTGATGCACCAGCGGGTCGGCCATGTATGCGGCGACCACATCCGGATCGCGGGAAATCGCTTCGGTCGGGAGGTTCTCGACGGGCAGGCCGGGCAGGATGCTGCCGATGAGTTTGGCCACGCGAATCATGAACGACGACACGGCGTCCTGGGCGTATACGGCCGGCCCGGACAGGACCATCGCCGTGTAGTCGTCGGGATGTTCGACGCCGTATGCGAAGACGACACCGCCGCCCATACTGTGGCCGAGCACGATCAGCGGCAGGCCCGGGTGATCGGTCGTCGCGATGCCGACCAATGTGTGGAAGTCGCCGGTGTACTCGGAGATGTTTCGCAGGTACACGCGTTTGCCGCCGGAGCGGCCGTGCCCGCGAAGGTCGATCGCATAGGTGATCAGCCCCGCCTCACCGAATCGCTGTGCGACGTGGTCGTATCGACGGGCGTGTTCGGCGTAGCCGTGGCAGAGAACCACGACACCGCGCGCGGGCACCTCGGGGGTCCACACGTCGTACACGATGCGGACACCGCCGATGCCGTCGAAGCTGCGTTCGGTGCGGGTCGTCGCCACGGTTGCCACTCAGCGAGACTAACGGGCCGGCCGATCAAACGCCGGTGACGCCTGTCGGTCCCGCTGACTAAGCTCGGCAGGGTGACGGTTCTGGCTCACCACCTCGACGACGACTCGACAAATGCCTCTGCCGAGGATGTCTTCCTGGCTGATGCCCAGCAGTATCGCCGCGAGCTGCTGGCCCACTGTTACCGGATGACGGGGTCGCTGCACGACGCCGAGGATTTAGTGCAGGAAACGTACTTGCGGGCATGGAAGTCGTACAAGGGGTTTCAGGGCAAATCGTCGGTGCGGACCTGGTTGTATCGGATCGCGACGAACACGTGCCTGACGGCGCTGGACAGCCGCCAGCGCCGGCCGCTGCCGACGGGGCTCGGCGCGCCCAGCTCCGATCCGGTCGACGACATCGTCGCGCGCGACGAGGTGCCGTGGCTGGAGCCCATCCCTGACGATTCGACCGATCCGTCGAACATCGTGGGTTCCCGCGAATCGGTGCGGCTGGCGTTCATTGCGGCGCTGCAACACCTGTCCGCGCGACAGCGTGCGGTGCTGGTGTTACGCGAGGTGCTGCAGTGGAAGGCCGCCGAGGTCGCCGACGCGATCGGGTCCTCGACGGCGGCGGTGAACAGCCTGCTGCAACGCGCCCGTGCGCAGCTGGACGCCATCGGCCCGAGCGAGGACGACGCGTTGCAGACCCCTGAGTCGAAAGAAGCTCAGGACTTGCTGACGCGCTACATCGACGCGTTCGAGACCTACGACATGGACAAACTCGTCGAGCTGTTCACCGCCGACGCCGTCTGGGAGATGCCGCCGTTCGACGGCTGGTACCAAGGGCCGGAGAACATCGTCTTGCTCTCGAAAACGCATTGCCCTGCTGAACGTCCCGGAGACATGCGGTTACTCCCCACCGTGGCCAATGGTCAGCCGGCCGGCGCGATGTACATGCGCAATCGCCAGACGGGCGTGCACGAACCCTTCCAGATGCACGTGCTCGCCACGACGGACGACGGCATCTCCCACGTCGTCGCCTTTCACATGGAGTCCTTCGAGAAGTGGGGCCTGCCCGCCTCGCTCTGAGCGCGCCGGGCAATTCCGTGCGCCGGCACCAGCTAATCGGTGCGCCATCCGCCGCCCCGGGAGACCACCGTGTTCCGGGGCGGTCGTGGTCGAGCGCCAGATCAGACTTATGCCGCGAAATCGGCACACATCTGAGCGTCAAGTCTGATGTCGCCGGCGTTCGGCCACCCTGCGACGCGCATGGCGTTCTGCACCCGAGCGAGGAAAACGCCACGGCGGTATCGGAGGATGTCACGGCTTAGCCGGACGATGATCCAGCCCTCCGCCTCGAGATCGGCGATCCGCTCGATGGTTCGAGCGTGGGCGTCAGCATTCGACCAGTGTTGGGGACCGTCGTACTCGACACCAACCTTCCACTCCGGCCACCCCAGATCGATACGACCCACGAATTCACCGAAGCGGTTGTAGACGAGAAGTTGGGTCGTGGGTCGCGGAAAGCCCGCGGCCATCAACAACAGTCGAGTTCGTGTTTCCTGAGGCGACTCGGCCCCGGCGTCCATCAGATCCACTGCCTGACGTAGCTGGACGATGCCTCGCGCGCCGGCGTGCCGACCGATCACATCAGCGACAGCCGCGGAGTCCAACCGAGTTGCGTTCGCCAGCGCATCGAGCCACATGACAGCACGCTCGAGTGTGCCTCTACGCCCGAGATCAAACGCCGTCCTCGCCGGTGTCGTCATGGGGATCCCATCGACCACACACATCTCTTCAGCGATGAGCTTGTCTCGGTGAATGTTGATCTTCTTTGCGGCGTCGCCGATGCGGAACAGGTCCGCCGGTTCGTCGCGGCCAATCCATTTCGAACCGAACATCGCCGCGGCCGATCGCCCACCCAGGACGGCGTCGCGACCTGACCACAGCCACGCTGCCTTCGCACGTGCGACGGGGGTCATCGGTTGGGTCTTCGACATGTAGACGTCTCGATACACCCGCGAGAACGTGCGTTGAAGTGCCCGTCTGGTCACGAGCCCGCCACTCAACGCCTCACTGCCCAGGAACGGTCCGTCCAAGAGATCCATGTCCGAAACGTGACAGCAGAGTCCGACAGATGGACGCGAGATCCGACTTGTTGTCCACAATCCGCCCGGTTTTCGTACTGGAACCTTATTTCGGCAATGAGTGCGGCGTCATGACGTTCGACGGGTCTGACTGGTGGTCAATCGCTGCGCGACCGCCTCGGCCATCGCGCCGAACGCCCTCAGCCGCGCCGGCGACATCCCGTCGAACATCACCCTGCGCACCAACTCAGCGTGGCCGGGTGCGGCCAGCGCCAGCGCGGAGCGACCGCCGTCGGTGAGCTCGACGGAGGCGCCGCGCCTATCGTCGTCACTCCCCTGACGTTCGACCAGACCCCTGCCACGCATCCGGCGCAGCTGATGCGAGAGCCGACTCTGTTCCCATGCCAACGCTTCGCCCAATTCGTTGATCCGTAGCGGGCCGCGCTCCGCCAGCGCGACCAGCACGTCGTAGT
Organism: Mycolicibacterium rhodesiae NBB3; assembly: GCF_000230895.2. The sequence continues at coordinate 1,607,977 of NC_016604.1, forward strand.
CCGACAGCGAGAGTTCACAATCCTGCTGGAGCTGGCGCTGCATCGCCGACTGAAGCCGGCTCGTCATCACCAGATAGTTGCGCCAGATCTGCTGTTGCTCCTCGGTCAGCCACATGGAATACATGACACATCATCCATGTTGTGGTGTCCAGTGGCCGCACCTAGGCTGGGCCCGGAGCGAGAGGATCGCGATGAGTAGAGCGAGTAGCGGACGCGGATCGCGCATTGATGTGGCCCCGACAGTTGACATCCGCCGCGCTGACGACCGCGCGAAGACCAAGATCGCCTGGCTCGACTCCAAGCACTCGTTCTCGTTCGGCGGCCACTACGAACCCGAGAACACCCACCACGGTCTGCTGCTGGTCAACAACGACGACATCGTCAAGCCGGGTACCGGGTTTGACACCCACCCCCACCGCGATATGGAGATCGTCACGTGGGTGCTCCGGGGTTCACTCGTGCACCAGGACTCCACTGGAAACTCCGGCGTCATCTATCCCGGACTCGCTCAACGAATGTCGGCCGGACGCGGCATCCTGCATTCCGAGAAGAACGATTCATGGACCTTGACGGGCGAGCAATCCCACACTGAGCCAGTACATTTCGTGCAGATGTGGGTCGTGCCCGACGAGTCCGGACTCGAGCCTGGATATCAGCAGGTCGAGATCGACGACGAGCTGCTGCGTGGTGGGTTGGTGACGATCGCGTCCGGGATGTCCGAGCACCGCGATCAAGCCGCGATCACGATCCGCAACAAGTATGCGGCACTTCACGGCGCCCGCCTGCAGGCCGGCGAGAGCATCGAGCTGCCCTCGGCGCCGTACCTGCACCTGTTCGTCCCACGCGGCGAGGTCAGTCTGGAAGCCGCGGGACCTCTTCACGAGGGCGACGCCGTACGGTTCACGGCATCGGGCGGTCAGCGCGTCACCGCGACCGAACCCGCTGAGATACTTGTCTGGGAGATGCATGCGGGTTTGGCTGCGGCGTAACCGAATTGGATCTTGCCTATTCGGCGTGACGCTGCTCGCCGCCTGCTCGGCGGCCCCGGCCCCGCCGTCGCCGGACTCGTCGACCACTCCGGCATCCGAATCAGTCGCGGGCTTGACTCCTGTGACCATGCAGGTCGATCGAGACATGGCGCAGGCGCCCTTCGACGAGCCGCGGCAGGCGCTGGTGCCCGCGGGCTGGACGATCTCGGTGTGGGCCCGCATGCCCAAGCCCAGGCTCGCCACGTGGACTCCGGACGGTGCGCTGCTGATATCCGTTCCCAGCGCGGGCGAGGTCGTGCGCCTGCAGCCCGCCGAGGACGCCCCGACATCGTCTGTGCTGATCGAAGGCCTCGACCAGCCCCACGGATTGACGTTCGCCGGAAACTCCTTGTACGTCGCGGAAAGTGATCAGGTCGACGTCTACGACTACGCCGACGGTAAGGCCGTCAATCGGCGCACCATCGCCCCAGGACTTCCCGATGCGAACAGCGAGGACCTCCGCGGCAGCTATCACCACGCGCTCAAGAGCGTGGTCGTCGGTCGAGACGGCGCCGTGTACTTCTCGATCGGATCGAGGGGCAACATCACCGCCGACGATCGCGAGGCCGATCCCCCGCGCGCGACCATCATGCGCGTTCCCCCCGGCGGAGGGCCCGCGCAGGCGTTTGCGACCGGGGTGCGCAACGGCACCGGCCTGGCCTTCGCACCTGACGGTTCGCTGTGGACCGCGGTCAACAACCGCGACAACGTCGCGAACCCGCAGACCGGCGAACCCGACCCCGAATACGTCGGTGCACATCCCCCGGAGTCGCTCGCCCGCGTGACTCCCGGCCGCGAATTGGGCTGGCCGTACTGCAATCCCGACGGCGGCCCGGCGAATCTACCGTTGATCCGCGACGTGCAGACCAATGCCGACGGCAGCCGCATGGACTGCGCGCTGCTGCCCCCGATAGAACAGAGCTTCGGATCGCATGCGGCGCCGCTGGGCATGAGTTTCACCGACGGCGTGCTGCCGACGCCGTACGCCAGCGGGGCCCTCGTCGGCGTACACGGATCGTGGAACCGCGAACCGCCACGCGCACCCGAAGTTTCGTTCTTCGCCTGGCGCGACGGCGGGTTGGGTGATCAGCAGACGCTGGTCGGCGGGTTCCAGTCCGGTGACGGTTCGCGGTGGGGACGCCCAGTGGCCGCGGTGACGGGACCTGACGGTGCGGTGTACATCACCGACGACTATGCCGACGCCGTGTACCGGCTGGCTCCGCCGTCGCGCTAACGGACTGTTGTGCCCCTGGTGTTGTTTCGCCGGCCCGTGATGCCGACATAGATGGCGATCAGCACTATCGCGATGATGATGCCGACAAGGAACGGGATGACCTGCCACCCGCCGTTGGAGTTGTGGTACCCGAGCTGATAGGTCAGCCAGGAGCCGATGAAGGATCCGAGCGCACCCAACACGATCGTCATGATCACACCGATGCTCTGCTTTCCGGGCATGATGAGACGAGCCAGCGCACCGACGATAAGGCCTACGACGAGCGCGCTGAGAATTGTGCCGATCATTTTTTCTCCTCTATGGGTAGCCGGTTGAGCACCGTTGTCAACTGTTTCTCCGTCTCATTGGCCAGCTTCTCAAAGGCCAGCTTCAGCAATGGATTCAAAAGCACCAGCAGCCCGTGCATTTCGAGCTCGTTGCGGTACGTGATCACCGATCCGGTGCTCGCGGCGTCGATGTAGATCCGCTCGACCGACGTCGACCCCTTGTTCTTGCCGACGAACACGATGCTGCCGTCGCCCAAGGTGTCGAGCGTGTATGTGAGTTCGGCGGTGAAGCCGAAGATCCTGGAGACGTTGTGCCACGACGCGCCTACGTCGATCGCGCCGCTGTCGATGCGAGTGCACCGCTGCGTGCCCGGATCCCACTCGACGGCGTTGGCGAAATCCTTGAGGTACTCGACCACCACGCGTGGAGGCGGGCTGACCGAGAACGTTCGCGACACGGTGGGCACCCGGTGCGATTACCCCGTTCCCGGCGAAGTAACCAGTGCGAGCGCCCGGTGCGTTGCCGACAGCGCAAATGTCGCGGTGAAACACGATTGTGATGGACCTGTGACGAAAGTTGACAGTGTTGCTGGCGTGGCTAGTGTTGTTCGGGTCGGGTCGTCACAGGAGGATTCCGTTTGTCGATTCCAGCGACTTTTCGTCGGCGCTGTGCGGCATCGACCGCAGCGCTGATGCTGTGCGCCGCGCTGTCGACGACGGCGGGATCCCCGGCTGCCGAGGCCGCCAGCGGCCGCGACCTGCTCGCAGGCGCCATCGCCAACACCCGTGGCGCGTACCTGGTCTACAACTTCGGTAACGGGCACCCCGCGCCGATGCTCAACGCCGGCGGCAACTGGTATGAGATGAGCAACGGTGGACACCTGATGATCATCAAGTCGGCGTCGCAACGGCTCGCGCCGCGCCTCCTCGTCGACTCGCACGGCGGATATCAGAGCCGCTGCGAACGAGATCCGCGAGCGCGGACCGGCGAGGGTCTGTTGCAGGCATCCGAGGTCTTCTCACCGCTGCAGGCGTGGCAGGCGCTCGGTCAGCCGACGATCGCGATCAACGCCAACTTCTTCGATGTCCGCCCGCAGAAGGGCGGATCGTGGAAGACGACCGGCTGCAGCTCACCGCTCGGTGCCTACGTCGACAACACGCGTGGACAGGGCCGCGCCAACGCGGCGGTCACCGGCACCCTCGCATACGCGGGTAAACAGGGGCTCTCGGGCGGCAACGAACACTGGAAGGCGTTGTCCACCATGATCCTTCCGGTTGCCGGCGTTCCCTACGTGGTGCCGCCCAAGAGTCCCGACGACTACGACGCCGCATCACCGGTCATCGCGGACCTGCTCGACAAAGGCGTCCGTTTCGTGGCGGTGGCGGGCATCGGGTTGCTGTCGCCCGGGGATACCGGTCAGCTCAACGACGGCGGGCCGAGCGCCGCCCGCACCGCCCTGGCATACGCGAAGGGTAAAGACGAGATGTACGTCTTCCAGGGTGGCAGCTACACCCCCGACCAGATCCAGGACCTGTTCCGCGGCCTCGGCTCCGACACCGCGGTGCTGCTCGACGGCGGCGGCTCGTCGTCGATCGTCCTGCGCCGCGACACCGGCGGAATGTGGGCGGGAGCCGGTGCCCCGGACGGCAATTGCGACACCCGTCAGGTGCTGTGCGACTCCCGCGAGCGGGCGCTGCCGAGCTGGCTGGCGTTCAACTAGCGCAGCGCCTGCGCTGCGGCGGCCGAGGTCTGCCCCGCGTACCCGCGACCGAACAGAACGACATGGGCGAGTAGCGGATACAGCTGGTGCAGGCCGACCCGCTCACGCCAGCCGTCGGTCAACCTGCGCTGGGATTCGTAACCGTCGATGACGGCATCGAGGTGCGGGCACCCGAACAGCGTCAGCATCGCGAGGTCGGTCTCGCGGTGTCCGCCGTGTGCCGCGGGGTCGATCAGCACAACACCGCGCGGGGTCCACATGACGTTGCCGCTCCACAGGTCGCCGTGCAGGCGCGCAGGCGGGTCGTCATCGTCGAAGTACCCAGCCGCGCAACGCGATATCACGGCGTCGACGGCGCCGCGCGTCTCTGTGCCGAGCCGATCCGCCGCGCGCGCCGCCATGGGCGCCAACCGCTCGCGCGCGTAGAACCGGCCCCAGGTGTCATGCCCTGTCGTCGACATCGGCAGCGGGTGGTGCAACGGACCGAAGAAGCCGGCACCGGTCCACCCGTCCGGCGGGGCGCCGAAGGTGTCGGCACCCGCGTCGTGAGTGCGTGCCAGCCGGCGGCCGAACTCCAGTGCGGCGGTGCGGTCGGGCGCCACGGTGTCGAGCCGTCGCAACGTCAGCCGCTCATCGTCATAGTCGACGACCTCCGCGCACGGCACTCCGCCGGGGGCGGTCGAAAGCCACCGCAGCCCTGCGGCCTCGCACGCGAAGAAGCCGGCAGGGGCGCGCGGGTTGGTCTTGACGAAGGTCGCCATCTAGGGCTGGCCGGACACCTTACGAAGCGCGATGTCGCGCAGCTTCGTCGGCAGCACGGCCATCAACGCCACTTGCGCCTTGGGGCCGAGGCCGACGATGTAGCGGGCGCGCGGGCGCCTGGCGGTCAGCGCCTCCTCGACCACAGCGGAAACCTTCTCGGTGGGAACGGCGATCTTCTGCGACATCGGGATCATCTTCTTGAAGCCCACGATGTGCTTGGCGTACAGGCTCTTGTGCTCGGCGGACAAGCCGGCCTCCAAGTCGGCGACCATGGTGTCTGCGGTGCGCCACATGTCGGTGTCGGTCTGTGCGGGCTCGACGACAATGACGCGAATCTTCCACGGAGTCAACTCCATTCGCAGTGCATCGGCTGCGGCTTCGAGCGCGAACTTACTCGCTGCGTACGCACCGACCAGAGGCATGGACAGCCGTCCGTTGACACTGGAGATGAACACGACACGGCCACGGGACTTACGCAGCCGCGGTAGCACCGCCTGGGTCACGGCGAACGCACCGATGACATTGATTTCCAATTGTTTTCGCCAGTCATCGGGGCTCAGCATCTCGACGGCTCCGCCGACGGCGATTCCGGCGTTGTTCACGACCGCGTCCAGGTGTTCGGGCAGTGACGCGTCCAGTGCCGCGATGTCGTCGGCAGAGGTGACATCGAGGATCACCGAGGACACCCGTTGGGGATCGAGTTTGGTCACCGCGTCGGCGTCCTGCTGGCTCCTGACCCCGGCGATGACATCCCAGCCGCGCGCAGCCAGATGCTCGACGATGCCCTTGCCGATACCTCGTGACGCGCCGGTGACGAGTGCTGTTGGCATACGCCGAGACTAGTCACCCGAAGGCGTCAGGGGCTCAACAAATGTTCCACTCGGCAGCGCTCACGATCTCGAGCGCGGTGTTCGTGGAGACCTTGAGATCGTCTTCCACCATCGCGGTGAGTTGGGGTGAGATCGATCCGTTGCTTTCGGCAGCGCACACCTTGTTGCCGGCGTCCAGCAGTTGTTGCGGAGTCAGGAAGGCGTATCTGTCCTGCAACTGCAGCAGGTATTCGTCCGGAGTCGCCGCCGCCGTCGGCGCGGACACCAGAACGGCTCCGATGAGGGCAGCTACCACTGAAGCGATTCGGATCATCTCTCCCCACCTCCGGAGAAAGCGTATTTCCTCAGGTAGGCCCACTGAAACACCCACTTCCGGTGGCCTTTGCGCTGGCAAGCAGATGCGGTACTACGCCTCACGCCGCTCGCCGAACCAGAAGATGGCGGCGCTGCACGCGATCACGGCCGCGGCGAGGCCGATCACCGGCGCTACGGCGAACCGCGTCAACGTCGCGCCGAGGCTCGCACCTGCGAGGATCGCGATGACAACGCCGAATCGCAGCTTCTCGCGGTCCCCGGTGCCGCCTGCCAGCCTGCTGTCGAATCCGATACCGGAGATGGTTGTCGTCAGGACGGTGGTCGACAGTTCCTGGATGCCAAATTGGCGCGCGGTGGAGTTCTGGATTCCGAACGTGACGGCCAGCCCCGCGATCAGGATCAGCTTGGTGTGGTCGCGATAGTCGAGAACTCCTGTGCCGGCGAGGATCGACAGCGCCACGAGCATCACGACTTCGATACACAGCGTGACCGCGAGCCAGTGCCGGATTTCGCGGTCGAGGTGCCGGGCAAGGCGGCCGCCGAGCACCGCGCCGGTCACGAAGGACACCAGTGAGACGAGGGCCGCGGTCACGTCGACCACGGTGTGTGGCGCCAGCCAGAAACCGAGGAAGACGACGTTGCCGGTCATGTTGGCGACGAACACGTGGCCCAGCTCCAGCACGCTGACCGCGTCGACGAGACCGGTCGCGAACGTCAGTAGGAGCAGCGCGATATGCGTCAAACGATGCGAAACCGGCGATTCGACGGCCACGGTAGGCGATGGCCCGCCCTAGAGCTGCGGGGTGAGATCGAACGACGTCACGGTGGACATCTTGGTGATCAACCACTTCGCGTGGTCGCGCTTCATCGTCAGCCGGTACGACAGATAACGCAGCGACGGGATGTTCTTCGTCACCGGGCTGGTGGCCACCGAGTTCGTATAGACGATCGCGGTGGCTTCGTTGGCGGACAGCGTTTCCACGGCAGCGCCCATCACCTGCGTGGTGTTGGTGACCTGGGCCTGCTTGTTCGTCGCGACGATCGCGTCGATGTACTTGCGGTACTCGGCGGCGAAGTCGCCGCCGAGGAACACCTCGGCGCGATCCGGCAGCGAGTCCATGTTGTCGGGGGTGTAACTCCACAGCGTCGAGATCGCGCTGGCCGCCGTGCGCGCGACATCGAGCTTCGTGTCGACGGCCGCGCGTTCGGTCAGGTACGGCTGCACCGTCGCGCCCGCGAAGCCGGCCGCGCCGACGAAGAGGGCGGCCGCCACGGTGGCCGCGATCAGAAGCCGCTTGCCCGCGGGCCGATGCGGAATCAGGATCCGGTCGTCCGCCGGCTCGTCGGTGACCTCGACCACCACGTCCTCGGCGTCCTCGGCGTCCTCGACGTCCTCAACGTCCTCAACGTGTTCGGGTGCGGGCTCCTCGACCGGCGCCTCCGCCTTGGGGGTACGCCGCGACTTGCCGACGGGTGTCCGCGACTTCGGTTCCTCGCCTTCGACCGGCTCGGGCTCGGAAACCGATTCGGGTTCTTGGGTTTTCGCGCGGCGTCGCAACGAGAACCGGCGGCGGCGCGGCTCGGCCTCCGGCGATTGCGCTTCGGTGGTCAGATCACCTGGATCAGCTGGCTGATCTTCCACTGCTGTCCTTCCTTGATTGCCGTTGCCACCCAACGGTTTCCACTCTCGACCGTCGTCTTCCCATCGGGCGACTTCGAGGTGATCTTCGTGGCCACCAGGACGTCGGCGCTTCCGTTGTCGTTCCACCGCTGCACACCGGCGGCCACCACGGTGCCGGTCGTCGGCTCCGCCTGCGCCACCTGGATCAGGATCTCGTTCTGCTTCTCTTTGAACATGCTCTCGAATTCGCCGGTGCCCTGCGACAGGATCTTGTCGGTGTAGGCGTTGGCGTTGAACGGGTCCAGTGTGGTGTAGGTGGTCATGAACGCCTGCACGTAGTCCAGCACCTGGGCGTCGTCGGTCCGGGTCGTGACGTCGGCTCTGTGACTGACCAGCATCAGGGTGCCGGCGGTCAGTGCGGCCGCGATCAACACCGACGCCACCGCGGCCAGAACCGGCAGTCCCCATCGCCGCGGCGGCTGCGGTTTGACCTCGAAGAAATCGGGCTCATCGGCTCCGATCTTGCGGCGCGGGCTCATTGGCCAGGCGCATTCATCTGCGGCTTCTTCAGCACGATGAGATTGGCGACCTTCCACTGACCGTCATCAGAGCGCTCGAAGTCCACCCGCAGGGTCGCGGTGATGAACTTCAGGTCGTTCGGATCGGTGCCGCGCTGCCCCTGCATCGCGAGCAGCATCGCCGCTTGTTTCGCTGACGCCGACAAGACCGCACTGCTGACGGCCCAGTACTCGTTGGATGTCGCGCCGGCTTGCTGCACCACTTGTTGTTGCGCGATCAGCTGGTCTCGATAGCTGTCGGTGGTCAACGACTGGGCGTGTGAAAAGTCCTGTTGCAGAGTCTCACTCTGGTAGCTGAGCATCTGTTCGACGATCCGGGGCCCTTGCTCGGCGATCTGCTGACGAGCGACGTCGACCGCCCGCTCCGGCCGGTACACCAGCAGATAGCTCAGCCCGATCGCGACCGCGCACAGCACCGTCGCCACGATCAGGGCCACTGCCACCGGCCGACGCATGTCGCGGTCCGGACGTCCGACGTCGTGCACCTCGGTGCGGAGCAGCAGATCTGCGAACGTGCGCCGCCGCCGGTCCCACAGCGGCCACAGCCAGCCGAGGAACAACGCCGCGGTGTCCAGCAGGTGCGCCAGATCCCTGCCCGCCAGCCGGAGCAGCCCCGGCGCGGCGCCGTCGCGGGTACGCACCGCGATGCCGAATGCCGCGCGGCCCAGGCTCCAGCCGGTGATGGTCGGCAGCAGCAGTCGGTTGACTGCCATCGCCACGATCGTCAGCGCCGCTGCCGCGACGAAGACCCACCACAGCCAGCCCATCCATGGGGCGCTCAACGCCGACAGCGCCATGACCGCGATCACCGCGAGGCCGAGCAGAACGTCGACAGAGAACGCACCGACCCGCGCCGGCCAGGTCGCGAGCGGCAGTCCAGCCGCTTCGTCGGCGTCGGGCGCGTCGGAGGCGTTGGCGGCTTCCAGCACCAGCGAAGATGAGGTCACGACGTGACCTGATCCAACTGCGCGATCTTGTAGGTGCCCGCGTCCGGCGCCATCTGCAGACGCAACCGGTAACCCTGCTCCTGATCGGCGGCCTCGGAGTTGGTCACCTTGACCCGCACCGCGACCAGGACGTCGAACGATCCGTCGTCGTTGTGCCGTTCGACCGCGGCGCGCATATCGGACACCTGCACCGTGACGTTGGCCGCCTGATAGGCGTCCACCAGGACCCCGCTGTACAGACTGGCCTGCGCGCCGAAGTCACCCGTCGAGCATTCGATGATCTTGGACTGCGCCTGGGTCATCGCGGTCACGTCGGGTGCATGCGTTGCCGCCACGCAATCCCTGGCGGCCTGCAGGGCGGCGGCCTCGGAGCGCGCATTGTCCTGACTCTGCTCGTTCGACTTCAGCGCGAGATAGCCTGCGACCCCGCCGGCCACGGCCAGCACCAGGAGGCCGGCGGCGATGGAGGCCACCCAGCCCCGCCCGAGCCGCGACGGGCGGCGACCATCGGCCGGCTCGGCGGTGGGTTCTTCGGTCTGCGGGTCGGGTGAATCCGGTACTGCTAACGACTCTTCGTGCGCCTGATCAGCATCGGTGGGGTTCAGCTGGCTGGTGCCAGCATCTCCTTCCATCCGTCGTCTCCTGAGTTACTCGAATTGCTGACGTTGTACCTGACGCCGTCAGGCCCAACTACCTGGCCGCTGGACGGGCTGTACACGGCCGTGGAGCCCGGAGGCCCTGGTGCCGGAGTGTAGATGCAGGGGTTGGGTTGTTGTCCACTGCAGCTGACGGTGCCCTGGCCAGGAGGGCTCAGCGGGTCACTGACCGGCAGCGTCGACTGCGGCGGAGGCAGCTGGTCGGCGGGAGCCGGGTTCACGCCGTTGTTGACCGTCGGGGCCGGGATGACACCACGTCCCGGGTTGACACCCTGATCGCACCGAGCGCCGGGTGCCGGGCAGGACAGGATCTGGTTCGGATCGCCGTACCATGGGTTGGTGCCCAGCGGCACGTACGGTTCGGGGCTGCGGCATTCCATCGGCGTGGCCGCGCGCTTGCCCGGCACGTCCACACACGGGTAGTTGCGGGCACCACGAACGACGTTGCCCTGGTAATCCTTCGGGATCTTGCAGTAGGTGCCCTTCGGCAGCGGCGCCATGGACGTATCCGCTGGCGAGCGCCATTCGGATGCGGGCAAGAAACCGGTGAGACACGGCGGCGGTTGGTTGATCGCCAGCACAAGCGGCAGTTGACCGAGGTCCTCGAAGAGGGTTCCCGCCTGGGCGGCCGCCGCGCCCTGCGGCAACATCACGAAAGTCTGTTCCAGGCCCTTGTTGTAGCGCTTGAGCATGTCGATGACGATCGCGAGATTGGCCAGCGTCTGGGGCAGCGAGTCACGCACATCGCTGAACACCGCGTTCACCTGATCGAGCGTCGGAGCGGCGTCCTGGATGCCGCTGCGCAGGGCGGCGTCCTGCTCAGCCGCCTGCGCGGCGATGACGTTCAGGTTCCGCGACCACGCCTCGATGTTGTCGCCGGACTGAACCTGGCTGTCCAGAATCGGCGCCGAGTTGGCGATGATGTCGTTGACCTGAGGTAGGTTGTCCTTGAAGCCCTGCGCCACATTCGAGGTCGAGTCGACCAGTCGTTGCAGTGCGGGTCCCAAACCGCCGACGGCATTGGACGTCTCGGTGAGCAGAGCGTCGATCTTCTCCTTGGGCAGCACCGCAAGGCCCTCGTTGGCCGCATCCAGTGCGGGACCGACCTCACTCGGCACGGTGCTGTCGGTGATGACCGTCCCGGGGCTGAGGTACTGACCCGGGTTACCCGTCGACACCAGGTCGAGGTACTGCTCGCCGATCGCCGACACCGAGTGCACGTTCGCCGACGCGTCGGCCGGGATCTTGTACCGGTCGTCGATGCTCATCGTCGCCATCGCACCGGTCTCGGTGGGCACCACGCTGGTGACCTTGCCGATCTGGGTGCCGCGGTAGGTCACGTTGGCAGTGGCATACAGGCCGCCGGACCGCGGCAGTTGGGCCTTCAGCTCGTACTGCCCGATGCCGACCAGGCTCGGTATCCGCAGGTAGTACCAGCCGAGTACGACGACCGCGATCACCGTCAGGATGGTGAACAGCACCAACTGAATCTTGATGAACCTGGTCAGCACTGCTCACTCACCCCTTTCGACCAGTGGCCCGCCTGGTGCGTTGTGCGGGTTCGGCGTGAACCGGACATCCGGGATCATCGTCGCCGGATCACGGCCCCAGGACTGCTCGAGCGCGCGCAACATACCTGAGACACCCGTGCCGGACAAGGCGGCGTTGTCGAGAGCCGAGAGCGTCAGGTCCACCGTCAACGACGCATTGAGGTAGTCGCCGCGGATGACCTTCGGCACGTTCTCGATCGAGAACGGCGCCGTGAGCATCAACTTGAGCGCACCGATGACGTACGGCGACGCCCGGCCCAGCTGCTTCAGTGGCCGCTGCAAGTTCTGCAGGTTGGTGTTCAGGTTGTCGCTCGCTGGCGCCAGGGCGTTGTCCGCAGCGAGGCTGACCCGGCCCAACGCCTCGACCGCGTCGGCGAACAGGTCGCGCGTATCGGCGAAATGCTTGATCAGTGGCGGGAATTCGATCAGCACTTGATCCAGCGTGTCGTTGCGCTGGGCGACGATCGAGAGCAACCGGTTGGTGGAATCGATCGCGCGGGTGATGTCCTGCGTCTGCTTGTTCAGTTCGTCGGTGAACGTGTCGAGCTTGTTCAGGAACTCCCGAATCTGGTCGGCCCGGCCATTGAGCACATTGAAGATCTCGGTCTGGATCGTCTCGAGATTCGACACTCCACCGCCGCGCAGGATGGTGGCGATGCTCGCCAGTACCCGCTCGGTGCTCGGGAACGCCGAGCTGTTCTTCAACGGGATCGTGTCGCCGCTGCGCAACGGCTGCCCCGACGGATCGGGCGGCGGCTCCAGCTCCACGTGCTGGCTGCCCAGGAGGCTGGTCTGTCCGATGCGGGCGAGCGCGTTGGACGGCAGCCCGAGGTTGGGCTCCATGTCCAGGGTCAGCGTCGCGACCCAGTTCTTCAGCTCGATCGACCGCACGCGCCCGACGAACACGTCGGCCACCCGGACGCGGCTGTTGACGTTGAGCGCCAACGTGTCCGGCATCTGCACGTAGACCGTCATCCGGTCCGAACCGGTCCCCGGGCCGCCGGGCAGCTCCACGTTGGAGATGCCGCGCCACGGCCACACCCCGCACGAACTCAGCGTCAGCGCGACCGCCACCAGCGCGACGGTGCGTACCGCGATTCGCCTCAATCTGCGACCGGTCATCATCAGCCTGCCTCAGCGGGTAGCGGTGGTCCAACGGGCGCCGGTGCCGCCACGGGCGCCGGCGCAGGGCCGGGAGCGGGGCCGGACCCGGGGAAGGGCAACGCGCCGGTGGCCGCCGCACTTCCCGGATCGCCGGGGACGACGCCGGGCGCGGGACCGGGAACCGGTCCCGGCTGCGGATACCAGGGCGGTGGCAGCGGGGTGTTCTCGGTGTACGCGTTCGGCGGACCGGCCTGGTGCGGACCACCGAAGGTCGGCGGCGCGGGCGGGATCACGCAATCAGGCCCACCCATCAGCTCCGCGAGGCATTCGGGGAACATCATGTTCTTGGTGAGGGGCTGCACATCGACGCCCTGCATACCTGGCGCGGTCACCCAGCCGGGCTCGTGGTTGCCGTGCGAGAACAACGTGTCCCGCGACCAGATGCCCGGCACGGTGGTGTCCTTGTATCCCGGCGGCGGCTGAAGCCTGGGCTCGGAGTAGGCGATGTGTTTAGGCAGCGTCATCGCCGTCGTGGTCTGGTTGATGCCGAACGGCAGGTAGTTGAACTTGATGGCGTCCAGGATCGGGGCGAGATACTGCGCACACATCTCGGCCGATTCCTGATACCCCAACCGGCTACCTGCCTGAATCGAGCTGCAGATGAACTGGAGCGGGTTGGCGAAGTTGTTGATCACCGGGAAGCTATTCACACCGCCGGTGACGGGGGAGACGATGTTCATCAGGTTGGCGCCAAGGTTCGGGAACACGTGCAGCGCGGTTTCCAAACCGTCCTTCGAATCGGGCTGCAGGATCGCGTTTGTCACGTCCGCGAGGTTGTTCACGTCGTGCGTCAGCACTTCGGCGTTCTCGTCGAGGAAGCTGCGCGTGGTCGCCAGCAGCGTATTGAGGTCCTGGAGCGCGTTGGCGACTTCGCGGTCGGTGTTGGTGAACGCGTTGGTGAACGTCGCGAGGTCGTCGTTCAGCGCGACGAACTGCTGATCGCTCTGGTACAGCGCATTGACGAACAGCGCGAGACTCTTGACCACGGCGAAGAAGTCACCGCGACCCTCGTTGAGCGTGAAGAGCGCCTCGGACAAGCCGTTCAACGTCTTGTTGAGCTGTTCACCCTTGCCCGCGAACCCATCGGCGGCCGACTCGATGATGTCGCCGAACGGCCCCTTCGGCTGTTCCGGCGTCGGACCGAGGTCGCGCAGGATGCGGTTGATCGAGTCGCGCAGCTCGTCGTACTCGACCGGGATCTGCGTGCGTTCGATCGGGATGACCGCACCGTCCTCCATCACCGGTCCACCCGTGTAGGGCGGGGACAACTGGATGACGCGGGAGGCGACCAGGCTGGGGTTCAGGATCGACGCCGTCGCGTTGGCGGGCACCTTGAACTTGTTGTCGTAGTTGAAGGTGACCTCCATCGCCCGCTTGTCGTCGGCGGGCTCGATCGAGTCGATCGTGCCGACCTGGACGCCCATGATCTGGATCTTGTCGCCGGGGTACAACGCGAGCGTCTCGGGGAAGTAGGCCACGACGGTATTGGTCGTCAGCTTCTTGTACAGATTCCATCCGACGAACACAGCCACCAGCGCGAGGATCACGACAAGCGTGCCGATGATCAGGGCAGCACGGGATACCTTGGGCAACTTCATGTTTCGAACGTTGAAAATCGTTGTCATCGGTTACACCCCCTACTGTCCCTGCGAAAGTGGTGGAAGGAACGGCGGGTTCCCCGGCAATGGCGGTGTCCCGGCAGGTCCCGCGTCCGGACCCGGGCCTGGAGGCGGCGGCGGTCCGGTCAGGGCCGGGGGCAGCGGCGCGATGCCCGGCGTGAAGTCCGGCGGCAGCGGAGGCTGCGGCCCGACGGGCACCGTGCGAGCACCTGGCGGAGCCGGCGGAAGCGGTGCGGGGGCACCGGGCATGTCCGGCGAGATCTGACCGGGGATCGCGGCGGCTGGTACACCCGGCGACGGCTGTGGGCCGTGCACGTTCGGGTCGGACGTGACCACATCCGGCGGTCCGTAGTTGGGTCCGTACGGGTTGTCCCCGAACGGACCGACGGTCAGACCCGCGCACGGCAGCGGGTTGGCGGCGGTGGGGATGCCGCCGGGTCCCGGCGTGTAGGAACACGGCGAGCCCTTCAGCACTGCCGGTCCGGGATGTTCTGGCGTGCCTTCCAGCACAGCGGGTCCCGGCGCCGGAGCGCCGTTCGGGAAGCGGGCGCCGTTGGGATCCGGGAACCGCCATGCGGGCAGACCCGCGTCACCCCAGAACTTCTCGGGGTCGATGCCGCGCTTCTTGAACGCGGCATCGACGAACGGTTGCAGGATCTGGCCGGGCAGCAGGTTGACGAGCATCACCTTGAAGTAGGGACCCGACGCGACCGCTTCACCGAGGGACGCCACGAAGCTGGCAACCGTCGTGAGCGTGTCCATCAGGTCAAACCGGCGCTCCGTGAGCACGTCGCTGACCGTGCGCAGCTGTTCGAGCACGTGGTTCAGATTGGGGTTGTCGTCGATGAATCCGCGGACCTGCTCGGAGAACGAACCGACGCGTTCGAGCAGCATGCTGACCGCGTACTGGCGTTCGTTGATGGCGGCGAGCAGCTGCTGGGCGTTGACGAGCAGCTTGTTGATCTGTTCGCTGCGGTTGCCGAGGATGCCGGCGATCTTGTTGGCGTTGGCGAGCAGCTGCTTGATCTGGTCGTCGCGCTTGCCGATGGTGTCGGAGAACCGCGCCACACCGTCGAGTGCGGCACTCAGGTGCGGGTAGGTCTGGTCGATGGTCTCCGACAACACGTTCAGCGACTTCTTGACGGTCTGGGTGTCCCAGTCCGACGACGCCTCGGTCACGTCGAAGAACGCGTCGTAGATCTGGTACGGCGTGGTCGTCTGGCCCAGCGGAATTGTCCCGTTGGCCTTCAACGGCTTTGATCCGCGCGGCTCGATCTCGATGTTGCGGCGACCGAGGATGGTGTCGGTGCGGATGGCCGCCCGGCTCTCGGTCCCGATCTGGGTGCCGTCGAGCGAGTAGCCGATGATGACCTTGTCTCCCTCGATCTCGGCGCTGCGCACCAGACCTACGTCCACGCCCGCGATGCGCACCTTGTCGCCGTTGTTGAGCCCGCCGGTGTCGGAGAATTCGGCGTAGTACGTCGGCGTCGCAAACAGCATCGGCACGCTGGCGAAGCTCTGCCCGACACCGATGACGAGGATGAGCACGAGGATGCCCATCAGCCCGTTTCGGACCCGGTTCGATCCCTCCAGAGTTCTCATTGCGGCGTGCACCTACCCGACGGCTGGCTGAAGAGTTTGACGGTGCGGACAGGACCGCCGGGCTGCAGCCCGTTCATGCGGATCGAGATGTCACACGAGTAGAAGTTGAAGAAGTCACCGTAGATTCCGCCCGCGCGCCCGATGATCTTGAAAGCGGTGGGCAGCCTGGTCAGGATGTCGTTCAGCTTGTCCTTCTGGTCGATCAGCGGCTGCTGGACGGCCTCGAGGTGACCGATCGTGCTCTGCAGCAGGGGGCGGTTGTCCGCCAGCAGATCCGCGATGGTTCCCGCGGCGTCGCTGATGTCGGCCACCGAGGAGGCGATCGGATCGCGCCGATCGTTCAAGCCCGTGATCAGCGTCTGGAAGTTGACCAGCGTCTCGTCGAACTGCTGCTGATGCTTGACCGTGGTGTCCAGGACCGTGTTGAGGTTCTTGATCACCTCTCCGATCGCCTGGTCGCGGTCGGCCAGTGCCGACGTCAGCGACGCGGTCTGGTCAAGGATGTCGTTGATGGTGCCGCCTTGGCCCTGGAAGATCGTGATGATCGACTGGGCGATGGTGTTGACCTTGTCCGGATCGAGGGCCCGGAACACCGGGCGGAAGCCGCCGATCAACGCGTCGAGGTCGAGCGCGGGTTCGGTCTGGGTGACCGGAATCGTGCCCCCACTGGGCAGCCGCCTGTCGCTCTCGCCGCGCTTGAGCTCCATGTACCGGTCGCCGATGAGATTCAGGTAGCGGATCGAGGCGGTGGTGCCGTCGAACAGCGGCAGCGACCGGTCGACGTCGAAGTCGACCCGGACCTGCGAGCCGTCGTTGATGAGCTCGACCTTGGAGACCTTGCCGACCTCCACACCGGACGCGCGGACGAACTGTCCGGCGCGGAGTCCGCTGGCATTCGAGAACACCGCCGAGTAGCCGGTGGTGCGGTCGAAACGCATCTGCCCGAACACCACGATGATGATCGCGGTGAACAGCAACAGCACCAGCGAGAAGGCGCCGAGCTTGATGGCTGTACCGGTGATTTTCATGGGTTGATCGTGTTCTCCCCCACCTGGCGACCCCAGACGTACTCGATCAGGAGCGG
Source organism: Mycolicibacterium rhodesiae NBB3 (assembly GCF_000230895.2). The sequence continues at coordinate 1,624,954 of NC_016604.1, forward strand.
CTGGCCCAACTCGAAGTGGTTGTACGGCGCGATCGACGCGCCTGTATCCATCACGAGGTGTGGCGCCGGCCACAGGTCACGCGTAATCGGTTGCCAGCAGCCAGGTTTACCCTCGGGACCGCCCCTGGCGTTCACGCGCGGCAGGTTGTCCGGATAGACATAAGGATTGCCGGCACCAAGGCCCATGAGTGCCGATAGCGTACGCAGCGAGTAGCCGTTGCCGCCCAGCGACGCCGCCACCTTGGGTTCGACATCGTGGAAGTTACGGATCGTGCAGAAGAGGGCCGGGCTGTACTCGTCCAGGATCTCCGACGGACGGATCAAATCCTCCGCGCCGCGGACCAGATACGGACCGCCACGCTCGAAGACGTCGGCGCCGGTGTTGCCGAAGCCGACCGCGGCCATCAGCGCCTGGTCGATGGTGCCCTGCTCCTGGTTGAGCGTGCGGGCCGTGGTGACCGCGTTTTGGAGACCGTCGAACAGATCCGGTGATGCATTGGCGTAGACGTCGCCGAGGTCGGCGAGCAGCTGGTTGTCCCGACGGATCTGCGGCATCTGCGGGTTGATGTCGGACAGGATCGCGTTGCCGTTCTCGATCGACTTTCCGAAGCGGTCACCGAGACCGTCCAGCGCCTCGGCGGTGGCGGCCAGCGTCTGGTTCAGCTTGATCGGATCCACCTGCGACGACAGCGACACCACCGTCTCGAACAAGGTGTTGAACTCCGTGGTCACCCGGGTCACGTCGATCACGTCGGACGACGTGATCCGCTGCGGGGACGGGTTTTTCGGCGAGGTGAACGAGATGTACTTGTTGCCGAACACCGTCGTCGCGCTGATGTCGGCCTCGACGTTCTTCGGGATCAGCCTGATGAATTTGGGATCGACGTCGAGGACGATCTTCGCCTGCGGCTCACCGTCGACGTCCACCGCGTTGACGCTGGCGACCCGGCCGATCTCCACCCCGTTGTAGGTGACCTTCGCGCCGGGATCCATCGACAGACCCGCGCGCGCCGACATCATGGTCAGCTGATCGCGCCTCAGGAAGTCGCCGCGGAACTGGAAGTACACCAGCACGATGGCGACGATCGTCAGCAGTGCCAGCACGAGGCCGGCCAACTTGTACGGCGGGGTGCGCGAGTTGTTCAGAGGTGCGGTCATGGCGCTACACCGTCAGGTTGAAGTTCGGGTCGACGCCGTAGAGCGCCAACGATGCGAACAAAACCACGCAGACGATCGCGACCAGCGATGCGCGCATCGACCGGCCCACGGCCTCACCGACGCCCACCGGGCCGCCGCTGGCGAAGTAGCCGTAGTAGCAGTGGTTGAGCATCACGATGACCGAGATGATGATCGCCTGTACGAACGACCACATGACGTCGTCGGCGCGCAGGAACGTCCGGAAGTAGTGCTCGTAGGTGCCGATCGACTGCCCGTAGAAGACCGTCGTGGTGACCTGAGCGGACAGGAAGCTCATGATGATCGCCATCGCGTACAGCGGGATGATGACGATGAAGCCGGCCATGATGCGGGTGGACACCAGGTAGGAGATGGACTTGATGCCCATCACCTCCAGTGCGTCGATCTCCTCGCTGATCCGCATGGCGCCCAGTTCCGCGGTCGCTCCGGCACCGACCGTGGCGGCCAGCGCCTGACCCGCGACGACGGGTGCGGCGATGCGCACGTTGATCAGCGCGGCGAAGAAGCCGGTGAAGGCCTCCACGCCGATGTTGCCCAACGATGCGAAACCCTGGATCGCGACGAGCGATGAACCCGACAGCGTGACGAACCCGACGATCGCCACGGTGCCGCCGATGACGGCCATGGCGCCGGTGCCCATGCCGATCTCGGCGATCAGGCGCAGGGTCTCCTTGCGGTAGTAGCGCAGCGCGTGGCCGATCGACCCGATGGCGGTGACGACGAACCACGCGACGTGGCCGATGCTGTCGAGGAACCGCGCGGGTGCGGTGACGACGTCCGCCCCGCGGGAGAACCCCCGCGGAAACCGAGAACGCAGGACCTGGGTTGTCGACACGTCAGCTCCCCGTTCCGAACCGGACACCGATCGTGGTCAGCACCACGTTGACCGCGAACAGGGCGATCACGCACAACACGAGCGTCTCGTTGACCGCGGTGCCGACACCTTTGGCGCCGCCCGCGACCGTGAGTCCGCGGTAACAGCCGACCAGACCGGCGATGAGTCCGAACGTCATGGCCTTCACGATCGAGATGAGCACTTCGGGCAGGCCCGTGACGAGGGTGAGCGTGGAGACATAGGCGCCCGCGGAGACGTTCTGCAGGTAAACGCCGAAGATGAAGCCGCCGACCAGGCCGATGGTGATCACCGCACCGTTGAGCAGCAGGGCGACGAACGTCGATGCGATCACGCGCGGCACGACCAGGCGCTGGATCGGATCGATGCCGAGCACCTCCAGTGCGTCGATCTCTTCACGAATCGTGCGGGCACCGAGGTCTGCGCAGATCGCGGTCGACCCGGCGCCGGCCACCACGAGCACCGTCACCAGCGGTCCGAGCTGGGTGACGGCGGCCAGCGCGGCACCGGCACCGGAGATGTCGGCGGCGCCGAACTCGGTGAGAAGGATGTTCAGGGTGAAGATCAGCAGCACCGTCAGCGGGATCGACACCGCGAGCGTCGGCAGGAACGCCACCCGCATCAGGAACCAGCTCTGCAGGATGAACTCGCGCCACTGGAACGGCGGCTTGAAAAGTGCCTTGGCGGTCAGCACGCACATGCGCACGAATCCGCCGACCGCGGTGAGGCCGGGCCTCACTTGGTCGCGTACGTAACCGACGATGTCGGTCCCCTGCGCCGTCATCGGGACGTCCCCCCCACGAAACCGCAGCCGTGACGGCGCAACGGCAGCCCCTGTCGCACGCGGCCTCCTCGCCCCAACCCGCTGTGTGTGACCAGCGTCTCCCTACTCGTCGGTAGTAAGACAGACCACAGAACTGTACCCGATGCCATCCCCGCGGTGGACCGCATCCGGGAGATTGAGCCCTGAACCGTTAGCAAACCCGCCCCAATTCCCTAAATCTCTTGTGCGCCAGCCGAAACCGTTGGCGCACTTGTATCTTCGCCCGCGTCAATCCGCTTCTGCGCGCTGAAACGCACACGCAGTTCGGTTTTCAGTACTTTGCCAGCAGGGTTGCGGGGCAGCGCGTCGACGATCTCCAACGCCTTCGGATGCTTGTACCTCGCGAGGCGGTCGGACAGGAATTTCTCGAGATCCGCGAGCCCGAGATCGGCGTCGCCGCCGAGCGCGATGACGGCCACCGGCACCTCCCCCCATCTGTCGTCGGCGCGCCCGATCACCGCCACTTCGACGATCGAGGGATGCGCGGCAAGGACGTTCTCGAGTTCCGCGCAGTAGATGTTCTCCCCGCCGGAGATGATCATGTCCTTCTTGCGGTCCACGACCCAGATGTAGCCCTCGGCGTCTTGGCGCACCAGGTCACCGGAGTGAAACCAGCCGCCGGCGAACGCCTCGGCAGTGGCCTTCGGGTTGTTCCAATAGCCGGCCATCAGGGTGGGCGCGCGATAGACGATTTCGCCGACCTGGCCGATCTCCACGTCGTTCATGTTCTCGTCGACCACCCGTGCGGACACCGTCGGGATGACCTTGCCGACTGAGCCCAGTTTCCGGATCGCGTCGTCGCCGAGCAGCATGCAAGTGACAGGCGACATCTCGGTCTGGCCGAAGGCGGCAAGGATCTGCGTTCCGGGGAATGTCTCAGACATACTGCGCAGCAACGTATCCGATGCCGGAGCCGCACCCCACGACAGCGTCCGCAACTTCACGGTTCGTGGGCGCGCATGCTGCTCGGCGACGACCGCCTGCCACTGCGCGGGTACCAGGAAGATGCCGGTGACCCCTTCTGCTTCGAGGACGTCCAGCAGCGCACCGGGATCGAAGGCGCCCAACGGGTAGAGGACCGTCGGCCGACCGAGCGTGAGGCCGGGCAGCATGCTGCCGATGCCTGCGATGTGGAAGAGCGGCACGCCGATGAAGCCGACGTCGTTGTTGATGTCGGCGCCGTTGGTGAACAGCATCGTCATCGTCTGGCCGGTGAGGTTGGTGTGGGTGAGCACCGCACCCTTGGGCCTTCCGGTGGTCCCCGACGTGTACATGATCAGCGCTGGTGAGTCGTTGGGGATGTCCACGGTCGCCGCCGGGGCGCCGTCCTCGGCGACCAGGTCGTCGTAGCCGATCAGTCGGGAACCGTAGGCGTCCTCGGTGGTTCCGCCGGCGACGATGACCGTCGACAGCGTCTGGTCGAGGTCGCGGACCGCGGCCGCCACGCTCGCCAGCACCGATTCGGTGATGACGACCTTTGCCTGACAGTCGCTGACCAGGAATGCGATCTCGGGCGGGGTCATCCGGAAGTTGACCGGCACGGCGATGGCCCCGAGCTTGTTGATCGCCAGGAACGACTCGATGAACTCGGTGCGGTTGAGCATCAGGATCAGCACCCGGTCGCCGAACGCGACGCCGCGCCTGCTGAGCGCGCCCGCCAGGCCGGCGACGCGGTTGTCGAGTTCGCGCCACGTCGTGGTGCGGCCGAGGAAACGCAGGGCCGTGGCGTCGGGCTGCATCAGCGAATGCCGCGCAAGCTGGGTCGTCCAGTTCTGCCGGCGCGCGAGAAACGGCTGCTCGGTCGGATCGGGCGACAACGGGGAAGCCAACGGCGACGACTCCTCAAGCTGGGTTGCGCAGTTCTTACATTTGATCAAACATTGTGTTGCCCCGGTCACAGTATGGCCTCGGCCGCTCGGGTACAACCCCACGCCATACGGACCGGAGAGCCCCGTGAACGCACCCCCGCGAGCCCGCACCCGCCCCCGTCGACCGGTGCGGCGCGAGCAGTTGTCCGACGAGGTCGCCGCTCGCCTGCGCACCGACATCATGACCGGCGTCCTGCGCCCCGGCACCTTCATCCGGCTGGACGACACCGCCGCCCAGCTGGGGGTCAGCATCACCCCGGTGCGTGAGGCGCTGCGCACACTGCGTGGCGAGGGCATGGTTCAGCTCGAGCCGCACCGCGGTCATGTGGTCGTACCGCTGAACCGCTCCGACGTCGAGGACATCTTCTGGCTGCAGGGCACGATCGCCAAGGAGTTGGCGGCGACGGCGGCCGAACGGATCACGCCTGCGGAGATCGACGAGCTGGAGCATCTCAACGACGCGCTGGCCGCCGCCGTCGGAGGACACGACCTCGACGAGATCGCCTCCGCCGAGTTCGCGTTTCACCGGACGCTCAACAGGTCGACCGGGCGCATCAAGTTGGCGTGGTTCCTCTTACATGTCGCGCGGTACCTGCCGGGGCAGCTCTACGCCGGCGATCCGGAGTGGGGACGTTCGGCAGTGACCGGGCACCGCGAGATGATCGCCGCGCTGCGTCATGGCGATGTGGACACCGTCGTCAGATTGACCGGCGGCGAATTCACCGACGGCGCCCGGCGACTGATCGCCCGGCTCGACGAGACAAAGCTGTGGGGCTGACACCGACCCCTTCCGCGCGCCCGCTGCGCCATCGAGATCAAGCGCCTGCGGAGAGTTCCTCGGCGCGGGTCTTCAAATTGCCCGCGAGGTAGTCGAGCGTGTCAGCGATCGCCTTCTTCACCATCTGGCTCGGGATCGGCAGTTTGGTCTCGACGTCGAGGTCGACCGTCAGCAGCGACGTACCGCCGATCGGCACCACCGAGAACTTCTGTTCCTGCTTCTCGAAGAACTCACCCTGTTGAAGCACCGTCTGGATCTGGTGCTCGTCGGGGTAGTAGACCGCGGTGATGAACGTGCCCGACTGCCCCTGTACGACGACATCCAAGCGCAACTGGCTGGGTCGGCCGTCGTCGTAGCGCGCCAGCACCCAGCAGCCCGTGATCTCCTCGTTCCACGACGGATACGACTCGAAGTCGGCGACGATCCCCATGATCACTTCGGCGGGGGCGGCGACCTCGACGGTCTGGCTCACGAACGGCATCGCACGAGCATATCGACTAGTCGACCGTCGCCTTTTCGAGCAGAGCCCGGATCACGCCGGGGATCGGCACCGGCCGCCGGCTCTCCCGATCGACGTAGACGTGCACCCAATGGCCGGTCGCCGCGACGGGTTCGTCGGACTTGCCGTCCTGCCAGATCCCCATCCGGTACGTGACGCTGCTGTTGCCCAACCGCGTGACAGATAGGCCGACGAAAAGCGGTTCGGGGAAACGCAGTTCGGCGAAGTACCGGCACCCCGATTCCGCGACGACGCCCAGCCACGGCACGGTCAGCGAGTCGATGTCACAGTTCGTGTTGATCCAGCCGTTGATCGTTGTGTCGAACAGTTCGTAGTAAACCGCGTTGTTGAGGTGACCGAACATGTCGTTGTCGGTCCATCGCGTGGTCACCGGCCAGTGCACGGGAAAGTCGCCACTGGTCAGCGATTGCTCGCTGCTGCTCATGCGAGCAGTCTTGCAGGCCGCCGTCACCTGCAGGGCGAGCTCGCGAACGCGTTGGCGGCGCGGTAGTAGTTGCTGGAAGCCTGGATGGTCAGCGCATCGTTGGGGCCGTACCGGTTGTGGTAGTCCCGGTAGATGCGCCCGGTGGTTTCGTAGTCCCTGACGATCTTGGCGCAATACCGCTGGTCTTCACGTTCCATCGGCTTGGCGTCTGCGACGCCGGCGACGAGACCCGCCAACGCGCCCGAAAGGGCGACCGCCGCCAGCGACGCTTTTCCAATTACGCGAGTTCTCATGTGATTTCCCTTCGTGTCGCACGACCGATCGCGAGCGGGTGGACTATCGCCGGCATGCCGCGCCACACGACGTCCTGGGACGTGACGGTGAATCCGCAAGCTCGCATGCGTCCCACGGTGTCCCGGTTGCAGCGACAGCCGCCCGCGAAGTGACGCCACGGTCCGGCAAAGCGGTCCTGCAACGCCGCCAGCACCCGTGAGCTCGCCCGCACATGCTCGATGAACAGCAGCTGACCGTCGGGCCGGAGCACCCGCGCGATTTCACGGAGCGCGCGTTCGGGCTCATCGACCGTGCACAGGGCGAGCGTCGACACGACGGTGTCCACGGACTCGGCGGCAAACGGCAGCTCTTCGGCCTGCGCATCGACAATCCCTGTGAGACAACTGTTTCGACGCAGTCGGCGGGACAGCTTCTTGCGCATCCCCGGCTCGGGTTCGGTGAGCAGCAGCTCGGTGACCGCTTCCGGATAGTGCGCGATGTTCAACCCGGTCCCGGACCCGATCTCCACGACGCGGCCGTAGGCCTCGGCTAGCAGCGTACGCCGGCGGTGTCGCATGCCAGCGATCTCACCCAGCAGGAGAAACGGGTCGTATACGAGCGCGAAGATCCGTAGCCATCCGGCGGATGGCGGCTTCACCCGCGGCTCGGAATCGGAGTTGACGTCGGCGATATCGGTCATGGCGCAAACGTAGGAGCCGGCGTGTGGTGCGCGCATCGCCCGATGCGGCCATCTTCGACAGATGGCCGCTTTCGGCTATTTCACAGGATCCCGAGACGCGCGGCTTCGGCGACGGCGGCGGTTCGTGATGTGCGACCCAGCTTGCGGCGGATATTCGCGACGTGGCGATGCACGGTGTGCGAGCTGAGCACGAGTTGCTCGGCGATCTCGCGATCGCTGAGGCCACGCGCGATGCAGCCGAGCACTTCGCGTTCGCGGACCGAAAGGACCAGCTCTTGCGTGCTCTCGGTGTGAGGGGACGGCTGCGCGGGGCCCAGCGCTTCGCGGCATGCGCGGACGACGGAATCGGCGTCACCGTGCCATGGGAAGTGCGCGCTGCCCTTCAGCGGAATGAATGTCGCGCCCGGAATCGCGGCGGCGACCTCGCGCCCCAGCCGGTACGGCACGGCGCGGTCGTCGCGACGATGCACCACCAGCGTCGGCGAACGAACGTGCGCGAGGCGGTCTCGAACGTCGAGGCGATACACCATCGCCAACACCGCAGCGGCGGTCTCAGCCGTCGTCGCCTCGCGCTGCAACCGGCCGAATCGCTCGTGCTCGTCAGCGTCGGCCCTGCCGAGGAATATGTCGCTCAGCAGACGTGATCCCAGACCCCAATGAGCTTGTATCGCAGCCAGTATCGCGTTACCCACCCCGGGCGCGGTGAGTTCCGAACCGTCCGGGTACGACCCGTACAACACCATCTGCTCGACGCGCTCGGGAAACGCCGCGGCGAAGGCGATCGCCGTGCAGCTCCCCGATGAGCCGCCGATGAGCGAAACGCGGTTGAGCCCGAGCTCGTCGATGAGCGCGCGCAGCGTCGCGACCTCGCTGTCCAGAGTCAGATCGGAGTCTGTGACCGTGCGGTCCGACATGCCGACGCCGAGCCGGTCGTACCGGATCAAGGTGTATCCGTCGGAGATCCCGTCCCAGAATCGACGGAAGTCGGCGTTCTGCCAGTCGAGTTCAAGGTGACTCACCCACCACGCAGGAGCGACCAGCGGTGGACCGCTGCCGCGCACCTCGTACGCCACCCGGCGCCCGCCGAGGGGCAGAAACCGGATCTCGGACTTCTCCAGCATCACCAGCAGCGTAATGCGAATCGGCCGGCGCATTGTCGGTCCAGACGTAGTACCGGCAGGCTGTAGTCATGAAGATCCGCGGTGCCGTACTCGAACAGATCGGATGCGAAAGGCCGTACGCGCAATCCCGTCCGCTGGTGGTGGACGACCTCGACCTGGCCCCGCCCGGCGCGGGTGAACTCCTCGTTCGCATCGAGGCCGCCGGCATGTGTCACTCGGACCTCTCGGTGGTCGACGGCAGCCGGATCCGGCCAATGCCGATGCTGCTCGGCCACGAGGCGGCCGGCGTCGTCGAAGAGGTCGGCGGCGGCGTCACCGATGTCCCCGTCGGACAGCGTCTGGTGATGACGTTCCTACCGAGGTGCGGCGGCTGCGAGGCGTGCGCGACCAACGGGATCACTCCCTGTGTGCCCGGCAGCGCGGCCAACGCGGCGGGCACGCTGATGACCGGCGAGCGCAGGCTCTCCCGCGGCGGCGACCCCGTCCATCACCATCTCGGGGTCTCGGGTTTCGCCACCCACGCCGTCGTCGACCGCCGCTCGGTCGTGCCGGTGCCAGCCGATGTACCCGCGGAGGTCGCCTCGCTGCTCGGGTGCGCCGTGCTCACCGGAGGCGGCGCGGTGATCAACGCGGGACGGCCACAACGCGGCGACACCGTGATCGTCGTCGGCCTCGGCGGGGTCGGAATGGCCGCCGTGCTCACAGCGCTGGCGCAGGACGATGTCCGCGTCATAGGTCTCGATCAACTGCCCGCCAAGCTCGAGCTGGCGCGCACAATGGGCGCACATGCTGCGTATACCCCCGACGAGGCGCGCGAGGCCGCACTCAAGGCCACCGTGGTGATCGAGGCCGTCGGCCATCCGAAGGCCGTGGAGACGGCCGTCGACCTCACCGCAGCTGGTGGGCGCACCGTATGCGTCGGGCTGCCGCACCCTGACGCACGAATCACGCTGTCGCCGTTGGGCTTTGTCGCAGAGGGCCGCTCGCTGATCGGCAGCTACCTCGGCTCAGCAGTGCCGTCGCGGGAGATTCCGCATTTTGTCGATCTGTGGCGGTCGGGACGGCTTCCCGTCGAATCGCTGGTGTCGTCGACGATCCCGCTGGATGACATCAACACCGGCATGGACCAACTCGCGGACGGAAACGCCGTCCGCCAGATCATCCGGTTCGACTAGCGGCGGCTTCGGGATTCGCGACGCCCGCGCGTCGCAGTTCCGACACGATGAGCGCGCGCAGCCGACGGCTCACCTCGAACTGCTTGCCCGGCAACGTACGCGCCACGACCCGCAGGTTCACAGTGTCCTTCTCGATGCTTTCCACACCCATCAGCTGCGGCTCGTCGAGCAGCAGCTCGGGAAGGCCGTCGTCGTGCATGGCTTTCTGCGAGACGTCACGCAGCGCATCGTTGACGACGTTCATGTCCATCGACGTCGGCACCGGGACATCCACCACCGCGCGCGCCCAATCCTTGGACAGGTTCAGCGATTTGACGATTTGTCCGTTGGGGACCGTGAAGACCTCACCGTCGCCGGTACGAAGTTTCGTGACGCGCAACGTGACGTCCTCGACGGTGCCGCGCGCCGGATCGCCACCCGCCGTGACCGTGAGCGCCACCAGGTCGCCGAACCCGTACTGCTTCTCGGTGATGATGAAGAAGCCGCTGAGCAGATCCTGCACGATCCGCTGGGCCCCGAAGCCGAATGCGGCACCCAGCACCGCAGCAGGGGCCACCAACGAGCCAATCGGCAGACCGAGCTGGTTGGCGATGTCGACGGCCACCACGATGTAGAGCACGGCGATGGCCACCGACGAGATCACCGACGAGACGGCCCGCCGGTGCTTCACGCTTTCCGGGCGCAGCACGGCATCGGTCGCGTTCCCGGTGTCCAGCCGCTTGCTGATGCGGCGAGCGACGAATCGGATCAGCCGCGTCGCGATCACCGCGAACAGCAGTACCAGCACGATGTGCAGGCCCTTGTCAGCAGCCATTCGGTGAGTTGATCAAGTGTGGAAGTCATATGGAAGTCGGCTTCCCGACCGTCGTGCGAGATCAAACATCCACGCGATGTGAGTTGCCCTACTTTGGATTCAGAACCAGGCGTCACGCATGTCGAGTGAAGTGCGGTCCAGTGCCGCGAGCAGATCGAGCGCGGGACCGGTCTTGGGCAGTTCGGCGCGGAAGAAGTACCGCGCGGCGTGACGCTTGCCGTCGTAGAAGTCCCCGGTGCGGCCATTGCAGGCCACCACCTGTTGCAGCCAGATCCAGGCGACGACGATGTGCCCGAACGCCTCGAGGTACGCGACGCTGTTGGCCATGGCGGCATCGATGTCGCCGGACGCGAACATCGCGGCGGTGACCGCGACCATGCGTTGCCAGTACGTGTCGAGCTCGCCTGCTAATTCGGCCGCCTGACCGCCCGCGGCCCTCGCGGCGTCGACCGTTTCGGAAATGGCCGCCCCGAGTGCCATCAGGCTCGCGCCACCGCCCTGGGTTACCTTGCGGCCCAACAGGTCCAGGCTCTGGATGCCGTGGGTGCCTTCGTGGATGGGGTTGAGTCGGTTGTCACGGTAGTGCTGTTCGACGTCGTATTCGCGGGTGTAGCCGTAGCCGCCGTGGACCTGGATCGCCAGGCTGTTGGCCTCCAGGCACCACTGTGACGGCCAGCTCTTGCCGACCGGCGTGAGGATGTCGAGCAGCAGGGCCACCGCATCGCGTTCCTCGTCGGTCTCCGCGCTGTGCTGCAAGTCGACCAGTTTGGCGCAGTACAGCAGCAGCGCCATCCCGCCCTCGACGTATGCCTTCTGCGCCAACAGCATTCGCTTGACGTCGGCGTGCTCGATGATCGGGATCTGCGGTGTCGTCGGATCCTTGGCCGTCACCGGTCTGCCCTGCGGGCGTACGCGGGCGTACTCCAGCGATTTGAGGTATCCGGTGTAGCCGAGCGCCACCGCGCCCATGCCGACGCCGAGACGCGCCTCGTTCATCATGGTGAACATGTAGGTGATACCGCGATGAGGTTCGCCGACGAGGTAACCCACTGCGCCGTCGAAGTTCAGCACGGTGTTGGTGATACCCCGTTGTCCCATCTTGTGGTTAAGCCCGGAGATCGCGACGCCGTTGCGCTGCCCGACCGAACCATCCTCAGTGACAAGGTATTTCGGAACGATGAAGAGCGAGATTCCCTTGGTACCTGCGGGGCCGCCCGGGATCTTGGCCAGCACCAGGTTGACGATGTTGTCGGTGAGCTCGTGTTCGGCGCCCGATATCCACATCTTCGAGCCGAAAAGGCGGTAGGTGCCGTCCTCCTGGGGTTCGGCCCTGGTGAGAATGTCGGCCAGAGACGATCCGGCCTGCGTCTCGGACAGCGCCATCGTTCCGGAGAACCGTCCGGCCAGCATCGGTTTGACGAAGGTCTCGATCTGCTCGGGCGTGCCGAACTTCGCGAGCAGGTTCGCGTTGGCGATGGTGAGCATGACGTAACCCGAGGTGCTGATGTTGGCCGCCGCAATCCAGGCGAACGCCGCCTGCGCGACGGCCATCGGCAACTGAGCGCCGCCCAGCTCGTGGTCCATGCCCATGCCCACGAGATCGGCTTGGGCGAACGCGTCCAGCGCCTCCTTGACCTCACCGATGACGGTCACCTTCTCACCGTCGAACTGCGGTTCTTCTGCATCGCTGCGCTTGTTGTGCGGCGCGAAGTATCGCGTGGCCAGCTGTTCACACAGCTCCAGCACGGCGTCGAACGTCTCGCGGGAGTGCTCGGCGAAGCGGTTCCGCTTCGTCAGCTCATCGATCCGTAACCATTCGTAGAGCAGGAAGTCGAGGTCCCGTCGTGACAGCAGGTTGGACTTCATCGCTAGCCCCGCGGTGCGGTTTCCTCGACTGGGAGCCCCAACGGCTCGGACTCGCGCACCGCTTCATCGCGAATCAGCCCGCGCAGCAACGCGGTGCTGAATTCGACGGCGATCTCCTGCGCGGTGCGCCGACCGTGCGGCCTCAGCCAGCGGTAGGAACCCAGGGTCATTCCGATGTAGCCCAGGGCGAGCACATGGCTGTCGCAGTCGTAGAACTCGCCGCTGGCGATACCCCGGTCGATGACGTCGCGCACGTGTTCGTAGACCTGCGCCTCCTTCTCGCGGATGTAGGCCACCTGGTCTTCGGTGAACCACTCCGAGATGTAGGGACCCTCCTGGAAGTACACCGCCGCCCGCTCGATGTCGCTGGCGATGCCGACTAGCAGCCGGCGGGTGAAGTGATAGATGGTCTCGCGCGCCGAGGCGGTCGGATCGTCGTGCAGCGCGTCCACGGTGAAGTCGGCGGCGCCCTTGTAGATGTCGTAGAGAATCAGCGACTTGCTGGCGTAGTAGTGGTACACCGTGGCCTTGTTCAGGCCGACGGCGTCGGCCACGTCGTCCATCCGAGTGCCGTGATAGCCCCTGGCAGCGAAGAGTTTGGTGGCGACGGCCAACAACTCTTCGCGCCGCGACATCCCATTGCTGGAAGATGCAGGTGACGAGGCGGTCATGGCGGCTCACTATATGCAGGCCGGACGCGTGTCCGGGATTCAATCAACTGGTTGGCTAGTTTATGACCAGAGGGTGTCGCCGCTTCGCTGGCGGGTCTAGACTCATCGCAGAACCAGCCCGGCACGCGAGAGGTGATGACGTGGATCCCAACCCGGATTATGACGCGAGCGACGAGCTGGAATACGGCGCGAACTGGTTCGCCTGGATTCTGCGCGGCGTCTACCCGCCGCCTGCCTATCCCCCGGTGTGAGCCGGCGGTAGCGCGCGAACGGCCACCCGGACGGCGAGACAGATCGTCGTCGAGATGACCGGGAAGATCGGCCATCCCATTGCGATGCGCGCCGCCGCGAGCATCGCCTCCTGATTCCTGTCGTACAAATAACGCTGCACTCCGAACGACCGAACTTTACGGGTCGACGGCGTTTCTACTGATAGACCGCCGCGAGGGTAAGCCGCTTACCGCCGGAGGGGCACGAGGCCGCCAAAAGGCGGATGGGAGACTTTTCCGATGATTATCGGGATACCCCGCGAATCCCATGGGGGCGAGACGCGGGTGGCGGCGACGCCACAGACCGTCGGACAGTTGCTCAAACTGGGCTACTCCGTCGTCGTCGAGTCGGGTGCCGGCGCGGAATCCAGCTTCGCCGACGACGCCTACGTCGAGGCCGGCGCGGAGATCGGCGATCCGTGGACCGGCGATGTCGTACTCAAGGTCAACGCACCGACCGATGACGAGATCGCCAAGGTGCGGCACGGCGCGACGCTGATCGGCCTCATTTCTCCGGCGCTGAACCCGGAGCTCGTCGAGAAGCTGTCCGCCCGACCGATCACGGTGCTGGCGATGGACGCGGTTCCGCGTATCTCGCGGGCGCAGTCGCTGGATGTGCTGTCCTCGATGGCGAACATCGCCGGTTACCGAGCGGTCGTCGAGGCCGCACACAGCTTCGGTCGCTTCTTCACCGGACAGGTGACCGCGGCCGGCAAGGTGCCACCGGCGAAGGTCCTCGTGGTTGGCGCTGGGGTGGCCGGACTGGCCGCCATCGGCGCGGCGGGAAGCCTCGGTGCGATCGTGAAGGCCACCGACCCGCGGCCCGAGGTCGCCGATCAGGTCAAGTCCTTGGGCGGGGAGTACGTGTCCGTGGACGACTCGGGCGAGGTCGCTGAGATTTCCAAGACCGGCTACGCCAAGGAGATGGGCGACGACTACAAGGCCCGCGAAGCGGCGCTGTACGCCGAATTGGCCAAAGACGTCGACATCATCATCACCACCGCGCTGATCCCGGGTAAGCCCGCGCCGCGCATCATCACCGCGGACATGGTCGCGTCGATGAAACCGGGCAGCGTGCTCGTCGACATGGCGGCCTCCAACGGGGGCAACGTCGAGGGCACCGTCAAGGATCAGGCGATCGTCACCGACCACGGCGTCACGATCATCGGCTACACCGATCTGGCAGGGCGCCTGCCCGCCACGGCGTCCCAGCTCTACGGCACCAACCTGGTCAACCTGCTCAAGCTGCTCACCCCCGAGAAGGACGGGCAGCTGACCCTGGACTTCGACGACGTCGTCCAGCGGTCGGTGACCGTCGTGCGCGATGGTGAGACCACGTGGCCGCCACCGCCGGTGCAGGTGTCGGCGGCGCCGGCAGCCGCCGCTGCTGCACCGGTCGAGCAGAAACCCGCCAAGGCGCCGATGACCACGAAACGCCGCCTTGGCATCACCTTCACCGCTGCTGCGGTGCTGTTCGCGCTCATTGCCCTATCGCCCGCCGCGCTGCAGGTCCACCTGACGGTGTTCGCGCTGGCGATCGTCATCGGCTACTACGTGATCGGCAACGTGCACCACGCCCTGCACACACCGCTGATGTCGGTGACCAACGCGATCTCGGGCATCATCGTCGTCGGCGCGCTGCTGCAGATCGGCCACGGTGACGTCATCATCACCGGACTGGCGACGGCAGCGATCCTGCTCGCCAGCATCAACGTCTTC
The DNA here is from genome assembly GCF_000230895.2 of Mycolicibacterium rhodesiae NBB3. The sequence goes on from NC_016604.1 coordinate 1,640,025, forward strand.
GGTGGCTTCGCGGTGACCCGCCGCATGCTGGCGATGTTCTCGAGGAGCTGAAGAGATGTTCTCCGCAATAAACACTGAAACCGCTGCCACCGCGGCCTACGTCGTCGCCGCGCTGCTGTTCATCCTGGCGCTGGCCGGGCTGTCCAGGCACGAAACGTCAAGGGCGGGAAACAGTTTCGGTATCGCCGGGATGGCCGTCGCGCTGCTCGCGACGATCGCGCTCGCGCTGGCCCGGCACATCGAGCCGCTCGGCCTCAGCCTGCTCGTCGGCGCCATGATCATCGGTGCCGCGATCGGCCTGTGGCGCGCGAAGGTCGTCGAGATGACCGGCATGCCCGAGCTCATCGCGCTGCTGCACAGCTTCGTCGGCCTGGCCGCCGTGCTGGTCGGCTGGAACGGCTACCTCCACGTCGAGGGTGACCCCGACAAATATCAAGCGGGCTCCGAAGCCGCGCACCTGGCCACCGAAGGCATGCTCGGGATCCATTCCGCCGAGGTCGTGATCGGCGTCTTCATCGGCGCGGTGACGTTCACCGGTTCGATCGTCGCCAACCTGAAGCTGTCGGCGCGCATCAAGTCGGCCCCGATGATGCTGCCCGGCAAGAACTTCCTCAACGTCGGCGCACTGGTCGTCTTCGCCGCCCTGACGGTGTGGTTCGTCATCGACCCGCAGCTGTGGCTGCTGATCGTGGTCACCGTGCTGGCGCTGCTGCTCGGCTGGCATCTGGTGGCCTCCATCGGCGGCGGCGACATGCCCGTCGTGGTGTCGATGCTCAACAGCTACTCCGGCTGGGCCGCCGCGGCGTCGGGATTCCTGCTGTCCAACGACCTGCTCATCGTCACCGGCGCGCTCGTCGGCTCCTCGGGTGCCTATCTGTCCTACATCATGTGCAAGGCAATGAACCGGTCGTTCATCTCGGTGATCGCCGGCGGCTTCGGAATCGAGGCGGGGCCCGCCGACGACAAGGACTACGGCGAGCACCGTGAGATCAACGCCGACGGCGCAGCAGAACTGCTCGCCTCCGCTCACTCGGTCATCATCACGCCGGGCTACGGGATGGCCGTCGCCCAGGCCCAGTACGGCGTGGCCGACCTGACCCGCAAGCTGCGCGACCGCGGAGTCAACGTCCGGTTCGGCATCCACCCCGTCGCGGGACGCCTGCCCGGCCACATGAACGTGCTGCTGGCCGAGGCCAAGGTGCCCTACGACATCGTGCTCGAGATGGACGAGATCAACGACGACTTTCCCGATACCGACGTCGTGCTGGTCATCGGCGCCAACGACACCGTCAACCCGGCGGCTTCCGAGGATCCCAGCAGCCCGATCGCCGGCATGCCGGTGCTGACGGTGTGGAACGCGAGCAACGTCATCGTGTTCAAGCGCTCGATGGCGTCGGGCTACGCCGGTGTGCAGAACCCGCTGTTCTTCCGGGAGAACACCCAGATGTTGTTCGGAGACGCCAAGGATCGGGTCGACGCGATCAACGCCGCGCTTTCGGAATCGGTCGCCGCGGGTCACTAGAAAGGGCCACTCATGCCGGTCGACAGGTTGTTGCCAACAGACGAGGCCCACGACCTGATCGCGTTGACACGCGACGTCGCAGACAAGGTGCTCGATCCGATCGTCGACGCCCACGAGAAAGCCGAGACCTATCCCGACGGGGTGTTCCCCGCACTCGGGGCGGCCGGGCTACTGAGCCTGCCGCAGCCCGAGGAGTGGGGCGGCGGGGGCCAGCCGTTCGAGGTGTACCTACAGGTGCTCGAGGAGCTCGCGGCGCGCTGGGCGGCCGTCGCGGTCGCGGTCAGTGTGCACAGCCTGTCGTCGCATCCGCTACTGGCCTTCGGCAGCGACGAGCAGAAACAGCGCTGGCTTCCCGGCATGCTCTCCGGCGAACAGATCGGGGCCTACAGCCTCTCCGAGCCCCAGGCCGGTTCCGACGCGGCGGCGCTGCGCTGCGCTGCCAGAGGCGACGGTGACGGTTATGTACTCAACGGGTCCAAGGCATGGATCACTCACGGCGGGGTCGCCGACTTCTACACGTTGTTCGCCCGCACCGGCGAAGGCTCACGCGGCATCTCGTGCTTCCTGGTGCCCGGCGACCTTGACGGCCTGTCCTTCGGAAAGCCCGAGGAGAAGATGGGGCTGCATGCCGTACCCACCACGTCGGCGTTCTACGATCAGGCGCGCATCGGCGCCGACCGGCTCATCGGCGCCGAGGGGCAGGGGCTGACGATCGCGTTCTCCGCCCTGGACGCCGGCCGGCTAGGCATCGCCGCCGTGGCCACCGGGCTGGCGCAGGCCGCGCTCGACGAAGCCGTCGCTTACGCCAACGAGCGAACGACGTTCGGCCGCAAGATCATCGACCATCAGGGACTCGGTTTCCTGCTCGCCGACATGAGTGCCGCGGTGGTCAGTGCGCGGGCCACCTACCTCGATGCCGCACGGCGCCGCGACGCGGGCCACCCGTATTCGCAGCAGGCCAGCGTCGCCAAGCTCGTCGCCACCGACGCGGCGATGAAGGTGACCACCGACGCGGTGCAGGTGTTCGGCGGCGCCGGTTACACCCGCGACTACCGCGTCGAGCGCTACATGCGCGAAGCCAAGATCATGCAGATCTTCGAGGGCACCAATCAGATTCAGCGCCTTGTAATTTCACGCGGTTTGGTTAGTTGATCCCGCGAGCAGACGCAAAGGTGCCTAAATATGCTCTATTTGGGGCAGGTTTGCGTCTGCTCGCGGGGGCCCAGCTCACGCGGCCTCACTGGATGAACTCGGTGATGGCGTTGACGAACTCGCCGGGGGCCTCGACCATCGGGCTGTGCCCCACCCCGGGGATGACGACCGGAGTCAGACCCGCCTCGCGATAGCGCTGGACGTTGGACGCGGTCGGTGTCAGCACATCGCGCTCACCCCAGACGACGAGCACGGGTTTCGCCAGACCGGCCAGCCGATCCGCCGCGGCACGATCCCCGCCCTGCTTCCCCGACTCGCAGACACCCGCGTGGGTGAGTTGCTCCAGCGAGCGGTGTGCGAGCGGCGGCACGGGAAAATCGGGCGCGAAGCCCGTCTGCAGCGCGCTGTCGGTGATCGCGTCCACCGGCCGCAGCAGGTCCACCGCGGGCCCGATGAGCGGTGTGCAGGCCAGGCCGGCCAGAGCCGACTCGTCGACGAGGCCCTCGGCGGCGGGTGAATCGGAAACCACCACGCGCTCAACACGTTCGGAATCCAGTTCGGTGAGCGCGATCGCGACGAGGCCGCCCATCGAATGGCCCACCAGCACCGCATGTTCGACGCCGAGGTCATCCAGCGCCCGCCGGACCGCCTCGGCCTGCCCGTCGATGCCGTACTGCTCGACGTCGCTCGGTGCCTCCGAGCCGCCGTGGCCGACAAGATCGATGGCGACCACCCGCCGGCCCGGCAGAGCCGCGGCGACGCGATCCCACCACTGCACCGACGCCGAGTAGCCATGGAGCAGCACGACCGCACGATCTGAAGGCGGACCGAACTCCTTGACGTTCAGATCCGGGCCGTCGAGTACGAGCACCCTGCCGCCGTCGAACGGCGCCGCGTCACGCGTGGTTCGCGATACGAGAAGTGCGTTCGCAGCCAGTGCCGCGACCGCCACAACGGTAACGATCGCCATGATTCGCCACTTCATCGGCCGGACGCTACTCGCGACGTCGCGTTGAGCGCCAACGGTTTTTCGCGTCAACCGCTCTCCGGCGGCGATGTCGCGGTGACCTGCGTGCCCTGACCGATCACCGATTCGATCTCCATCGCACCGCCCATCGCGTCGAACCGCGCCAGCAGCGAACCCAAACCGATGTGCCCGTCGGCGACGTAACTCGCAACGATCGCGGGGTCGAAACCTCTGCCATCGTCGGCGATGGTCAGCACGACGCGGTCACCGCGACGCGACAACCCCACCCGCACGGTGGTGGCGCGTGCGTGCTTGGAGATGTTCATCAGCAGTTCTCTGGCAGCCCGGTACAGCAGCTGCTGAGACTCCGGTTTCCCGACGTCTTCGAGATCGGCGTGCACCGTGTGATCGCCACGGGCCTCGAACTGCCGCAACAGTTCTCGCACGGCCGGGGTCAGTCCCAACTGGGCCAGCACCTGGGGATGCAGTTCGGTGACCGTCGACCGCAGGGCGGCGGCGGTCTGCTGCAGCGCGGTGTGGACGGCTTCGAGTGCCGGATCGTCGTTGCGCTCGCGGACCTCGTCGAGGTCCAGCCGCGCCGCCAGCAACGTCTGCAGCGGTCCGTCGTGCAGATGCTCGGCGACTTCCCGGTTGTGCCGCTCGTCGGCCTGCATCGCCTCCGACACCAACTGCCTGCGGACGTTCTGCAGCTTGTTGACTCGCGCTCGGCGGCGCACCAGCACCACGCACAGCGCGGTCGTGGCGGCGGCGGCCCACAGCAGGAAGCCGACATGGGTGTACACGATGTCGGGCATTCCGACGGTGTCGTCGCGTTTGGAGTACACGATCCAGACCACCAGGTAGCACAGCGCGGTGCCGGTGCCGAGGATCGCGGTGAGCGCCGGCCGGTCCTGGAACGCCACCGCAATCGGCAGCAGGAAGAACACCGGCAGCAACGCCGCCGTCGCTCCACCTGACACCAGGCACAGCACCACGACGACCAGCACGTCGAAAGCCGTCGAGGTCCAGTCCGCCCAGCGCGGCACGGGACCGCGCAGCACGACGATCAGCCACCCCACGGCCGCGATGGCGTAGGCCCCCAGCACCACCTCGTAGACCTCGGGCAACCAGTGGTCGACCTCCCACGTATAGACCAGCAGGCCGATGAGTGCGATAAGCGGCAGCCGCAGAAAAGCGGTGACCCGCACGGGCTCTGCCGCGAGATAGCCGGCGATGCGGTCCAGCACCGCTAGTCCAGCAGCTTGCGGCGCATCGCCTCGGCGACCGCGGCGGCGCGGTCGTTCACCCCGAGTTTCTCGTAGAGACGCTGCACGTGGGTCTTGACCGTCGAGGGGGCCAGGAACAGCTCCTTGGCCATCGCGGGAATGCTGCTGCCCGCCGCGATCAGCTTCAGCACTTCACGTTCGCGGGGGCTCAGCACCGGCCCCTCCGGCTCCGCCCGCTTACGGATCTCACCCACCAACCCCGCGGCCAGGCTGGGCGCGACGACATCGCGTCCCTTGGCACAGTCCAGCACGGCGTTCACCAGCTCGGAGCGGCTGGACTCCTTCGGCAGGAAGCCGGCCGCACCCTCCTGCAGAGCCTTGAAGACGATCGCCGACTCGTCGTGTGCGGAGATCAGCAGCACGCGGGTCGGCAGCTCGTCACGCTGTACCGCGGCGGCGACTTCGGCGCCGTCCATCCCCGGCATCCGGTAGTCCAGCAGCGCGACCTGCGGCAGATGCGTGCGGATCGCCTCGAGTGCCGACACCCCGTCGTCGGCCTCGGCGACCACCTCGATCGACCCGCTGGATACGAGTGCACGCACCACACCGTCGCGGAACATCGGATGGTCGTCACCCACCACGACTCGCACTTTTTCGCTGGTCAGGCCTGTCGACACACATGCCAGCTTCGCACAGATCGTTCGAATGGATGAGAACGAATCGATCCGGCTCGCCGCTTGATTGCGCGACGTGCGCGGCGATGGCTGCGCCGCGGCCCGGGGTCCCGACCGTTGTCCCCCGATCGGGGGACAACCGATTCCCCCTGGTCACGGGTCGATCAGCCGACAGACTGTGCGCCCCCGGCAGGCGATAGTTGGTTCAACGCCGGAACAGCCGGAACAAGCCACCAGACAGGATCACTCCCATGAGCGCCACCCGCACCTTCACCCGATACATCGCCCTTCCGGTGGTCTCGGCCGGCATCCTCGGCGGCGCCGCGCTCGGCCTGGCGGGAATGGCCAGTGCGGGCACGTACTCCTACCAGCCGGAGCCGCGTCCGGGCCTGGTCGCAACCCCGAACACCATCGCCCATCCCCCGGTCATCGTGGTGCCCCGTCATCGCGGCTACCAGGGCGGCGCCGGGTTCGTCATCGACCTCGGAGGCGGTGAATAGGCCCTACCAGAGCACGATCTCGGCGCCTCGCTCCGACTCCGGGCGGGGGCCGAAGTACCGCCGCTGCGTTTCGTCGATCCTGCGGTCGTTGATGCTGGCCTCCCGGCGCGCCATCAGGCCGTCGGGGCTGAACTCCCACAGCTCGTTGCCGTAGCTGCGAAACCACTGCCCGCCCGCGTCGCGGCATTCGTACTGGAACCGCACGGCGATCCGGTTGTCGTGAAAGTCCCACAGGCTCTTGCGTAATACGTAGTCGAGTTCGCGCTGCCACTTCTGGGTGAGGAACGCGACGATCTCGGCGCGGCCGACAACGTGCACGTCGCGGTTACGCCACTGCGAATCAACGGTGTAGGCCAAACTCACCCGCTCCGGGTCGCGTGTGTTCCAGGCATCCTCGGCGGCCTGGACCTTCTGAATGGCGGTCTCGTGCGTGAACGGCGGGAAGGGCGGACGGCTTTCGGTCATGTCCTCTTATACGTGTCATGGACTGCCGCGATCGGGGTTTTTACGGGTGCCATATCGTGACGGTCATGGACTTTGCGATGTCGGCCAAAGGGCAGGACTTCCACGATCGGCTCTCCGAATTCATGACCGAGTTCGTGTTCCCCGCTGAGAAGGACTACGAGGCGTACCGGCACGAGAAGGGTCCGGACGACCACACGGTTCCGCCCATCATCGAAGAACTCAAGAAGCTGGCCAGAGAACGTGGCCTGTGGAATCTGTTCCTTCCGTCGGAGTCGGGTCTGTCCAACCTCGAGTACGCGCCGCTGGCCGAGCTGACCGGCTGGAGCATGGAGATCGCGCCCGAGGTGACCAACTGCGCGGCGCCCGACACCGGCAACATGGAAACACTGCACCTGTTCGCGAACGAGGAACAGAGCAAGCAGTGGCTCGAGCCGCTGCTGAACGGTGAAATCCGCAGCGCCTTCGCGATGACGGAGCCCGCGGTCGCCTCCAGCGACGCGCGCAACATCCAGACGACGATGCTGCGTGACGGCGACGACTACGTCATCAACGGTCGCAAATGGTGGATCACCGGAGCCGCCGACCCGCGCTGCAAGGTCCTGATCGTGATGGGCCGCACCAATCCCGACGCAGCCAGCCATCAGCAGCAGTCGATGATCCTGGTCCCGATCGACACGCCCGGGGTGTCGGTGCTTCGGTCGCTTCCGGTGTTCGGCTGGCAGGACCAGCACGGACACTGCGAGATCACTTTCGACAACGTGCGGGTGCCGGTCGCGAACCTGCTCGGCGAAGAGGGTGGCGGCTTCGCGATCGCGCAGGCCCGCCTCGGGCCGGGGCGCATCCACCACTGCATGCGCGCCATCGGGGTCGCCGAGCGCGCCATGGCGTTGATGATCGACCGGGTCAACACACGCATCGCGTTCGGCAAGCCGCTCGCAGACCAGGGCGTGGTGCAGCAGCAGGTTGCGCAGTCCCGCAACGAAATCGAGCAGAGCCGGGTGTTGTGTCACAAGGCCGCGTGGGTGATCGACAAGCACGGAAACAAGAGCAAGGAAGCCCAGCAGCTGGTCGCGATGATCAAGTCGGTCGCGCCGCAGATGGCGTGCAATGTGATCGACCGGGCGATCCAGGTGCACGGTGCGGCGGGTGTCAGCGACGACACCGTATTGGCCCGGCTCTACGGATGGCACCGGGCGATGCGCCTGTTCGACGGACCCGACGAGGTGCACATGCGGACCATCGCGCGCGCCGAACTCGGCCGGGAGAAGTCGGCTTTCGCCGCCGCGGTGACACAGTCGGTGACCCGGTAGTGGCTGCCAACCCTGACGCCCTGTCAGGGGCGTGGAACTTCCGCGATATCGCCGAGGAGGCCGGTATCCGGCCGGGCCGGTTCTTTCGGTCCAGCGAGTTGAGCGGGCTCGACGACTCCGGGCGGGCGGGCCTCCGCGGTTTCGGCATCACCGATGTCGCTGACCTCCGCTCCGAGCGCGAGGTCGAACGCCGGGGCGCGGGTCGCGTGCCCGGCGGCGTGGTGATCCACCGGCTGCCGTTCCACGAACTTTCCAAGCCGGGCGCGGAGGCGCCGCACGAGCAGAGCTTCCAGCGGATGATGACCGAGAAACCGGACGACGAGGATGTCGCGATCGCAGCGGGCCGGTTCATGACCGAGGAGTACCAGAACTTCCCGGGGCTGGCCGGTGCGCAACTTGCTGTGCGACAGGTCATTTCGCTGCTCGCCGAGGGCAGACCGGTCATCACGCATTGTTTCGCGGGCAAAGACCGGACCGGCTTCACCGTGGCAACGGTGCTCGAGGCCGTCGGTGTCGATCGCGACGCGATCATGTCCGACTTCCTGCGCAGCAACGCCGCGGTGCCGCAGCTGCGCGACAGCATCCTCACCTCGATTCGCAGCCGCGCCGAGGACACCACGGACGAGATCGTCACCTTCGCCGAGGCCAGGCTCACCGAAGAGGTGCTCGGCGTCCGCGAGGACTACCTGGTCGCATCGCGCAGATCCATCGACGAGCAGTACGGCTCGCTGGTCAAATACCTTGAGGCCGTTGGCGTCACACCCGACCAATTGCAGCGGCTGCGTAACTCGCTATTGGGTTAGGTACACCCCGACCGCCCACGCGACGGTGGCGAACAACGCACCGGCCAGCTCGACACCCATCGACAACGCGACACCTTTGACCGCGTGCTTGGTCGACACCCACGCCGTGCGCTGGTCACCGCGAGTGGACAGCTCCGCCAGATAGACACCGAGCACGAAGCCGATCACCAGCCCGATCACGGGGATCACGAAGAAGCCGATGATGCCGAGCACCGCACCTGCCGCCAGGCTGAGCGTGCGCACGTCGTTGGCGCGCATCCGCTTCACCGGCCAGGTGTACTTGATCAACGTGGCCGCACCGAGCAGTGCCGTCACCACGCCGAGCGTGACCCAACCGGTGAGGTTGTTCTCGACGACGGCCCACACCGCGATCGCCGCGAACACCAGCAGCGTGCCCGGTAGCAGCGGCACCACGATGCCGATGATGCCGACCGCGATGGCCAGCGCTACGAGAATGATGCCGCCGGTGCCCACAAGACGAATCTAGTTGGTCAGGGTTTCCTGGCCCGTACCCACTGGATGTTGCCCAGTGTCTTCGCGCGGACTCCGACCAGGCCGAGTTCCTCGAACGTGTCGCCGAGGTCGTCTTCGGAGAAGAAGTTCACCCCGCCGTTGGGCAGCCGGCGCAACAGTTGGCCGCCGAGGCCTGCCGTCGGCACCATGATCGCCACCCGGCCGCCGGGCTTGAGCACTCGCACGATCTCGGCCACCGTCGTCGTCGGATTCGGAATCAGCTGCAGGACCGCCAACGAGATGACGGCGTCGAACATCTCGTTGCGGAAAGGCAGCTGCTGGGCGTCCGCGCGCAGGAACCCGACGTTGTCCGCGGCCGCGGCGCTCACCGCACGGGCCAGCATGGGTTCGGAGATGTCGACGCCGAGCGCCAGACCCTCAGCCCCCGCTGCGCGGGCCAGTGCGGCCGTGACGTTCCCCGGTCCGCTGCCGACGTCGAGAGCCACGCCGCCTGCCGGGATGCTCAGCCATTCGATCGGCAGCTGCCAGGCGCTGACCACCTTGCGGGCCAGCGCCTGCGCATTGTCGTAGAGCATCGAACCGAGGCCCGAAGCCCACGCCGCCTGGATCGCGCCGGTGTTCTTCTCCGGCGCGAGATCAGCCGCGGGGAGGTGTCCGAGCAGGTCGAGATAGCCCAAGCTGACGTCGGGATGGTCGGGCGGATAGGCGAGCAGGTCGAGCGCCCTGCGTAGCGCCCGCGGGAGATCGGTGTGGAGTTGATCGGTCACACGTCCACGCTACGCCGAGGGGTCAGGCGCCGAGTTGGTCGGCCAGATCCAGAAAATCGGTTGCCGTGAAGTCGAATTCGCCCTCGGCGACCTTGTGCGCCCGCTGATTGGGTCCGTACTCCAGGGGGCGTGTGACGTACGCGGCCCGCAGCCCCGCTTGCTGTGCCGCCCGCAGGTCCCCGGGATGCGCGGCGACCAGCATGAGCTCCTCCGGTGACACGTCGAGCAGCTCGGCACAGCCGAGATAGGCCTCGGGATCAGGTTTGTAGTGATGGAACAACTCGGCGGAGATCACGCAGTCCCACGGCAGCCCCGCGCGCTTGGCCATGTTGGTCAGCAGCGACATGTTGCCGTTCGACAGCGTCGTGATGACGAAGCGTTCCTTCAGCCGCGTGAGGCCCGCGACGCTGTCGGGCCAGGGGTTCAGACGGTGCCACGCGCGGTTGAGATGGTCGACGTCCGCATCGCTGACCGACGTGATGCCCGCCGCGCCCAGAAGTTCCTCGAGGATCATCCGGTGCAGGTCGTCGATCTTGGTCCACGGCAGCTCCCCGCGGCGAACACGATCCATCGCGGGCAGATATCCCTTACGCCAACCGTCGGCGAGGGTTGCCCAATCATGTTGAACACCATGGGTTTCACCGAACACCCCGAGCTCGGCGATGATGCTCGAACGCCAGTCGACGACGGTGCCGAACGTGTCGAACGCCAGCGCCTTGACCATCATAGGCCGATGTTCTTCGCGCAAGCACTCATCACGGCTCCAGCACGACCTTGCCGAGCACGCCGCCGTCGGCCAGGCTCTGCAGCGCATCCGCACCCTTGGACAGCGGGAACCGTAGCGGCGGCGGCGGTCGCAGACCGGCACGGACCAGTTCGGCGACACCGTATTCGAAGAGCGACTGCGCACCGGGAGTGCGGTTGACGTACTCGCCGTAACCGACCCCGATGACCGAGACATTGCGCAGCAGCAACCGGTTGACCTTGACACTGGGAATCCCACCGCCCGAGGCGAATCCGAGCACCAGGAGCCTGCCCTCGGTCGCCAGTGCGCGGATGGCGTCGTCGAAAACCTCACCACCGACGGGGTCGACCACCAGGTCGACACCGCGGCCGTCGGTGTGGTCCTTGACAGCCTGCAACCAACCGTTCGTCAACGGCAGCACCACGTCGGCACCCAACGATTCGACGAACTCGGTGCCATGCGGACGGTGCACCATCGCAATCACCTTGGCGCCCAGGGCCTTCGCGATTTGGATGGCGGCGGTGCCGACACCGCCGGCCGACCCGAGCACCAGCACCGTTTCACCTGCGCGCAGGGCCCCGCGTTTGGCCAGCGCGAAATACATCGTCTGGTAGTTGCCCAACAGCGCAACGGCTTCGGCGTCGTCCAGATCGTCCGGCGTCGGTCGCAGGTTGGCAGGCGGCACCGCCACCTGCTCGGCCCAGCCACCCAGCATCGTCAGCGCGGTCACCCGCTGGCCCGGCTTGAACTCCGACTCGTACGGCGCGGAAACCACCACGCCCGCCGCCTCCATGCCAGGGATGAACGGCGGCTCCAACTTCAGCTGGTACTCACCGCGCAACAGCAACAGATCGGGGAAGCTGACCCCCGCGGCGCCGACGTCGACGACAACGACGTCGTCGTTACCGACTACGTCATCGACGTCGACGTAGGCCAACCCCGCCGGGCCGGAAAGCTCCTGCGCGACAAGCGCCTTCACTCGTTGTCAGCCGAGCGAGAACGTGGCGCGCTGCGCGGCGGACAGATCGGTGATCTCGCCCCACTTGCCGGCGACGTCGTCGACCGACGGCACCTCGGTGAACGTCACGCCCTCGTTCTGGAACAACGCGGCGCGCTGCACCTTGCCGCCGCCGACGATGAACACCGATGCGGTCTCGGGGAGCTCCTCGGTGCACAGGTATGCGACCACGGGGGCGACGTACTCGGGGGTGAGCTTCTCGAAGACCTCGGGCGGCAGGATGTCCTGCGTCATCCTGGTGGCCGCGATCGGCGCGACGGCGTTCGCCTTGATGTTGTACTTCGCGCCCTCCTGCGCCAGCGTGTTGATCAGACCTACCAGTCCGAGCTTCGCGGCGCCATAGTTGGCCTGGCCGAAGTTGCCGAACAGGCCACTGGTCGACGTCGCCACCACCACGCGGCCGAAGCTGTTCTCGCGGAAGTGCGGCCACGCCGCGCGGATCACGTTGTAGCCGCCGTAGAGGTGGACCTTGAGCACGGCGTCCCAGTTGGCGAACTCCATCTTGTGGAACGTGCCGTCGCGCAGGATGCCCGCGTTGCTCACCACACCGTCGACCTTGCCGAACTCGTCGATCGCGGTCTTGATGATGTTCTCGGCACCTTCGGACTCGGCCACCGAGTCGTAGTTCGCGACGGCGCGTCCGCCCGCGGCCTTGATCTCGTTGACCACCTCGTCGGCCATGTTGTGGCCGGCGCCGGTGCCGTCACGCGCACCGCCGAGGTCGTTGACGACAACGCTGGCGCCCTCCCTGGCGAGCGTCAATGCGTACTCTCGGCCGAGTCCGCCTCCGGCTCCGGTGACGACGACGACGCGATCCTGCACTCCTGGCATGGGGTTCCTTTCTAGAAAAGCCGCTTGGCGAGCTTGAAAGCCTTATCTGTATACGGGGGGTAGATGAAGGCGCCGACGTCGGGTCGGGTCGACTTGGTCATCACGGTCTTCTTGTGGCTGAACTGCTCGAAACCGAACTTGCCGTGATACGCGCCCATTCCCGAGGGACCGACGCCGCCGAATGGCAGCTTGTTGGTCGAGAACTGGAACAGCAGGTGGTTGATCACCATGCCGCCCGCCGAGACCTCCTTGATGACCCGTTCCCGGATGCTCTTGGTCTTGGTGAACAGGTAGGCGGCCAGCGGCTTGGGCCGTGAGTTCACGAAACCGATTGCGTCATCGAGGGATTGAACGGTCATGATCGGGAGGATCGGGCCGAAGATCTCGTCGGTCATCAGCGATTCCGCCGGATCGGGATCGACCACGACGGTGGGCTGGATGCTGATGTTGGCCGCGTCCGAGCCACCGCCGATCACGACGTCACCCTTGGTCGCGGCGAGCGACGTGGTGAGCCGGTCGAAGTGGCGCTCGTTCACGATTCGCTTCCCGCCGGGGTTCTGGGACTCGAAGGTCGTGATGGCGTCCTTGATCTTGTCGACGAGCTGATCGCGGATCTTTGCGTCGGCCAGCACGTAATCCGGTGCGATGCAGATCTGTCCGGAGTTGATCAGCTTGGTCCACGCGATGCGCTTGGCGGCCACGTCGATGTCCGCATCCGCGGCCACGATGACGGGGCTCTTCCCGCCCAGCTCGAGAGTCACGGGCGTCAGGTGCGGTGCCGCACCCTCGTAGACCTTGCGGCCGATCTCGGTGCCGCCGGTGAAGCAGATGTGGTCGAAGCCCTGCGCGATGAGCTCCTGGCTGCACGCTCCGTCGCCCTCGATGACGGCGATCGCGTCGTTGTCCAGGTACCGCGGCACGAGTTCGGCCATCAGCGCCGACGACGCCGGGCACACCTCGGAAGGCTTCATCAGCACGGTGTTGCCCGCCGCGATCGCGCCGACGGCGGGGCCGAGAGTCAGCACGAAGGGGAAGTTCCATGCGCCGATGATGAGAATCGTGCCGTAGGGCTCGTACTCGATCCATCCGCGCCCAGGCAGCTGCGACATCTCCAGCAGCCGATGCTTGCGGCGCATCCACTTCTTGACGTTCTTCGCGGCGTCCTTGGCCTCGCCCGCGGTGCTGGCGATGTCGGCCAGCCAGGCTTCGAACGGGCTGCGACCGAGGTCGGACTCGAGAGCCTCCATGATCGCGCCCTCGTTGTCGGTCATCATCCGTTCGAGAGCTTCGAGCTGCTGTTTGCGCCATTCGACGCTACGGGTTCGGCCGGAGGCGAACGTCTCGCGCAGTTTGCGGACCGTGCCCGCGATGTCGGGGGTGGTTGTCGCGGCGGTTTCAGATGCGACGGATTCTGTGGTCATGGTGGTGTCCTTCCTGACCCGAGGAACACCCGATCCTAACCAACCGGTTGGCCCGTCATAAGGGGCAACTTCGTGCCCCTAGCGTCGTCCGTTTGAGCGGTCAGCCCACCTTCTCGGCGGTGACGAACGACGAGAACGCATCTTGCTCGAATTCCTCGGGCGGCAGCACCCATCGATCGAGCCGGCGCATCTCGTCGGCGGACGTGACCGCCGACGACCGCCAGCCGTGCCCGTTCAGCCATTGCGCGACGTCCGCGCGATCGGGGTCGTTGTACATCAACTCGGCGATGTCGGGGCTCTCCGCGATCCCGAACTGTTCGCGGATGCGCTCGAACTTCGCCCGGGTTTCCGCACGCCGCTCGTCGGACCGCACGCCCACCGTCTCGGCCGCGACCCGGCTGCTCGGTGCGCTCAGTGCGGTGATCTGTTCGAACAGCCGGTCCTGGGCTTCGGCGGGCAGATACATCAACAGACCTTCGGCCAGCCAGGCCGTCGGCGCGTCGGCATCGAAACCGGCCTCGCGCAGGGCGGCCGGCCAGTCCAGGCGGAGGTCGATGGCCACTGCGTGACGCATCGCCGACGGCAGCGTCCCGTGCTCAGCCATCCGCGCGGCCTTGTAGTCGAGCACTTTGGGCTGGTCGATCTCGTACACCCCCGTCCCGGCCGGCCAGTCCAGGCGGTAAGCGCGTGAGTCGAGGCCCGACGCGAGGATCACGACCTGACGGATGCCGGCCGCAACGGCATCGGCGAAGAACGCATCGAAGAAGTGGGTCCGCACGGCCTGGTAGTTGCCCATGTGCTCGAAGATCGCGGCCACCTCGGCATCGGCCTCGACGACCTTGGCGGCGAACTCCTCGCTGCGAACGAAGTCCCATATGCCCGGGCCGACACCGGCGACCAGCGCCTCGGCATACGGGTCACGGATCAACGGGTCGGGTTTGGCGGTTTCTCCGGCACGGGCCGCAGCCACCATGACCGCGGTGGAACCGACGCTGGTCGCGATGTCCCAGGTGTCATTGTGCGTGCGCAACGAACTCATCGCGCCATTCTACCGTGAAAACTTAGCCAAGCTATATGAACTGTGGTGGATGCAACAGCTAATCGCGCAGTTTCCACAGCTTGTTGGCCATCAGCAGTTCGAACTTGTCCACCACCGCGGCCAATTCTTCGTGGTTGCCGACGAAGCCGGCGTAGAAACCCATCCCCCACATCATCGCCACGAGCATCTCTACGAGCTCGCCGACGTTGGTCTCTGTGGTCAGCTCGCCGTTCTCGATCGCATCGTTGACCGCCCAGGCGATGAACTCACGCGAGGTGCGAAGCGAATCGTGCTCGTCACCGGCCAGCTCGGGGTGGCGCTGAGACTCCAGCACCGACGTGACGAGAAATGCTGCCGCCGAACGGTCTTCGGATTCGGTCTGGATTGCTGCGGTGAAGAATGCGGACAACCGGCTCAGTAGATTCGTCTCGCCCTGTGCTCGCTTCCGGCCCGCGCTAACTACCAGCGCATCGGTTTGCTCGACGACCTGACTCCACAACACGCGCTTGCTCGCGAAATAGTGGTTGATCGCGGGCCGCGTCAAACCCGCGCGGATCGCGATCGCCTGAAATGTGGCAGCGTCGTATCCGAGTTCGCTGAAGACCTCGCGGGCGGCTCGTATGATGCGCTCACGCGTTTCGGCGGCCTTCGCTGCCGGTGGGCGACCGGGCCCCCTACTTGCGGTATGTTGCGGCACAGTCAAATTGTGCCACAGCCCACTCCGTGCCCTGAACACTATTCAGTGTCAATTACCTGAATGCGCCATTTCAGCAAATGATCTGCGCGCCGGACACGAGCCTTTGTTGTAGAGAATCGCCGAGGTGAGCACTAGGGTTCCGTCGCATGGCCAGCGTCGCCTCCCGGGAGGCGTACTTCGAAACCGGCCTCGATGTGCTGTCCGACCTGGGCTATGGCGGGCTCAAACTCGCCGAAGTCTGCAACCGGCTCGGAGTCACGACCGGTTCCTTCTACCACTACTTCACCAATTGGCCCTCCTACACCAAGGAGCTGGTCGCGTACTGGGTGCAGCAGCGCACGGTCATGGTGATCGAGTCGGTGCGCGGCGAGACTGACCCGCGCCGTCGCATCGACACCCTGATCCAGGTCGCTCTCGAGCTGCCCCACGGCGCGGAGGCGGCCATCCGGGTGTGGAGCTCGCTAGATCCGCATGTGCACTCCGTGCAGGCCACCGTCGATCGGCAACGGTTCGACATCATGTACTCCTCGGCATACGAGATCCTGCAAAACAAGCGTCAGGCGCAGGTCTTCGCGGCATGGTCGGTGTACGTACTCGTCGGTTACGAGCAGTCCGCTCTGCCCCCCGACGCGGGCGCGTTGAAGTGGATCGCAGCGCAGATAAGCCATAAGCTCGACTCGGACGGGTTCGCCTCGGTGCCAGACGGTGACTGACGCGGCGCGCGAAACCGACGATTCGCCGGTCGAGGTCGAACATGTCGTCGCGCTGCTGCGTGAGCGCGTCTACGGCGCGATCTCCTGCCTGGCGACGCTGGCCGTACTGACTAGATACAGCGACGCCGAGACCAGCGCCCTGGCGCGAATCCTCGACATCGCGGTCGCCACCGGCGGTCTGTGGGCCGCCAGCCTGCTCTCGCACTACGTCGCGCAGATGGCCGTGTTCGGAAAGCCCCCGCGGGGCAAGCACTGGATCCAGCTCCTGCAGGCGTCGGGTCAGATCGTCCAGGCCGCCGTCCCGCCGGCGATCGTCCTGCTGCTGGCGGTGTTCGACGTTCTCGACACCGACACCGCGATGTGGATCGCGATGTGGACGCTGGTAGGTGAGCTCGGCCTCATCGCGGTGCTGGCGATGCGACGGACGCGGTTGCCCTGGTGGCAGCAGGCGCTCTCGGTCGCGGCCCTTGTCGGCATCGGGCTACTCGTCGTCGGCATCAAGATCATTGCGCACTGACATGGCGAACCCCTGGCAGCGGGTGGTCGACCTGCTTCGGCAGCGCGACCCCGAGTTCGACGCGCTGCGACGCGCCGCGCGGGCCGCGCTCGTGGTCCCGATTTCCGCAGCCGTCGGCTTCATCGTCGGAAGCGGTTCGCAGACACCGTTGTTCAGCATCTTCGGCTCGGTGGCACTGCTGATCCTCGTCGACTTTCCCGGTAACCGCCCGGCGCGCGCACTGGCCTACTGCGGTCTCGGCATAAACGGACTGGCGCTGATCACCCTCGGGACGTTGGTCGCGCCCCATCCGTGGGTGAGCGTCGCGGTGATGTTTGTGCTCGGAGTGGTGGTGACGTTCTCCGGCGTGCTCAGCGAGATCATCGCCGCCGGCCAGCGCGCGACTCTACTCACGTTCGTACTGCCGGCGTGCACGCCGGTCGGGCCCATCCCCGACCGTCTCCTCGGATGGCTGATCGCGCTGGCGGTGTGCATGCCCGCGGCATTGTTCCTCTTTCCGCCGCGCCATCACGACGAGCTACGCCTGCGCGCGACGCAGGTGTGCACAGGGCTGGCCGACGCACTGGAGGGCACCGGGACCGCCAGGGACGCGACCCGCGCCATGAACCAACTGTGGGAGAGCTTCCTCGGCGCGGACTTCCGCCCCGTCGGCCTCACCGCGGGCAGCCGGGCGCTCGTTCGGGTGGTCGACGACCTCGGATTCCTGTCGGACCGGGTCACCGACGACACCGGGCGGCTGCTCGGCGATCTTCGGCCGCCGTTGGTTCGCGTGCTGCGCGACTGCGCCGGGGTGCTCAGCGTTGCAGCACCCGCCGCGCGCGCGGCCCGCGGAGCTGATCTCAACTCCGCACTCGCCGAGCTGCGATCCATCGCGCAGGGCCGCTACCGCGAGGACATCATCGAGATTCTCGGTGAGCCCGATGACGCGGCGGCCGTGGCCGTCGGCCGGAAGTTGTTGGCGCGCCGCACGTTCTCAGCCACCGTCGGCGTGACAGGTCGCATCATCCGCAATGCCGCGGCAGCCGACGCCCGTCCCGTATGGGCGCGGGTGCTCGGCCGCCGCCTGCCGCCCACCGGAGTCGCCGACTGGGTCATGCCGGAGACGACCGCAGTCGCGGCGATCACCAAGGGACTGCTCGCCACGCGGGCGGTGGTGCTGCGCAACAGCCTGCGCACCGGGTTGGGCCTGGCGCTGGCCGTGGCTGTCACGCACGTGTTCCCGCTGGAGAACGACTTCTGGGTCGTGCTGGGTGCGATGTCGGTGCTGCGCAGCAGCGCGCTGTCCACCGGCACCCGCGTGGTGCGTGCGGTGGCAGGCACGGCCATCGGCTTCTTCCTGGGTGTCGTCGTCATCGAGCTTGTCGGCGTCGACCCGATCGTCATGTGGTCCTTACTGCCGCTGGTCGCATTCGGTTCGGCGTTCGTGCCGGAGGTCGCGTCGTTCATCGCCGGCCAGGCGGCGTTCACGATGATGGTGCTGATCATCTTCAACCTGATCGCGCCGACCGGGTGGAGCGTCGGGCTGATCCGCATCGAGGACGTCATCGTCGGCGCGATGGTCGGAATCGTCGTCTCGGTCCTGTTGTGGCCGCTCGGCGTTCGCAAACGGGTCTCAAAGGTCATCGACGAGTCCTTCGCCGTCGGCGCCGCGTTTCTCACCGCCGCCGTCCTTCGCGTCACCCGCGGCGCGTCCGAGGAGGCCACCAACAAGGTAATCGCACTCAGTCAGGACGCCCTCGAAGCGTCGCGGACCGTTGATGACGGTGTACGACAGTATCTTTCGGAGAGCAGCGGTTCGGCCGACGTCAGGGGCCCGGTGGTGCGGCGGGCCAACCGAGCGGTCCGGTTGCGCGCGGCCGCCGAGTTGATCGCCGACGTCGTCCCACCGCCGCACGGCGTGTATGCGCGCACCCGCAAGGTGCTGGAGACCCATACGGCCGCCGTGTGTCGACACGTGACCGGTGGTTCACCTGGCCAGGTGCTGCAACCGATCAGCGACGACTTCGTGGTCGCGCTGCGCGCGGAGGCCGCCGACGACGAACTCGCCGTCGCGGCGGCGCTGCCGCTGGTCACCGCCGCCGCGCACATCGGCGAGCTGGAACTGCTCTACCCCACCGGCGACTCCGTCCATGCGGACGAGCACGCCGTCAAACGCGGTGCGGCATGAGCGCATTCGGCGGGATGGCGCCGAACTTGCCGTTGTTGTAATCCTCCAGCGCCGCAACGATTTCGGACTTGTTGTTCATCACGAAGGGGCCGTACTGGAACACCGGTTCGCGGATCGGCTTGCCGCCGAGCAGCAGCACTTCGAGCGCATCCCGGTGCGAGTCTTGGTTCGGTTCGGCGCTGACGCTGATCCGATCGCCCGGCCCGAGCACCGCCAGCTGTCCCTGCCGGATCGGATGGGCGACGGGTCCGACCGCGCCGCGGCCGGAAAGCACGTAGACGAGTGCGTTGAACTCGCGGTTCCACGGCAGGTTCAGCCGGGCGCCGGGCTCGATTGTGGCGTGCGCCAACGTGATCGGCGTATGGGTGGCGCCTGGGCCCTGCGCACCGGCGACATCGCCGGCGATGATCCGCAGCAGCGCGCCCCCGTCCTCGGAGGACAGCAGCTTGACCTGGTTGCCCTCGATGGCTTGGTAGCGCGGCGTCGCGAACTTGTCCTTGCGCGGCAGGTTGACCCACAACTGGACGCCGTGGAACGTGCCACCGCTTTCCACCAGTTCGGCGGGCGGCGTCTCGATGTGCAGAATCCCCGACCCGGCGGTCATCCACTGTGTGGCGCCGTCGGTGATGAGCCCGCCGCCCCCGTGGCTGTCCTGATGCGCGAACCGACCGTCGAGCATGTAGGTGACGGTCTCGAAGCCGCGGTGCGGATGCCAGTCGGTGCCCTTTGGCTCGCCGGGTTCGTATTCGACCTCACCCATCTGGTCCAGGTGTACGAACGGATCGAGGTCAGCGGAGCTGACGCCGGCGAACGCGCGTACGACGGGGAAGCCCTCGCCTTCGTATCCGCGTGGGCCGGTGGTGATGGAGCGGACGGGTCGTTCGGTGTCTGACGCGGTTGCCGCCGCGATCCGCGGCAGAGTCAGGGTGTCAGCGGTGATAGCAGGCATGCCATGGGTAACCGGACTACGGTCCGAATTATTTCTTTTGAGGTGAGCAGACGTAAAAGTGCGTGTCTTGCGGCGTGCCCCGTCCTGTTGCGTCTTTTCGCGCAAGAGAACTAGCCGAGGACGGCAGAGGCTGCCACCCGCGCGTCCGCCGCGGTACCTGCTGCCAGCGCACCGTCGGCCGCGTCGCGGCACTGCTGCAGCGACACCTGCGCGAGCTTCGCGCCGACCCCCTGGACGGCCGCGGCCGCCGCGGACAGCGAAGTCACGCCGAGCCCGGCGAGTACGCATGCCAACAGCGGGTCCGCTGCGGCCTCCCCACACACGCCGACGGGCTTACCCGCCGCGGCGCCGGCGCGGGCCGCCATGGCAACCAATGCCAGCACCGCGGGTTGCCAGGGGTCGGTGAGCGCGGCGAGTTCGGCCGACATGCGGTCAGCAGCCATCGTGTACTGCGCCAGATCGTTGGTGCCGATCGACAGGAAGTCCACATGTTCGAGAATTCGGTCGGCCAGCAGTGCGGCCGCCGGAACCTCGATCATCACGCCGGGTGTCAGGCCGTACGAACGGACCTGCGCGGCAAAATGTTCGGCTTCGTCGACAGTGGCGATCATCGGCGCCATCACCCACGGCGGGTTCCCGGTGCGGTCACCTGCGGCGGCGATGGCCTCCAACTGCCGGTCCAGCAGACCCGGGTTGGGGCCGGCGATGCGAATGCCCCGCACCCCGAGCGCGGGGTTGGCCTCCTCGGGATGTCCCGCGAACTTCAGCGGTTTGTCGGACCCCGCGTCGAGCGTCCTGATGACCACCTTGTGGCCCGTGAAGGCCTCGAGAACCTCCGCGTACACCTCGGCCTGCTCGCCGACACCAGGTTCGGTCTCGCGGTCGAGGAAGCACAGTTCTGTGCGGAACAGGCCGATGCCCTCGGCCGCCGTGGCAGTGGCGGCACGCGCCGCGGCACCGTCCTGGACATTGGCGAGGACAGCGACCCGGTGCCCGTCGGATGTGGCGCCGGGACCCGTCCACGCGGCGGCCCGCTCTGCGGCGCGCTGCGCTTGTGTCACAGCGTCGGCCGCGGCCGCGGCATCCGGTGCGACCGTGAGGGTGCCCGCGGTGCCGTCGACAAGCACCATCGTCGCGGCGGCGACGGCGTCCAAACCCTCGATGGCGACGACGCAGGGAATACCGAGTTGACGCGCGATGATCGCGGTGTGGCTGGTGGGCCCGCCGAGCGTCGTGGCCAACGCGACGACGAGCGCCGGATCCAGACCGGCGGTATCGGCGGGCGCAAGGTCCTCGGCACACAGGATCGACGGCACCGCCGGCGTCGGGACACCCGGTTCGGGTAGGCCTTTGAGTTCGGCGATCACGCGGTCACGGATGTCTTGCAGGTCGGTCACCCGTTCGGCCATGAGGCCGCCGAGCTGAGTGAACATGTCGACGAACTGCTCGACCGCGCCGATCACCGCCCGGACGGCGGGCTCCCCCGCCGTGATCCGCTTCTCGGCGGCGCCGAGCCACGCCCGGTCCTGCGCCAGGGTCGCCGTCGCGGCCAGCACCTCCGATGCCGCGCCGGTGGCCAACGCCGCGCGGTCCCGAAGTCGCGTCGCGACCGCGGACGTGGCGGCGGTGAACCGGGTCGTTTCCGCGGGCCGGTCGGCTTCGGCCACGTCGACGGCGCCCTCGTCGTCCAGAGACGGCAGCCGACCCGGCCGGATGACCGGGGCGTAGGCCACGCCGGGCACCACCGGCACACCGCGCAGCACAGTGCCTGGTCCCAGGCCCGACAAAGCGCTGCGCGAGGGTTGTGAGGTGGTCGGGGAGGAAGCGGTCATGTGAACCAGATTACAAGAAACGGTTGACAAGTCAACACGTTCGGGAGTAAAACCAATTAAATCAACATTGAGACAGCGCAAAGCCCACACATACGGAGCCACATGTACGCCGAAGAGCGCCAACAAGCGATCGCCTCACTGGTGATCGCCAACGGCCGCGCCTCGGTGACCGAATTGGCGCAGGCCTACGACGTCACGACTGAGACGGTCCGGCGGGACCTCGCCGTTCTGGACAAGGCCGGCGTCCTACGCCGGGTACACGGTGGTGCGGTCCCGGTGCGGGCGCTGCATCTGGTCGAGGCCGGTGTCGGCGAACGGGAGAGCACACGCGCCGAATACAAGGACGCGATCGCACGGGCGGCCGCCGAGCTTCTTCCTCCCGGCGGCGCCACGATCCTCCTCGATGCAGGCACCACGACGGCACGCATCGCCGCCCATCTCCCCACCGATCGCGAACTGGTTGTGGTCACCAACTCGGTACCGGTCGCCGCCCGCGTCGCCGCACTGCCGTCGGTCTCACTCCAGCTGCTCGGCGGCCGGGTCCGCGGAATCACCCAGGCGGTGGTGGGTGAACAGGCAGTACGTGTGCTGGACACGCTGCGCGTGGACATGGCGTTCGTCGGAACCAACGGAATCAGTGTCCGCCACGGGCTCTCCACACCGGACAACGAGGAAGCAGCGGTGAAGCGCGCGATGGTCAGCTGCGCCAATTACGTAGTGGCGGTTGCGGATTCCTCCAAGGTCGGACGTGAAGACTTCGTCAGCTTCGCTCCGTTGGCCAGTGTCGACACCCTGATCACCGACGCCGAGATCGCCGAGACCGATCGCTCGCAGCTCACCGAACACGGCGTGGAAGTGGTCATCGCATGATCGTCACAGTCACGCCCAACCCGAGCATCGACCGAACCGTCACGCTGACCACCCCCTTGACACGGGGCGCCGTACACCGAGTCACCTCGGTCACGACCGAAGCGGGCGGAAAGGGAGTCAACGTCGCGCGGGCGCTGACGGTGGCCGGTGTCGACGCCGTCGCGCTGCTGCCTGCCCCCGTCACCGATCCGTTGATCGCCGCCCTGCACGCCGCCGCGGTGCCGTTTCGCTGCGTGCCCACCGACGACGCCGTGCGGACCAACCTCGCGATCACCGAACATGACGGCACCACAACGAAACTCAACGAACCTGGTGCCGCACTGAACGCCACCGGGGTGGCTGCGCTCACCCAGTCCGTCGTCGCAGCCGCGGAGTCCGCCTCGTGGGTCGTGCTGTCGGGATCGCTGCCGCCGGGGATGCCGCAGAGCTGGTACGCCGACATCGTCGCGACACTGGCAGCGTTGCCGTGCCGGGTGGCGGTCGACACGTCCGGCGCCCCGTTGAAGGCGCTCGTCGAGGGTCTTGATCGCGCCGCCCCCGACCTCGTCAAGCCGAACGCCGAGGAACTGGCCGACGTGCTGGGTTTGTCCTCGGAGACGTTGGAAATCGCTGTCGCGCAGGGTGATCCGGAACCAGTGGTGGCTGCGGCGCGCACACTGCTGGATCGGGGCGTCGGCGCTGTCCTGGCGACCCTCGGAGCGGCGGGCGCCGTCCTGGTCGATCACGACGGCAGTTGGCTGGCCACCCCGCCACCCATCGCGCCGCGCAGCACCGTCGGCGCGGGCGATGCCTCACTCGCCGGATACGTCTGCGCCGAGGTTTCCGGCGCAGTTGCACCGCAGCGACTGCGGATGGCGGTCGCGTACGGCAGCGCCGCCGCCGCGTTGCCCGGATCAGCCCTCCCCGGCCCCGCAGACCTCGACCTCGACGCCGTCCATGTCCTGCCGCTCACCCCGATGGCCCCGGCCACCAACCCGAAGGTAATGCCATGACCAGCTCCGTCTCGATCATCAACCCCGATCTGGTCCTGCTCGACGTCGACGCGGGCGGGGACAAGCAGGCGGTGATCGGCAGGCTCGTGCAGCGTCTCGCCGACGCCGGACGCAGCGCCGACGCCGACGGCCTGCTGGCCGCCGCGATGGCGCGCGAGGAGCAGTCGGCGACCGGGTTGCCGGGCGGCATCGCGATCCCGCACTGCCGCTCGCCCCACGTCGACACCGCATCCATCGGCTTTGCGCGGCTGAACCCGCCCGTCGATTTCGGTGCGCCCGACGGTCCGGCGGACCTCGCGTTCCTGATCGCCGCCCCGGAGTCCGGCGGCGTCGAACACATGAAGCTGCTGTCCAGCCTGGCGCGTGCCCTGGTGCGCAAGGAGTTCGTCGAGTCGCTGCGGCAGGCGGCCACGCCCGGTGACGTCGTCGCGCTCGTCGACGGCGTGCTTAACCTGGACAAGCCCGCCCCGATCAAGGAACCCGCGCAGGAACCCGTCCAGGAACGGTCCAGGACGCTGGTCGCGGTGACCGCGTGTCCGACCGGCATCGCGCACACCTACATGGCTGCCGACTCGCTGGCGGCCGCCGCCAAGAAGGCCGGCGTCACGTTGCATGTCGAGACACAGGGGTCATCGGGCAGCACGCCGCTCGACGCGTCGACGATCGACACCGCCGACGCCGTCATCTTCGCCACCGATGTCGGTGTGAAGGACAAGCATCGGTTCGCGGGTAAGCCCGTCATCGCCTCCGGTGTCAAGCGGGCGATCAACGAGCCCGACGCGATGATCGCCGAAGCCGTTGCCGCAGCCGGCAATCCGAACGCGGCCCGTGTCGACGGCTCAGCCGGGGCTGCCACACCGAGCGCAGCACCCGCCGGCGGTGTCGGCTGGGGCACCCGCACACGTCAGATTCTGCTGACCGGCGTGAGCTACATGATCCCGTTCGTCGCGGCCGGCGGCCTGTTGATCGCGCTCGGATTCCTGTTCGGCGGATACGAGATCGCTGATACGGGCAAAGACATCGCGATCACCAACTCCCTGACGAACCTGCCGGACGGCAGCTTCGCGAAATACCTCGGCGCGGTGCTGTTCACCCTCGGCAGCCTGGCCTTCTCGTTCCTGGTGCCGGCACTGGCCGGCTACATCTCGTTCGCCATCGCCGACCGGCCGGGCATCGCACCCGGATTCACTGCGGGCGCAGTTGCCGTATTCGTCGGCGGTGGGTTCATCGGCGGCATCGTCGGCGGCCTGATCGCCGGCTTCACCGCCCTGTGGATCAGCCGCATCGCCGCACCGCGCTGGCTGCGCGGCCTGATGCCCGTGGTGATCATCCCGCTGTTCGCATCGCTGGTGGTCGGCCTGCTGATGTTCATGCTGCTCGGCCGTCCGCTGGCGGCGATCACATCGGGACTGACCAACTGGCTCGGCGGCATGTCGGGAAGCTCGGTCATCATCCTCGGCGTGATTCTCGGCCTGATGATGTGCTTCGACCTCGGCGGGCCGGTCAACAAGGCGGCGTACGCGTTCGCGACCGCAGGGCTCAACGTCGCCGACCCCGCGTCGCTGCGCATCATGGCCGCGGTGATGGCCGCGGGCATGGTCCCGCCGCTGGCGATGGCGCTGGCATCGACGGTCCGGCCGGGGCTATTCACCGAGCCGGAGCGGGAGAATGGCAGGGCCGCTTGGCTTCTCGGTGCATCGTTCATCTCCGAGGGGGCCATTCCCTTCGCCGCCGCCGACCCGGTACGGGTCATCCCGTCGATGATGTTCGGCGGCGCGGTGACCGGAGCACTGATCATGGCCTTCGACGTCACACTCAAGGCTCCGCACGGCGGGATCTTCGTTTTCTTCGCCATCGGGAACCTCGTCTGGTTCCTCGTCGCCCTCGCGGCGGGCACGGTGGCGGCAGCGGTCGCCGTCATCGCCGCCAAGCAATTCGCCAAACCCGTCGCGGAGGCCGAAGAACAGCCTGCCCTCGCGACCGCCTGATCCGAAAACACCAATCACAAGGAGAGCATTCATGGCCACCAAAACCGTCACCGTCGGCTCCGCCATCGGCCTGCACGCCCGCCCCGCAGCCATCATCGCCGAAGAGGTGGTGAAGGCCGGAGTGCCCGTCACCCTGGCCGTGGACGGCGGCGAGCCTGTCGACGCCGGTTCGGCGTTGATGATCATGACGCTCGGTGCGGGCAACGGCGCGCAGGTGACCGTCGCCTGCGACGACACCGACGTCCTGGCCGCCGTCGCCGGACTGGTCGAGCAGGACCTCGACGCCTAGGAAAAAATTGCGGACTTGACCCCTGCAGCCGCCATTTAAGATTGGCAACGTGCGGGGGACGATCCACAGTTTGCTGAAAACGCTGGTGCTGCTGGCAGTGCTGTTGCTGGCGTTTGTCAGCGCCCCTCCCGCAGCGGCTATCGAACCGCCCGCGATCGACCCGGCGGCGACGCCGCCGGACGAAACCGGGCCCGACCAACCGACCGAACAGCGCCGGGTCTGCTCGGCGCCGACGGCGTTTCCGAACTCGAATTTCGCCGACAAACCGTGGGCCAACGACTACCTGCGGCTGGCCGAAGCGCAGAAGTTCGCAACGGGCGCAGGCATCACTGTCGCCGTCATCGACACCGGGGTCAACGGATCACCGAGAGTGCCCGCCGAACCCGGCGGCGACTTCGTCGATCAAACCGGCAACGGCATGTCGGACTGTGATTCGCACGGAACGCTGACCGCATCCATCATCGCCGGCCGGCCCGCACCGACAGACGGGTTCATCGGGGTCGCACCCGACGCCCGCATCCTGTCGCTGCGGCAGACGTCGGAAGCCTTCCAGCCGGTCGGTGCGCGCACCGATCCGAACGATCCGAACTCGACGCAGACCGCGGGCTCGTTGCGCAGCCTGGCGCGCGCGGTGGTGCACGCGGCCAACCTCGGCGCTCAGGTCATCAACATCAGCGAGGCCGCCTGCTACAAGGTGACCCGGCCGATCAACGAATCCGGCCTCGGCGCGGCGATCAACTATGCGGTCAATGTCAAGGGCGCGGTCGTCATCGTCGCGGCGGGCAACACCGGCCAGGACTGCAGCCAGAATCCGCCACCCGATCCTTCCGTGCCCGCGGACCCGCGGGGATGGAACGAAGTCCAGACGATCGTCAGTCCGGCGTGGTACTCGCCGCTGGTGTTGACCGTCGGCGGTATCGCGCAGAACGGCCAGCCGAGTAACTTCTCGATGTCCGGACCATGGGTGGGTGTCGCGGCGCCCGCGGAGAACATGGTCGCACTCGGCTACGACGGAAAGCCGGTCAATGCGCTGCAGGGTCAGGACGGCCCGATCCCGATCAGCGGCACCTCATTCGCGGCCGCCTACGTCTCGGGCCTGGCCGCGCTGCTCAAACAACGCTTCCCCGTGCTGACACCCGCTCAGATCATGAACAGGATCACCGCCACCGCACGGCACCCCGGCGGCGGCGTGGACAACTTCGTCGGCGCGGGTGTCGTCGATCCGGTGGCCGCGCTGACGTGGGACGTGCCCGCAGGGCCGGAGCGAGTTCCCTACCAGGTGAAAGAAGTTCCGCCGCCGGTGTACATCCCGCCGCCGGACCGGGGACCGATCACCGCCGTCGTCGTGGTCGGGGCCACCCTCGCGGTGGTTCTCGGACTCGGTGCCCTGACCCGGCGCGCGCTGAGGCGCCGATGAAGAGCCTCACATCCTGGTTCGGGCTGCGGTTCACGACCGGCCACGCCATCTGGGCGGCCGCCCTGATCCCCGCGAGCATCCTGCTGTTCATCCAGCTCGATCTGCTGTGGCTGGGCGTCACCGTCGCGGTGATCGTCGCTCTCGCAGCGGTGTTGACGATCCGCGGCAGGCGAATCACCGGTTGGGTCGCGGCCGTGTTCGCCTGGCGGCGGCGCCATCGCAATGTCCCCGACCGGCCGTCCGAGCCGGCCGTCGGCGCGACCGTCATGCCCGGCGATCACGTGGCCGTCCGGTGGCAGGACGGTTTCCTGGTCGCGGCGATCGAACTCATCCCTCGACCCTTCACGCCGACCGTCATCGTCAACGGCGAGGCCTACACCGACGATGTGGTGAACACCCAACTGGTCGAGCGCCTGGTCGCCGCACACTGCCCTGACCTGGAGGCCGATGTGGTGTCGGCGGGTTACCGCACGGGCAAGACCGCACCCGCAAGCCTGGTGGCACTGTACGAGCAGGTGGTCGGTCCGTATCCGGCGCCGGCGAATCGGCGCACCTGGATCGTGTTGAGAGCCGATCCGGAACACACCCGCAAGTCCTCGCAGCGGCGTGACGCCGGCGTCGCGGGGCTGGCGCGGTACCTGGTGGCGTCAGTGACGCGTATCGCGGATCAGTTGGCCAGCAACGGGATAGACGCCAAGCCGACACGCAGCTTCGACGACGTGGATCGGGCTACCGAAATCAGCTTCGAGCGTGAGACATGGTCGGCGATCAAGGGCCGTAGTACATTCACGGCTGCGTACACCGCACCCGGCGGGCCCGACGTGTGGTGGTCGGCGCGCGCCGATCACACGATCACGAGGGTCCGAATCCGACCGGGCGCGGCGCCGACGGCGACGGTGCTGTTGACGACGCTGGCGAATCCGTCCACGCCGCGCGGGTTCTCATGCCTGTTCGGCGGCCAGCGCGCTGCCCTGCACGGCGTCAGCCCCGTCAACGACCGGCACTACGAACTGCCCGTCGGATCCGCCGGGGTGCTCGTCGGCGAGACCGCGGACCGCTATCCGGTGTACATGCCGTTCGACGACGTTGACGTGAGCATCAACCTGGGCGATGCGCGGTTGTTCACCCAGTTTGTTGTGCGCTCTGCCGCCGCAGGGGCGGTGGTGACGCTGCTGCCACAGTTCGCCGAGTTCGCCGGCGCTGTCAACGGCCACATCGGCCAGGAGGCCAAGGTGGCGTGGCCGAACGCCACGACGTATCTCGGTCCGCACCCAGGGGTCGGCCGAGTTGTGTTGCGTGACAACTTCATCCAGACCCCTCGCCACCGGCAGCTGCCGATTCGGTTGATCAACCCGCGCGAGGAAAGCCGCTTCCAGATGGCGCTGGAGGGCTGAGCCGTGACGGTTCAGCGGGTGGAGCCCGGCGCGCTGACAAGCCAAGCCGCCGAGATGAAGGGGCAGAACTGGCACAGCCCCGCCGAGGACGCGGTGGCGCCTCCGGACGCGGTGCCATCCACGACGGATGCGATCGCCAACCTCAACGAGAATGCTCAGTCGCTCAAGGAGTTCGAGCGGTGGGCCGAAGTCGAGAACCTGCGTATCGCCGAGATGCTCGAGATCGCGGCACAGGCCTACCAGAAGGTCGACGACGACTACGGCACGGCGATCGACAATCCCGAACGCATCACCGCGGTCGACGCCATCGCCGTCCCCGCCCCGCAGACCCAGACACCCGAGATCCCTGGTCCCGCAAGCACGCCGCGGCTGCTCGACGCCAGTGGATACAGCAACGTCAAGCAGACCCAGGCCGAGTTGACCGCACCGGACACCGGTACATCACTGAAAACCGCGATGTTGCACTGGGGGATTGCGTCCAAGCGCGTGGAGAACAACAGGCCCAAGCCACCGCCTGGTGATTGGGAAGGCGACGCCGCCGACGCGGCCTACGCGCGGATGACCACGTTCGGCAGCTGGCTGACCCAGCTGTCCGAAGCGTGGGACAAACTGGCCGAAGCGGCATCGAAAATTGTTGCCGCACACGATAAGGCGAAGAGCGCACACGAGCCCATCCATCAGGAGTACACCGAGCTGGAAGCGCGGATGATGCAGCTCGCCAGCCTGACCGGACCACACGGCGGCGTCCGGGCGCAGCAGGAGATCGAGAAGATCCGCCGGCGGATGGAGGAACTGCAGGCACAGTCTGACCAGGTGCGCCAGGAGTACGCAGGCGATGCGACGTTCGCACCGGTCCGCCCCGCGGATCCACCGTTCAAACCGGCCGACGGGTTGACGTCCACGGGCGGCGGTGGCGGCCCGGGTGGCGCCGACGACCAGCCCACCGGCGATCCGGAAGCGTTGGCGCAGAAGATGGCCGAGTCTCTTGGCGGCGCACAGTCGCAGGTCGGCTCCCAGCAGGGCGGTGGTGGATCACCCTCGGGTGGCGGATCATCCTCGGGTGGCGCATCACCCTCGGCTGGCGGCAGCCCCGGCGGAGCGCCCGGCGGTGGTCCGGCCCCGTCGGCGCCCAAATTACCCACCGATCCGAGCCTGCGGCCGGCGGCGGGGTCCGGTGGCGGCGGATCGGGTGGTGGATCGGGTGGTGGCGCCGGGGGCGCGGGCGCGGCGCCGCTGTCGCCCGCGGTGACGCCCGAAACGGTCGCACCCGGGCCACCGATGCCGGTGGCGGCCGGGCCGGCAGCGGCAGCAGCCGCACCTGCAGGCATGGCAGGCGGGATGGGTGGGATGGCGCCCATGCACGGTGCGCAGGGCGGGCAGCAGGGCAAGGAGAAGCGCCGCGATCCTCGCCTGGCACCCGATGAGGATCTGTACGTCGAAGACCGTCCGTGGACCGAGAGCGTCGTCGGTAATCGCAGGCGCAAGGATGTCCAGGACGGTAGGCAAGGCGGACAGGACGACAAGTGAGCGACGACATGCATCCCGACGTTGCCGCTGTCCTGCAACAGGCGGAACGGCTGCAGTCGCTGATGGATGAGCAGTTGCACAAGATGAACAATCAGACGTTCACCGCCACCGACGACGCCGAGACCGTCGAGGTCACCCTGAACGGTCACCACCACCTCACGGGGACCTTCATCGCCGACGGGCTGCTCCGGCTGGGCGCCGAGGCCGTCGAGACGCGGCTGAAACAGGCTCTGCAGAAGGCCACCGACGCCGCCACCAAGTCGATCGAACTGGACAGGGACCGCATCGACGCTGCGGTCGCGGACATCACCGCCGACCTGCGGAAGGATTGAGTCCTAGTATCGTTCGACCGTGCCCAACCGCGATCACGGCGACCCGGGTGATGCTCCCTCGGTCCCTCCCCCGCTCACCCCGCTGGCCAACTCCACCCGTCCCTCGGCCGCAGAAGAGGCCCGCACGATCGCGGCGTCGACCAACACCGGCACCCTGGCGACGCTGACCGACAGCGGAGATCCGTGGGCGTCGTTCGTGACGTACGGATTACTCGGCGGCGCACCGGTTCTGTGCGTGTCCAACCTCGCCGAGCACGGCCGCAATCTGGCGGGCGATCCGCGGGCCAGCATCGCGATCGTCGCGCCGAGTTCGGAATCGGATCCTCTGGCCAGTGGCCGGGTGACCCTCGCCGGCGAGGTCCAGGCGCCGACGGGCGACGAGTTGGCCGCGGCCCGCGATGCGCATCTGGGTGCCGTCGCGGCGGCCAAGTACTACATCGACTACAGCGACTTCACGCTGTGGGTGCTGCGCGTACACCGGGTGCGCTGGGTCGGCGGGTACGGCCGCATGGAGTCCACCTCCGGTGACGAGTACGCCGCGGCCACGCCGGATCCGGTCCAGCCGCAGGCGGCGGGAGCGATTGCCCATCTGAACGCCGATCACGCCGACTCGCTCGCGGCGATGGCCAAGACGCTCGGTGGTTATCCGGACACCAGATCGGCGACCTGCACCGGCGCCGATCGCTACGGCCTCGATCTGCGGGTCGACACCGAACGGGGCATCGCCTACACCCGCGTCGGCTACGCCTCGCCGATCGACGCCTACGACCAATTGCGTTCGGCGACGGTCGAGCTGGCGCGTCGCGCGCGCAAAGGCTAAATGTCGGCTCGCCGACGGCCTGAAATACGATCCCCCTATGTCAGACCGCCCCGAGACCTGGCCAGCAGCGTTCGAGCTGATCCGCACCCGCGGCTACGAACATCGCGCCGAACCGTTCAAGTTGGCCAGCGGCCAGCTCAGCCACGACTACATCGACGGTAAGCACGCCATCGACAGCGGTGAACGTTTGACGATCGTCAGCCGTGCCATCGCCGATCTGGCGGCGCTGCACGGGATCGACTACGACGCGGTCGGCGGTCTCACCATGGGCGCCGACTCGATCTCCATCGGCGTCGCCATGGTCACCGGCAAGAGGTGGTTCTCCGTGCGCAAGGAACAGAAGTCACGCGGTCGTGAGCAGTGGATCGAGGGAACCCGGCTGGAACCTGGAACGCGCGTGCTACTCGTCGACGACGTGATCAGCACCGGCGGGTCCACCGAGATCGCGTTGGAACGCGTCGTCACCGCCGGCGCCGTCGTCGCCGGCGTGATCCCGATGGTCGACCGCGGCGACGTGGCAGCCAAGCGGTTCGCGAAACGTGGCGTTCCGTTCGCCGCGCTGGTCACCTACCGCGACCTCGGCATCGAACCCGTCAAGGACGTCTGAACCTCGCGCGATAGCGATTTCGGTGCGCCGACGTTCGGTCAGCGACCGTTCGCGCACCGAATTCGCTAAGCGGCGACGACCAGCACCCCGCCCTGCTCCACTCCGACGGTGACCGGATCGCCCGGCGCCAATGCCCTTGCGGCCGAACCGGATAGCTGCGCACTGAGCACCGACCCGTCCGGCATCGCGAGGTATACCCGGGATATCGGGCCGAGGAAAGCCACCGAGCTGACCCTCGCAGTGCCCGTCGGTTCCGCTGTGACGGTGACGGCCTCCGGGCGCACCATCGCCAGCCCCTGACCGGAGCCGATCGAACCGGGTAACGTCGACACCACGGTGCCGAGCAGCTGCACGTGTCCGTCTGAAACCCGCACGGGCACCTTGTTGTTCAGCCCGACGAACTCCGCGACGAACGGCGTCGCCGGATTTGCGTACAGGTCCGCGGGAGCGGCGAGTTGTTCGAGCCTGCCCTGGCTCATCACGCCGACCCGGTCGGCGACGGCAAGCGCCTCCTCCTGATCGTGCGTGACGAACAACGTTGTGATGCCGACCTCCAGTTGCACGCGGCGGATCTCGTCGCGCAACTGCGCGCGGACCTTCGCATCCAGCGCCGACAGCGGCTCGTCGAGCAACAGCACCCGCGGCTGTATCGCCAGGGCGCGCGCCAGCGCGACCCGCTGCTGCTGTCCGCCCGACAGCTCGTTCGCGTACTTGCCCTTGTGCGCCGACAGCCCGACCAGGTCCAGCATGTCGACAGCTCGAGAGGTCCTCTCGCGCTTGTTCTTACCTCGCATCTTCAGGCCGAACGCGACGTTGTCGACCACGGTCAGATGCGGAAAGAGGCTGTACGCCTGGAACACCATGCCCATGTCGCGTTTGTTGGCCGGGACGCGGCTGACGTCACACCCACCGACGGACACGGTGCCCGACGTGGCTTCGTCGAGGCCCGCGAGAATGCGCAGCGCGGTGGTCTTGCCGCAACCCGAGGGGCCAAGCAGCGCAACGAGTTCGCCCGCCTCGATGTGCAGTGTGAGCCCGTCGAGGGCCTTGACGTCGCCGTAGACCCGGGTCAGCTCGGTCAGGTCGACGGCCGTGTTCTCAATCATGCAGCCACTCCTTGAACACGCCTGCGCCCTCGGGTCACCAGCGACAGCACCAGCAGCAGGACGAAGCCGAACAACAACACCGCCAGCGAGGCGGCCACCGACGTCGGGCCATCCGTCTTACCGATCGCCACGATCTGCACCTGCAGCGTGTCGTATCCCGACAGCGAGGCAATGGTGTACTCGCCGAGCACCACCGCGATCGAGATGAATGCGGCAGACAGGATTCCCGACCAGATGTTGGGCACCACGATCCGCAGGATCGTGGTCGTCCATCCCGCGCCGAGCGACCGTGCCGCTTCGGTGAGCGTCTGCAGGTCGATCGACGACAGCGCCGCATCGAGCGCCCGATAGGCGAAGGGCAGCACCAGCACCACATACACGAACGTCAGCGTCAGCGCGGACTCACCGAGGAAGTACGTCACCCATAGATAGACATTGCGCAGACCGACGACGATCACGAGGGCGGGAATCGTCAACGGCAGCAGACACAGGAACTCGATGGCGCCCTTGGCCCACGGTGCACGCAGTCGCACCCAGATCATCGTCGGTACGAGGATCACGAGCATCGCGGCGACGGTGAACACCGCAAGCAGCAGCGAGATCAGGATCGCCCGATACAGCGCGTCGTCGGTGACGAGGTTGGTCCAGGCCTGCCAGGTCCGCCCGCCGGCGATCAGGTTGCGAGTCGAGAAGTCGGCCATGGCGTACAGCGGAAAGACGAAGAACAGCCCGAAGGCCACCCAAAGCGCGCCCCGTATCGCGCGTCTCATCGCAACCACCGCGCGGTGCGCCGGACCAGAACGTTGTACGCCGCCATCACCATTGCCACCACGACGATCATCTCGAGCGCCAGGGCGTAGGCGAACCCCGACTGACCGAGGATGACCTCACTGGTCAACGCGGAGCGGATCAGCAGCGGAACGATCGGGCTGCCCTGGCTCACCAGCGCCGCGGCCGTTGCATAGGCCGCGAAAGCGTTGGCGAACAACAACAATGTCGACCCGAGGAATGCCGGGGTCAGCAGCGGCACGGCCACCTCCCGGAAATACTGCCAACGGGACGCACCGAGACTGACGGCCGCTTCGCGCCATTGCACGCGCAGCCCTTCGAGCGCGGGCAGGAAGACGATCACCATCAGCGGAATCTGAAAGTAGGTGTACACCAGGATCAGCCCGGTCAAGCTGTAGAGCCATCCGGCGCCGGCCAGATTCCAACCGAGCGCCTGCTGCGCCCACACCGTCAGCACACCGTTGATACCGATGGTCGCCAGGAATGCGAAAGCCAGTGCAACGCCGCCGAACTGCGCCAGCACGCTGCACAACGAGATGACAGCCCTGCGCACCATCGACGTGGCCGGGCTGCTCGCGATCAGCCACGCCAGCACCGCTCCGAGTACGGCGCCGATGATCGCCGTGCTCGCCGACAGCATTACCGAAGATCCCAGTGCTCCCAGCGCTGTGGACGAGAACAGCCCGCCGATACGACGCAACGAGAAAGCGCCGTCGATGAAGAACGCGTTGACGATCACCGTCACCGTCGGAATGACCAGGAACACCGCGACGACGGCGAGGAAGGGCACCAGCGGCAGTGCTTCTGTGACGGCCTCTGTGAGTCTCTTCAGTCGATGGGTTCCGCCCGGCACGTCAGCCGATCGCTTCAGCCCAGTGGTCGGCGAGATAGGCGGTGGCCTTGTCGGTCTGCTGCGGGCTCGGCACCGTGACCGGACCGTCGATGACCGGGATCGCCCCCGCGACCGCCTTGTCGAGTGTGCCGTCGGCCATCATGTTGTCGGCACGCACCGGACGCACACCGCCTGCGGCGTACAGGTTCTGCCCTTCGTCGCTGAACAGGAACTCCTGCCACAGCCTCGCGGCGGCCGGATGCGGTGCCTCCTTGCTGATCGCCTGGTAGTAGTAACCCGCGACAGCGTTCTCCGGCGGGACAATGACCTGCCACGACGGCAGCTTCTTCGCCTCGCTCGCGTTCAGGTAGTTCCAGTCGATGACGACGGGTGTCTGGCCGGACTCGATGGTCGCCGGCGTCGGATCGACAGGCAGGAAGTTGCCCGCGGCCTTGAGCTTGCGGAAGAACTCGACTCCCGGCGCGATGTCGTCGGCCGAGCCGCCCTGTGAGAGCGCGACCATCAGCACTCCGGAGAACGCGGCGCCGGCCTGCGTCGGATCGCCGTTGAGCGCCACCTTGCCGTTGTACTCGGGCTTGAGCAGATCGTTGACCGAGGTGACGGCGGGCACCTTGGCGGAGTCGAATCCGATCGACATGTAGCCGCCGTAGTCGTTGACCCAGGCGCCGTCGGCGTTCTTGTACGCGGCCGGGATGTCGTCCCACACGGACACCTTGTAGGGCGCGAACATCGACGTGTTGGCCAGCGCCACCGACTGCCCGAGGTCGAAGACGTCGGGAGCCGTGCTGCGGCCGCTCTGCTGTTTGGCGGCGTTGATCTCGTCCTGGCTCGCCGCGTCGGGCTGAGCCGAATTCACCGAAATTCCGTACTTGTCCTCGAACGCCTTGACGATGGCGCCGTAGTTGGCCCAATCGGGTGGCAACGCAATGACATTCAGCTGCCCCTCCTTCTTGGCCGCCTCGACGAGGCCCTCCATACCGCCGAAATCCTCGGCCGAGGTGGCCTCGCGGGCGTTCACCCCGGACTCGGTCTGTTCTCCTGAGTCGTCCTTCTGCGGCGGTGCGCAGCCCGACAGACCGGCGAACAGGAGGACTGATGCGGCCGTAACCGCCATGAGGCGTGAGAACTTCATTGCCGAACCTTCCGATGGACAAGAAGCGGGGCAGTGGCGCGGTGGTGACGGTATTGCGTCACGGCGGAGAACGATTGCATACGCGGTGCCCGACCCTACCGCGCGTTCGCCGCACGTATGCGCAGGTGCCGGGGATAGCATCGGTGGGTGGCCGAACGCGAAGCCTCGGGGGACTTCGACTTGTCGATCGGCGAACGGGCCGAAGCCCCGGGGGAAACCGAAGTGTCCGACGGCGGCGCGCTGCCGGAACAGGCGGCGCCCGACGAGTCTGACGAGCCCAAGCAGCCGACCCGCAACGGCGCATTCGACGCATTCGATGCGGACACCTGGTATTTCGAACCGGATCCGCCTCCGTGGTATCGCCGCAGGAAGGTCCTGGCGGTATGGCTTGCCGCGACGGCCGCCGCCGCGGCGCTCGTGGTGTCCGCGGTTCTGCTCATCCTGCGCAGCCCCGGTGCCACCGAGGACACCACCACGTCCGTCGAGCCGGCCGCGCCGACGACGACCGCGGTCACCGAACGCGCGACCAGCAGCCCACCGCCGCCGCCCGCGCCACCCCCGCCGGCCGAGACGACGGCCCAGCCCATCGCACCACGCCCCGCGGGGACGGCACGCCCCCAGAGCCCCCCGCCCCGGTCCACGAGGCCGCCCGAAATCGGCGTCACGCGCACACCGGTTACGCGGTCACCGATCAGCGTCTCGCCGCAGCGTCCGCGCTGACACCGCTAGCGACCGCCGTGGTGGAACACGATCCCGGGGACCCCGTATCCGAAGAACGGGTATTGGAGCTGACCCGCCTGGACAGCGGCAGCACCCGGCACCGCAGTCACCTGCGAGTTGCCTGGCGTTTCGACGACGGTCGCGCCGCCGGTGTTCGTGACGGTCGGCGCAGCCGCGGCGACCGGTGTGAGCGCAAGGGCTCCCGCGACACCGGCCATGGCAAGTGCCGCAACGAATCTCTTCACTGCATACTCCTTCGATCTATTTCGAAACTGTACGTTCAGTTTCATTAAGTAGAACGTCCGCAGCCCGCGAATCGGTCCACACGGCGCGTGTGGTCTAGGTCATATCGATCAGACGGCGAGGCCGCGCATCGCCGAATCGACCACCGCGTCGGCGGCCGCGTCGTCCAGTGGCGCGTGCCCAAGCAGCAGGCGGTAGAGCATCGGCCCGATCAGCTGGTCGAGCGCCGTGGTCGGGTCGAGGTCGCCCCGCAGTTCTCCGCGCTGGACCCCGCGATCCCAAATCGTCCTCATCAGGGCACGCCTCGGCTCCACCAGACGGATGTGCAGCTCGTTGCGCACCAATGGATCGGACTGCGCCTCGCCGATCAGTTGCGCGAAGACCCGGCCGCTGTCGCCGGTGTAGAAGTGGCCGAGCCCGCGAATCACGCGACGGAAATCCTCCTGCGCGGAGCCGGTGTCCGGATCGGGCGACTCCGCCATCATCTCGCTCAGAAATGCCTCGACAGCGAC
Source organism: Mycolicibacterium rhodesiae NBB3 (assembly GCF_000230895.2). The sequence continues at coordinate 1,677,405 of NC_016604.1, forward strand.
CGCATGCTTGTTGGACCACCACTTGTAGATCGTGGCCTTGCTGGCGCCGCTGCGATTGGAGATCTGCTCGGTGGTCATCGCCCGCAGACCGACGGTCTTCAGCAACTCCGAGGTGGCACGCAGCACCGCGACGCGGGACTGCTCGCTGCGCGGACGCCCGGGGCTGCGCGACCGGGCATCCTCGATGTTGCCGCTCACCCGTCTCACTTTGGCATCCCACGCGGTATTGGAGTGCCTACTCTGGACGCCATGGCCGAAATGGACGCTCCGGCCCTGTTCGCGCAGTCGCCCGTCGCGATGCTCGCCACGGTCGGACCGGATGGCGCGCCGCATGTGGTGCCCGTTGTATTCGCGGTCAACACCGACCGCGACCCGCCCGTCGTGTACACCGCAGTCGATGCGAAACGAAAGTCCACCAAACGACTGCAGCGGTTGACGAACATCGAAGCCAATCCCCGGGTGAGCATCCTCGTCGACCACTACGAAGACGATTGGACGCAGCTGTGGTGGGTACGGGCCGACGGCATCGCCGAGATTCACCCGAGCGGGGACGAGATGGCCAGCGGCTATGCGCTGCTACGCCGCAAATACGTTCAGTACCAACGGCTTGCGCTCGACGGTCCCGTCGTGACGATCGCCGTCGACCGGTGGGCGGCATGGCAGGCCTGACCGCCGATTGTGCCAATCTCTTGTGCTCGGTCACCGTTGTAGAGAATGGTGGATCGACAGACCCGATGGGGAGCAGAGTCGCTCCCCGGGAGAGGGAACGTCATGGCTGACAGGACGACACATTCCCAGGCCGGGGCCGCGCCCACCGCGGACAGTCCCGCCGCCATCCGCAATGTGGTGCTGGTGGGCCCATCGGGTGGCGGCAAGACAACTCTCGTCGAGGCGCTGCTGGTCGCCGCCGGAGTGCTCAACCGACCGGGCTCGATCGTCGACGGGACCACGGTCTGCGATTGCGAGGACGCCGAGATCGCCCAACAACGCTCCGTCGGTCTCGCACTGGCGTCGCTGCAACACGACGGCGTCAAGGTCAACCTGATCGACACTCCGGGCTATGCCGACTTCGTCGGCGAACTCCGGGCCGGGCTGCGGGCCGCCGACTGCGCGCTGTTCGTCATCGCGGCCAACGAGGAGATCGACGAGCCGACCAAGTCGCTGTGGCTGGAGTGCAGTCAGGTCGGTATGCCCCGCGCGGTGCTGATCACCAAACTCGACCATGCCCGCGCCAACTACGAGAACGCCCTGACCGCGGCGCAACACACGTTCGGTGACAAGGTGCTCCCGCTGTACCTACCCGCCGACACACCCTGCACCGGACTGATCGGCCTGCTGTCACAGACGCATTTCGAATATGCCGACGGAAAGCGCGCCGCGGCCCACGAACCCGACGACGCCTCCTACGGAGAGGCGATCGAGGTGATGCGCGGCAACCTCATCGAGGGAATCATCGAGGAGTCCGAGGACGAGACGCTGATGGAGCGCTACCTCGGCGGCGAAGAGATCGACCAGTCGGTGCTGATCGACGATCTCGAGAAGGCCGTCGCGCGGGCGTCGTTCTTCCCGGTGATCCCCGTGTGCAGCACCACCGGTGTCGGCACGATCGAACTGCTCGAGATCATCACCGCCGGCTTCCCGTCGCCCCCCGAGCACCAGCTCCCCGAGGTGTTCACCCAACAGGGCAAGTCCCGCGCCAGCCTGCCGTGTGACCCGTCCGGACCATTGCTCGCCGAGGTCGTCAAGACCACCTCAGATCCATACGTGGGTCGCGTCAGTCTGGTGCGGGTGTTCTCCGGAACGATCTCGCCCGACGCGACTGTCCATGTGTCCGGCCATTTCTCGTCATTCTTCGACACCAACGGCTCCACCCCCACCCACGCCGACTCAGGTCGAATGGCCGGCCACGCCGACCATGACGAGGACGAACGCATCGGCACCCTGTCATTCCCGCTCGGCAAGCAGCAGCGCCCAGCGCCGTCGGTGGTGGCCGGCGACATCTGCGCGATCGGGCGGCTGTCCCGTGCGGAGACCGGCGACACTCTTTCGGCGAAGTCCGACCCCATGGTCCTCAAGCCGTGGACGATGCCGGAACCGCTGCTGCCCACGGCGATTCAGCCGCACGCCAAGACGGACGAGGACAAGCTCGCCGTGGGGCTGCAGCGGCTTGCGGCCGAGGATCCGACGCTGCGGATCGAGCAGAACCCCGAAACACATCAGATCGTGTTGTGGACCATGGGTGAGGCTCATTCCGGCGTCGTTCTCGATGCGCTGTCACGCCGATACGGTGTCGCGGTCGACGCTGTCGAGCTGCGGGTTCCGCTGAGGGAAACGTTCGGCGGTAAGGCGAAGGGGCACGGTCGCCATGTGAAGCAGTCCGGCGGCCACGGCCAGTTCGCGGTATGCGACATCGAAGTCGAACCGTTGCCGGAAGGCTCGGGATTCGAGTTCGTCGACAAGGTCGTCGGCGGCGCGGTGCCGCGGAACTTCATTCCGAGTGTCGAAAAGGGTGTGCGCGCCCAGATGGAGAAGGGTGTCGGCGCGGGCTATCCGGTGGTCGACATCAGGGTGACCCTGTTCGACGGAAAGGCGCACAGCGTCGACTCATCCGACTTCGCGTTCCAGATGGCTGGCGGGTTGGCGCTACGTGAGGCGGCGTCGGCGACCAGGGTGAACCTGCTCGAACCCGTCGACGTGGTCTCGGTCGTGGTGCCCGACGATTTCGTCGGCGCGGTGATGAGCGACCTGGCGGGCAGGCGTGGTCGCGTGGTGGGCACCGACAAGGTCGGCGAGGACCGCACCGTCGTGAAGGCCGAGATTCCCGAGGTGGAGTTGACCCGCTATGCGATCGACCTCCGCTCCCTCGCCCACGGCGCCGGCTCCTTCACCCGGTCGTTCGCACGCTACGAGCCGATGCCCGAGCAGGCCGCCGCCAAGGTGAGGGCGTCCGCTCACTGACGCGTCGCGTAGTAGTGCAAGGTGAAGTACACCTCACGCATCACCATCGGCAGCTGCGTTCCGAGGGTCTCGAAGCGGCTGGTTCTCGTCGGGGATGGGTGCGCGTCGAGCCCGGGATCGGAGGCCATTCTCATGGCGCGCCGCATGTGCAGCGGATCGCTGACGATGAGGACCCGGTAGATGTCGTGTTCAGCCAGCAGTGGCTCGGCGAAGACCAGATTCTGTTTCGTGGTGCGCGATTTCGTCTCGATGAGCACCCGGTCCGCCGGGATGCCCGCACCGATCAGCCAGTTGCGGCCCGCCTCCGATTCGGCGAGCGTGTCCCCCTGACCGACGCCGCCTGTCACGACGATCCACGTGACCTGTCCGGATCGGAACAGGCCCGCGGCATGCCGTAACCGCTCCTGAAACACCGGCGACGGCGCATCGTCGTCGACTGCTGCGCCGAGAACGATGGCGGCATCCGCGGGCGTCGTGTCGGATCGTCCGCCGACGACCGCGATATCGACGGCGAGGCTGATGATGCCCGCCATCAGCAGCGCAACGGCCACGACGACGCTTCGGAGCACGACGCCACGATACGGACGGCACCGGTCCCTAGCGCGGAGGGTCGCCCTGCCAGCTGAAGCTGTTCACGTATTTGCCCATGTCCAAGGCGATTTGGGTATTCGCGCCGGACGGCTTTCCGAAGCCGAAGTCGGGACCGAATTCGTGGTAGGGCCCGACCGCCGATGCGACCAGCGCGATGTTGTTCTTGATGGCCACCATGATCAGCACCCGCATCCTCATGTAGTTGCTGTTGGCGCCCTGCGGCCACCAGTCGACGATCTCGCCGTATCCGGGCTGGTAGCCGACCATCGCGTTGGGAATCTCGTATGCAGTGCGGGTATCGGGAAATCTGGCCTTCACCAGGTCCTTAGCGATCTGCTCTGCAGAGCGGTTGTCGACCGGCACGCTGAAGAACTGCATGCTGCCGCCATCGCCACCGAGGAATTCGGCGATCACCTTGTTCGGCGCGGTGGTGATGCGGTAGGCCGAACTCGGCGCGGGGTGCGACACCGAGAACGTTCCGTCCGCCGCGGTGAAGCGTGGATTGATCGCGACCGGTGTCCCCGTTGGCGGGCTGCCGCACTCGGGCGGACACATGTAGCGCACCGGCGGCTTGCTGATCATGGCCGACAGTCCCACCAACGCGAACGCGACGACCGCGATGGCGGCGAACCACGCCAGCAGCAACCGCGTGCGCGACGTCCGACGCGGAGGCTGCGCTTCATACGAGCCGGCCGGAACCGCGTATCCGGGAAAGAAATTCGGCTTCTCGGCCACGCTTGCCGTCACGTTTCCTCCGGCCCGGGCGCGTTGCGCACCGGCCGGGCCTCGCGGCGCGACTGTCGCGACGCGCGCGACGACGCTCGCGTGGCCACCCCGCACGCGGGACAGAAAGCCATGTCGGGCACCACGTGTCCACAATGCGTACACAGCAGCGGCTCATCTGACTGGATCTCGTCGTGGGCCTCGTGCAGCAACGCCAGGTGCAGACCGACCCGCAACACCAGCATCGCGACGACGGCCAGAGCCAGGTACAGCCCGAGCATCATCAGCTGCGGCACACGGGCCACGTCGATGAGTCCGAGGCTCAGATAGACGACGAGGATCGCTGCGGCGAGCCCGACGAGAACCAGCCGCACCACGCCGGGGTGCAGGTTCTTCTTGCTGGGCGGGCGAGTGAACCACAGTGCCGCACCGATCAATCCACCCGCGGCCGCCGTGATCAACGGTATCGCGATACCCCTGATGCCCGCCTCGACGAGCAGGCTCTCCATCGGGCGTTTGCTGATCACACCGGTACCGAACAGCGGAGCCGACCGTGTCATCGCCGCTGCAGCCATGAACGTGAGTGCGCCCAGCATGCCGATGCGGAAGCCGTCCAACGCCTCTCGCGAGGATGGGCGCAACACCCTCACGATCACCGCGGGCAGCTGCATCAGGATCACTCCACCCAGCGGAATGCCGATGCCCACACGCAACATCGGCATGCCGACCATTGCGGAGCCGAGACCGACCTCGTATGAGCGAGCGACCATTGCGCCCGTCAGCAGCACCCAGCCCACACCGAGCCCGATACCGAGGACCGCGGTGAGCACCAAAGTGCCAACGGAGAAGTCGCGGAAGCCATCTGATTCGCGAAGATAGAGGAAGTACAGCACCGGCAGGCCCAGTGTGCCGACGGTGATCAGCGCCGCCGGCAGGCGCAGCAGGGTGAAGGCGAGCAGACATACCAGCAACAGGATCAAGCCGAGCCGGAAGGCCGACCGGGATCGCCGCGCCAGATGGGGAAACAGCGAACTGGTCAACGACGGCCGCAACAGGTGCTCGTCCGGCGCCGCACCGAAGTTTGTGATACGCAACCACTCCGGGCCGTCACCCGGCCGCGCTTCCAGATGACAACCGCACAGCCCGCAGTACTCGCCCGAGGGTACGTCGGTCTGGCAGATACGGCACTCGGTGGTGGGTACGGAATCGTCGGGTGTCGTCATTGGGATGCCTCTTGCAGGATCAGGATGTTGCGCACGAGGTTGCCGACATCCGGTGTGCCAAGACCGGTGACGAGGTCGTAGCCCGGCCCCGCATCGGCGACGGCATTGCCGCCGAGAGTCACGTCGCGGAAAGCCGGTAGCGGTGCACCCGCCGCGATCCGGTAGAGCAGCGGGTTGAAATCACCGATCAGCCTGCCGCCGTTGGCCAGTAGGTACTGGTTCATCACCGCCGCCAGCCCGGCCCAGATCGGCGCCGACTGCGATGTGCCGCCACCGACCAGTTCGGTGCCTTTGAACACGATGCGCACACCGGTGAACGGGTCGGCGACCGCAGCGACGTCGGGCGTCAGCCTGCGCTCGGAGTCGCGGTCGGGCATCACGCCGCGCTGCCATTGTGGACGCTCGAACAGGTTCGACACCCCGCCGCCGCTGCCCACCGACAGCGGCACGTCGAACCAGGCCTGTTCGGCAAGCCATCTGCCGTCGCTCTCGGTGGACAACGTCGTCCCGCCGACGTCGGTCATCTCCGGCAGCGACGCGAGCGAGTCCAGCCCGATGTCGGCGTCACCCGGCGGAGACGACCAGTCATCACCGCCCTTGCACTCGAGTCCGGCGAGGTCGCCGCTGGCGTTGAACGCCGAAGTGCCGTGCGTCTGCGCGCTCGCCAGTGCCGACCGTGCGGGCGCGAGATCGGCTGCGGTGATCAGCTTGTCGCACCCCCAGCCGATCGAGAAGCTCCACACCGCACCGGGATAGCGCCGGTCGGCCTCGGCGAACATCTCGCCGATCTTCTCGAACGTCCCGTCGCCGGACACCGTCTGCCTGGCGCTGAACACGACCTTGCGGGCGTCCGGTGCGACGGCGTGCGCGACCTCGAGGTCCATCGTGGTCTCACCGCGCGGCTCGTCCAGCTCGCCGCCCACCACCTCCGGGGTGAATTGCGGCAGACCGTATTTCGCGGAGAACGTGTCGAGATCGGATTGGTCGAACCCGTCGAAGGCGAAGAACACGATGGTGCTGCCCTTGCCCGTGTAACCGTCCGCGGCCAGCTGCGACCCGTTGTAAGTGTTCAGCAACGCGCTGGGCATCAGGCCCTTGTCCGGCACGTCGAGCGGCACGATTCCAGGCCGCGACTCGTGATGTGGCAGATACCCGAGGATCCGGCCCATCTCGGCGACCTCTGGACTCAGCGCCGCGGGAATCGCGGGCTGTTGGGGCGACGCGTAGAACACCTGCCCGCGCTGACCGCGGTAGTCGTGCACCTCGACGTCGAACGCATCCGCCACCCGTTCCGCCGCGCCCTCCACGACGGCCCACGCCTCGCCCGGTTTCCACCTGACCGCCAGACCTTGACTGTGCGCCCAGTCGAAGACGCCCGCCGGACGGGCCGCCTCGTGCAGTGCGACGGTCAGCTGCGCATTGTCGTTGTGCGACGGTCCCAGGTCGGTCGAGCTCGCCAACAGATACGAATACGGCCCGTCGATGGTGTCACCCTCATCCGCGGCAGGAGGCGATGACGGCGTGCGCAGGTCCGCTACCAGCACGACAACACTGGCGGCGACCAGCGCCGCCACGCCCCACTGCCGCGCGTTCACCCCAGCCAGCGTACGTGCGTGCGGCCCGACGGGCGGCTAGTTGTCTCCTGGCTCGGCGGTCGGTGCCGGCGGCGCGATGACCGTCGGAGAGAACGGGTTCGGTCCACCGGGCTCCAGGCGAGGCGCCTTGTCCGTCGGGCTCGGCGGCGGTGCTGTCGTCGTGGTCGTCGTCGTGGTGGTCGTACTGGTCTCGGGCGCCTTCTCTTCTTCCTTGGCACACGACGCGGTGAGCATGACCATCACGGTGATCGCGGAGGCGCCCGCGACTGCTGCCACCCGACGAGCCAATACTGACGTCATGGTTGGAGTCCTCACTGTCGGTGACTACTGCCAGCCTTTTCAAGATCAGTCCGGCCACGCCGAACTTTAGCCGAACACCGGAAAAGCCGCCCGCCGAATCAGCTCTGCGCTTTGACCGCAGCCTTGGCTTGGCTCAGGGATGGATGCAGCGCCAGAATCTGGTCCAGCCCGGTCAATTCGATGGGCCGGCTGGTCGCCGGGCCGTCCGCAACCACCGCGAAGCCCGCCGTCCCGCTGACCTTCTCGTGAGTGGACACCAACGCCTGCAACCCCGCCGACGCGAGGAAGTCCACCGCCGACAGATCGACGATCAGAGCCGAGGGCCGCTGCGTCAACGCGTCGGCGATGGCCAATTCGAAGGCCGGGATCGTGGCCAGATCTATCTCGCCCGTGACCGCGAGGACGGCGATGCCGTCGTCGTAGCTGACCGAAGTGCTGATCGGATCCTTGGGGGGCACGGCCGTCCTTAAGTCAGCGCCGCAACTGGTCACGGCAGTGCGGTGAGCTTAGCCTGTTGCGGCCGCGCGACAGATCGTTGCTTCGATACCGCCGCCATGGACTTGGCGACTAGGGTCGAAACAGCCGTGGAAAGCCGGGAGGATGCCTTGTCCGAGCACATGTCCGATCCGACAAACTTGGCCAGCGTCGACGTGGCCACGTCGCCACCGGTGGTGCCCACCGCTATCTCGTCCGAGGGGCTGCTCCCGCAGCTGGTCGAGCATCTGCGGCAGAATCGCACCGCGCTGCGTGAGGAATGGGCGCGCAGGATCACCGAGGCCGAGCTGCTCACCGCGATGTCTCCGGAGGAAATCTTCTCCGAGGCGACCACGGTGTACGACAGCTACGTCGAGGTGCTCGAGACGGGCAGCGTGGAGGCGCTGCAGGACTACGCCCGCGACCTGTCCGAGCGCATCATCCCGCGCGGTGTGGAGACCAATGAGGTGGTCGGCATCGTGCTGCTGCTGCGCGACGTGCTGGCCCGCTCCCTGTTCGAGAAATACCAAACCGACTTCGAACTGCTCAACCGGGTGCTCGACGCCTACGAGCCGGCGGCCAACCGCATCGCCAACACGGTGGCGGTCGGCTTCGTGCAGGAACGCGAGCGCATCATCCGCCAACAGCAGGAAGCGATCCGCGAGCTGTCGACGCCCGTGCTCCAGGTGCGAGAGCAGCTGCTGATTCTCCCCATCATCGGCGTCCTTGACAGCCAACGCGCACGGCAGGTCACCGAACAGCTGCTGCGCGCCATCCGGGCCAACCGCGCGAAGGTCGTGGTCATCGACATCACCGGTGTGCCCACCATCGACTCCACGGTGGCCAACCACCTCGTGCAGACCGTCGACGCGTCCGGCCTGATGGGTGCCAGCGTCATCATCACCGGGCTGTCCTCCGAGATCGCGCTGACCCTGGTGACGATCGGCCTCGACCTGTCGAAGATGAACGCCGTCGGCGACCTGCAGGGCGGCATCGAGGAAGCCGAACGTCTGCTGGGCTACGAAGTCAGCCGCACCGGCGAGCAGCCCGGATAGTCCGCGAGTTTCATGCCAGTACCGATCCTCAAGCAGGGCACGATCCTCATCGCCTCGGTGCAGGCCGCGCTGTCGGATTCGGATACCGAGCAGCTGCGGCACGACCTGATGGAGCGCGTGAGCCGGTTCCGTGCGCACGGCATCATCGTCGACGTGACCGCGATCGACGTGATGGATTCCTTTGCGGCACGGTCATTGCGGACGATCGCGCACATGACCCGGCTGCGCGGTGCGGACACCGTGATCGTCGGTCTACAGCCCGAAGTCGCGTTCGCGATGGTTCAGCTGGGTCTGGCCTTCGACGACATGCACACCGCGCTGGACCTGGAAGAGGGTCTCGCCCTGCTGAATCGAAAGCTCGACGATCGGAAACCGGCGATCGGACTCGACGGTGCCGACTGACTTCGTGGTCGACATCACCAAGCCCGACGACATCGTCACCGCGCGCCAAGCCGGGCACGAACTCGCCCGGCAACTCGGCTTCTCGTTGACCGACGTGACGATGATCGCGACCGCGATCTCCGAAATCGCCCGCAACATAACCAGTTACGCCGGCCGGGGCGAAGTGAGCGTCGGAGTTCAGCTGCGGGACGGTAGGCGGGCGCTGGTGGTGCGGGCCGAAGACGACGGCCCTGGCATCGCCGACGTGGAGCGCGCACTGGACGACGGCTACTCCACCGGACGCGGACTAGGGCTCGGACTGCCCGGTGCGCGCAGGTTGATGGACCGGTTGCACATCGAATCGGAGGTCGGCAAGGGCACCGTCATCGAGATGTGGAAGTGGATTCCCGAAAGTGTTTAGACATGGCAGATTCGGGCCGATCGAATGGGCCGCGGTGCGCAGGCCGCGACCGGGGGAACACGTGTGCGGCGACCATCCGATCGCGCTCGAGGTGGGCGACGGTGCAGCGCTGTTCGGGGTGATCGACGGCCTGGGCCACGGAGAGGCCGCGGCCGAGGCTGCGCAGCGGGCGGCAGAGGTCATCGAGGAGAACCGTGCGGCGCCACTGGACGTGATGATGACCCGCTGCCACCTCGAGTTGACCGAAACCCGCGGTGTGGCAATGACTCTGGCGCGGGTCGACTTCCGCGCCGATGCGCTGCGCTGGATCGGTGTCGGCAACGTGACCGCCGATCTGGTCGCCAAACACCCAGCTGGAGTTGCGGTTCGATCCTCGGCACTGCTCGCCGCCGGCATCGTCGGATATCGGATGCCGCAAACCTTGTCGACCAATCAGGTGCCGATCACACCCGGGGACCTGTTGATCATCTCCAGCGACGGTATCGATGAACATCATCTGGACAGCATCGACTTCGCCGCGCACGCAACGACGATCGCCGAACAGCTCGTCGGCCGGCACGGCAGGGAGACCGACGACGCGCTGGTGCTGGCCGCGCGACATCGAGGTATCTCATGACCGTTGATGTGGGCGGCGGAGACTTCTTCGTGCAGTACCGCGAGGCGCTGAGGACATTCGTGCGGTCCAAGGACGAGGCCAGCCTGGCCGTCGGGCACGAACTCGGCCGCCGCGCGCTCAGCGACCGAATGAGCATGCTCGACATCATCGAGAACCACTCGCGGCTGGTCGATGACATGGGGTTGAGCACGGCCGACGATTCCGCCGCGGCTCTGCAGTTCCTGCTCCAGACGCTGGCTGCACTCGACGTCGCCACCCGTGGATTCCTGGACGGCACAAGGCGTTACGAGCAGCAGCGCGCGCGAGCCGAGGATCTCGCCGATCGCGACGAGTTCCGCGATGCGCTGGTGAACTCGCTGCAGGAGGGCTTCTACGTCGCCGACCACACCGGGGCGATCGTCGAGATCAACGATGCGTTCGTCGACATCACCGGCTACGGCCACGACGGCCTGCCGTACCGGCCGCCCTACCCGTGGGTCACCGACGAATCCACCACCAACCAAAGATTGTCCGCGCTCAGAGAAGAGGGCTCGATCACCGCCGACACCGCGATCCGTCATCGCGACGGGACCGTTCGATGGGTGGCGATCAGCATCAACGCCGTCACGGAACAACGCACCGACTACCACGCCTACGTCGGCACCATCCGCGACGTGACCGCCACCCATGCGGTGGTTGAGCGCGAGCGGGCGGTGGCACGGTTGGCCACCGCGATGAGCCTGGCGAAGGACGTCGACGAGGTGTTGTCCGCGGGCCTGGCGCAGTCACGCTCGCGGCTTGACACCAGGCGGCTGATGGCGGTCGTGTGGCCACAAGGCGAGGGCGACCCCGTAGTCCATGTGGCTGGCGAGCCCATGGTGTCGAACTGGCTTGACCTCGACGAGGATTGGCGGCGCACATTCGACGATGCCCGCGACTGGCTGCCGCTGACGGTGACACCGGTCGGCGCCGTGCCAACCACGGGGACGACGCGCGGGTTCGTCGCCGTGCTGTCGGGCGCGCGCGACGTGGTCGTATGCCTCGAGCATCGCGTTCCGCGCGCGGTCAGTGCCGAGGACCGTCAACTCGCGATGGCGCTGTTCGGGCATATCAGCCTCGCCATGCAGCATGTCCGTCAGCTCGAGATTGCGCGCGAGACGTCGCTGACGCTGCAGCGTTCCCTGCTTCCTGTCAGCACGCTGCCCGCCGGCTGTGCAGTGCGGTATGAGCCCGCGGTGTCCCCGCTGGAGATCGGCGGTGACTTCTACGACGTTCTTCCTGTTGGCGGCAACCGCATCGGCATCATCGTCGGCGACTGCGTTGGCCGTGGCCTGTCCGCCGCCGCGGTGATGGGTCAGCTACGCGCGTCGACGCGCGCGCTGTTGCTCACCGGCGCCGAACCTGCCAAGGTGCTCGAACATCTCGACGCGGTGGCCGAGTTCATTCCAGATGCGTTCTGCGCCACGGTCTTCGTGGCAATCGCCGATATGAACACGCAAACCTTGCACTACAGCAGCGCGGGGCATGTACCACCGGTGTTCGCCACCGGCGAGGCGTATCCCGAGCTGCTGACGGACGGCCATTCGGTGCCGTTGGCAGTGCACCGCAGGGAGCCGCGGCCCCAGGCCACTCGCCCGATGTCGGCGGGTTCCACCCTGCTGCTGTACACCGACGGCCTTGTCGAACGACGCGACCGATCCATCGACGAACAGATCGATCGGGTCGCCCAGGTGGTGTCCGACACCGCCGAGCTGCCGGTCGATTCGGTCGCCGATGAGATCCTGACCAGACTTGCGCCGGCGGCCGGATACGACGACGATGTCGCGATTGTGGTGTATCGGTGCCCCCCGAGGCCATTGCTGATCGACACGGACGCGGCCCCGCGGAGGTTGAGCGACGTCAGGCACCGGGTGTCTGAGTGGCTGGACGCCAACGGTATCGGCGAACCGCTCGCGGACGACATCATCCTGGTGGTCAACGAGGCGTCCTCGAATTGCGTCGAACACGCCTACCGGGGACATGACGCGGGACGTATGCGCATCGAGGCCGAGGTGCTCGGCGACCAGGTGCGGTTCTGCGTCGTCGACTCGGGTTCGTGGAAGGTACCGCCGGCAGATCCCGGCACCCGCGGTCGTGGCCTGCTGCTCATCAGCAAGATCAGCGACGAGGTTGCGGTCAGTGGAACCGACGACGGCACCTCGGTTGAGATGACGTTCCGACTGCCTTCAGACGGCTAGCGTTCCGGCTTCGCCGCGGAGGTCCTCATGCTGGCCTCGAGTTCGGCTTCCAGCGCGCCCTCTTCGCGTCCCAGCGCCGCCGTCGCGGCCGCCATCGCCACGAGCGCGATAGTGATCGCCACGGCTTTGAGGCCGTTGACCGTCATGTGCTCACCCAGCACGACCGCGCCGAGCACCACAGCGACGACCGGCTCGAGCACCAGCATCGTCGGCACCGACGTCTGCAGTGAACCCGCATGGAACGCCGACTGCTGCAACAGCACCGCCACGACTCCGATCAGCACGAGCAGGTACGGCGCCGGGGTGCTGAGGACGGCGCGAGGGCCGTCGTGGGTCAGCATGTGCATCACCAGCTTGGTGAGCATCGCGACGACACCGAACAACACACCCACGGCCACGGCGAGAAGCACCGCTCGTCGCCAGCCGGGGTTGCGGATCGCAACGACGACGCACAGCGCCACCGCGACGATGCACACCACGGCGACGATTGCCGTCAACGGCACCGAGGCCTCGTAATCACCGGCGCTGGTCTTGGCCAACAGCACGAACACGGCCAGCGACGCGGTGAGCACCAGCGCCCACAGCCACTCACCGCGGGTGACCCCGCGGTTGGCCAGGCGTGCGCTTAGCGGCAACGCGAACAGTAGGGCCGAGACGAGGATCGGCTGGACCAGGAGCAGCGAGCCGTAGGCCAGCGCGAGCGCCTGGAAGACGAAGCCCAGCACCGCCGCCGCGGTGCCACCCCACCACAGCGGTCTGCGGATCAGCGTCAGCACCATCGTCGGGCTGACCCCTTTGTCTTCGGGGACGTCCATGGTCGCGCGCTGTCGCACCACGATGCCGATGGCCAGGAAGAGCGCAGCGAGGAAGGCGAACAGTATCGCCAAACCATGGCCTACCAAGGGGGATCAGCTCCTCATGAACGTGACCGACCACGGCCGGCCCATCGGTACAAGAACAACATATGGGCGGCCGACCGCTTCGCCGACAGCGCCCCCTCGATCGTCGATCGAGGTTTGGCCGGCGCTCGAGTGGGCATTAATCCGGGCATGAATCTGCGATGGTTGGTCGTGCTGGCGGGGGCAATTGTGTTGGTCGTCGGCGTCATCGGTCTGCTTGTTCCGGTGTCCGTCGCCGGTCCCGAGGGGCAGAGCATCGGATGCGGAAACGCGATCGCGGCGGACGACTCCGCAGCCCGCGAGGCGGACGGCAACAATCCGGTGAACCTGCCGATCCTCAACGAAGTGATACCTCACACCGACTATGTCGCGCAGTGCGCGTCGGCCGTGTCGGAGCGGCGCACATGGTCGATTCCGGTGGCAATCGTCGGCCTCGTGGTGGTCGCCGGCGGGTTCGTCGTCGGCGGGCGGACGGGCCGCGCCCGCGCGGCCTAACCGGCTTCGCTGACAGAAACCACATGGAGGCGCCCAGCGTGGGGCGCCTCGGACGGCGCGATCTTGTCGTTGACGCCTGCGACTGCGGCGTCGACGCGATCCACCGCCCGGTCGCACAGCCCACGGACCTTGTCGCCGGCCGCGTCGACGTCGTCGGCTGCACTGCGGAGATAGGCCCGCACGTTGAGGCGCAGCTGCTCGCCTTTCGCCCTCAACCGGCGCCGCAGCCGTTCGTCGACCTCGACGGTGATGTAAGGCAGCACCCGAAGCTTCATGTCCTCACAGTAGCCGGGGGCCGTCCGCGCGGCGGGCAGCGAACACCGGGCCGCGGTTTTGGACTTTTTAGTCTCTTTCTGCAGCTGATCATGGCGGTTGAGTGCATACGTCGCGTTGACGCGGTCCTTTTTTGGACGATATAGTTCAGTTCCCACACCAGATAGGACTAAGCCATGAGGTCAGTTTTGGGTCGGCGTATCGCGGCTGTAGCCGGTGGCACCGCAGTCACCGCGATGGTCGTGCTCACCGCATCGTGCGCCAAGGAAGAAGAGAAGGCGCCCGAGACCAGCACCACCACGACGACGACCACCACCACGACGTCGGCCGCACCGGTCGAACCGACGGAGAAGGCCCCCCGCATCGATCCCACGGGACCCAATCCGTTCTCACCGACGGTCATCGCGCCGGGCGCGCCGACCGCCGTCCCGGGCAACCAGCGAAACACTGGCTAGAGGTCCTCTAGCCGATTGCGCGCCCGCCGCCGTCAGTGCATGATCTCGGCGGCGGCGGCCGCGAATGTCGTGACATGTCCTATCGCCATGTCCAGCGCCGCCTGCATCAGTCGCGGGTCACGGCCGGTCTGCGACAGCAGGTAACCGCCTTCGACGGCTGCGAGTAATCCCGTTGCAAGAGCACGGGTCTCGGCGTCGGCGCGCAACACCCCGCTGTCACGCATTCGCTCGAGTGCCGCACGCAACAGCGTCTGCCATTCGGTGAAGTGCTCTGAAAGTGCGGCCCTGGCCTTTGCATCGGAGTCAGACAATTCCGCAGCGAGAGAACCGAGTTCGCATCCCCAGAAGCCGCTACGCAAGGCGCACCGCTGCACCATCGCATCCCGCCACTGGTACAGCCCGCGGAACGAGTCCACCTTTTCCAGACGCAGACGCTGCCATGACAACACCTCGTCGGCGCGCAGCGTGATGACCTCGTAGACCAGCTGCACCTTGTCCTCAAAGTGTTGGTAGAACTGGGATTTGCTCGTCGAGCTGGCCGCAAGGACATCGTCGATCGTCGTCGCCGCGACGCCCTGCACGTGCATGAGTTCGGCAGCCGCCAGGACGATCCGGTTCCGCGTCGCGGCGCCGCGCGACGTCAGTCGAGGCCGCGACGGAGGATCGGATTGTTGCGACACATACTCACTCTAACGCTGTCGCTTCGTGCCGGTCGCTGGTCTGGGGAAGCGGCAACGTGGCCGTCTCACGAAGGGTCAGGACCGTGCCGAGCGAGATGACCGCGGCGACGATCAGATAGATCGCGGGGGCCGTGTTGTCACCCGTCTGCGCGGTGAGCCAGGTGACGACATAGGGGGTGGTCCCACCGAACCCCGCGACGCAGATGTTGTACCCGATGGAGAACCCGCTGTACCGAACGGTCGTGGCGAACAGCTCCACGCCGGCAGACACCGCCGTCGACACATAGATCGACTCGATGGCGGCCAGCACGCAGTGCGCGGTGATCGCCGCGGCCAGTGAGCCAGAGTTCAGCAGAAGGAACAGCGGGTAGGACAGGACCACGAAGGCCACTGCCCCGCCGATCAAGAGGGGCTTGCGCCCGATCCGATCGGACAACGCGGCCAGCGGCAGGATGAGGACCAATGCCACGGACGTCGCCAGGGTCATGGACGTGAACGCCTCGGTCTTCGAGAACTTCAGCGTCACGATCAGATACGTCTGCAGGAACGTGAACACGACGTAGTAGCCGACGTTGAACACGATGAACAGGCCGATCACCTGCAGGATCGGCCGCCATGATGTGGTCACCGCCTCCCGGAGCGGAGACTTGGCGACCCGTTCGGTCTTGCTGAGCTCGGTGAACTGCGGGGTGTCGTCGAGGCGCAGCCGGATGTAGAGGCCGATCAATCCCAGCGGAAGGGCCAGCAGGAACGGGATGCGCCAGCCGTAGACGTTCATCGCCTCGGCGGGCAGCAGAGCCTGCAGCAGCGTCACGGTCACGGATCCGATCAGGAACCCGACGACACCCGACCACGCCATGAACGTGATGGTCAGGCCTCGGCGCTTGTCGGACGCGAACTCGGCCAGGTAGACCGCGCCGCCGCCGTACTCACCACCCGCCGAGAAGCCCTGCAGGCAGCGCAGGCCGAACAGCAGCAGCGGCGCCGCGACGCCGATCGAGGCGTACGTCGGCAGCAGCCCGATGGCGACGGTCGCACCGGACATCAGAAGAATCACCACCGCGAGCACGCGTTGCCGCCCGATGCGATCACCGAGGGGTCCGAAAACGAAACCGCCGAGCGGCCGCATGAAGAACGCGGCGGCGAAGATCGCGAACGTCTTGAGAAGCGCTGCCGTGTCATCACCCGACGGGAAGAAGTTCGCGGCGATGAACGTCGCCAGGAACCCGTAGACGGCGAAGTCGAACCATTCGACGGCATTACCGATCGATGCACCGGTGACTGCCTTACGCACGTCATTTGGCATGCCGATTCTCCCGAATCTAAGCGTCTCGCTTATCAATTCGCCCGAAGCTACTCAGTCGTGTTCTGCGAACACAGACTAGCGGCCGACCCAGAACGGCCGACTGGCCAGCGCCACCAGCGCGATCACCGCAAGCGGTGCCGCCAGGGGCACCCACGGCAGCTGCAGCGGCAACGACACCGCCGCCAGTCCGGCTGCCGTAAACCCCACGGCACCAATGACGGTCGGCGCGGTGATGATCGCCGTGTGCCGCAAGACCAGGTAACAGGCCGCGCAGAGTCCGGACAGCGCGGCCAGCATCGCCGGTGCATCGGTGAGAACGAGCACGGCGGCTGACATCAGCACGGCCAGCGTCGCGACCGGCCGGAAGATGTTGCCCACCAACACCGCAAGCGTTGCCAACCCCGCCGCGATCAAGGCCGCGTCGTCAGCCTGGACGGCGGCCGCGGCAATCATCACCAACCCGAAGGCGGTCGACAGCGCACGGTTCATCGCCGTCTCCGCGCCGTGCGCCGATGATCCGGTACCAACTGCAGGGCGGCGTCGAGCGTGTCGACCTCGCGCCACGCGACGATGTCGACACCGACCGTGGCCATGTCCCGGTACATGAATGACCGCTGCAGCGACCACATCCTGGCCACCACGCGATCGCAATCCTTCTCGAACGGTGCACCTTCGAGGACATCGACGGCAACGACGGTGTGCCCGCGCTTGCGCAGGTCGATCAGCGCCAGCGCGAACTCTGTGTCCAGCAGCGTGGAGAACGCGACGACGATCGCACCGGGCGGCACCGCCGCGCGAGGAGCCAGCGTGCCCGGCGTGGTCTCGAATCCGCCGTCCACCGCGAGCACCGCGTCGAGCACCCGATAGAACTGGCGCCGCCCGATGTCGGCGCCGAGCCAGCGTGGGCGACGGTCCCCGAGCGCGACGACCCCCGTCCGGTCACCGCTGCGGAGCGCGCTCTGCACGACTTGCACGGCGCCGCGGACGGTTCGGTCGGTGGCCTCTGTCGCGGGCCCGGCGGGCTGCGGATAGTTGTCGAGGAGCACCACCACGTCGGCGGCGCGATCGGTCAGCCGCTGCGTCACATGAAGGCTGCCGCGGCGCGCGCTGACCGGCCAGTTGACCGTGCGGAGCTGGTCGCCGGGTACGTAGCGGCGGACATCGGCGTACTCGACGCCGGGTCCGATGTGCCGCGTCAGGTGGGTGCCGAGTCGGTCGAGCAGGTCGGTCCGCGGAATCGCGGTGGACTGCGGCGGCGCCACCGGGAACACGAAGACGTCCGCGGCGTCGACGACGCCCGTACCCCGCAACAGCCCACCGCGCGCGCCGACCGTGACGATGCCGTGGACCGGGTAGCGGCCCCAGCGGTCTGCGACAACGACGACGCTGTGGCGTCGGCGTGATTCGCTCTCATCCCTGTCGATCCGCATTCCCGGCACGACCGAGACAGCGAGTTCGACTGCGTCGGAATCGGTTACGGGTTCGGCGGCCGCCCACACCGCGACAGACGACGGTTCGGTCTCGAAGCAGCGGTGCACTCCTGGATCCGCGGTCACGACGACTGTGGGGACAGGACGCTGCCACCCGATGGAACACACCACGCCGAGCAGGGGCGCCGCGAACGCCACCAACTGCCAGAGCGATCCGATCACCGCGCCGCCGAGCAATACCGCCGCACAGGTGAACAGGGCGAGCGTCAGTGACGAAGGGCGCCAACGCAACTGCGCTTCAGTGCTACGGGTCTCGATCACCCGACGTCACGCTTTGGTCCGTGGCACCGGAAGCCTTCGCAGCAACTCCTCCACCACATCACTGCCGTGTACCCGGCGCACCCACATCTCCGGACGCAGGCTGATCCGATGCGCCATCGACGGCACGGCAAGCGATTTGACGTCCTCGGGAATCACGTAGTCACGGCCGAGCAGCAGCGCACGCGCGCGGGCCAGCTGTACCAGGTCGAGCTCGGCACGCGGGCTCGCCCCCACTGCGACCTGGGGATGCTGACGGGTCGCGGTGGCCAGAGAGACCACGTAGCGCAGCACGTCGTCGTGCACGGTGACCTGCTCCACCGACTCACGCATCGCGAGCAGTTCATGCGCATCGACCACCTGATGGACCACCGGTTCGGCAGAACCGCGGTCGAGGCGGCGGCGCAGCATCGACTCCTCCTCCTGCTCGGATAGATAGCGCAGTTCGAGCCGGATCGTGAAGCGGTCCAGCTGCGCCTCGGGCAGCGGATAGGTGCCCTCGTACTCGATCGGGTTGTCGGTGGCCAGGACTATGAACGGGGCGGGCAGTTTGTGGGTGACGCCGTCGATGCTCACCTGACCCTCGGCCATCGATTCGAGAAGCGCCGCCTGCGTTTTGGGCGGTGTGCGGTTGATCTCGTCGGCGAGTAGCAGATTCGTGAAGATCGGACCCGACCGGAACTCGAACCGTCCGGACTGCATGTCGTACACCGTCGACCCGAGCAGGTCGGCGGGCAGCAGATCTGGTGTGAACTGCACGCGGGTGAACTCCAGGCCGAACGCGGCGGCGAACGATCGCGCGATGAGCGTCTTCCCCAGGCCGGGAAGGTCTTCGATGAGCACGTGGCCACCCGCCAGCACCGTGGTGAGGATCAGGGAGAGCGCGCCCCGTTTTCCGACGACGACCCGCCCTATTTCGTCGAGCACCGCCTCGCAATTCGCGGTGGTGATCGCGAGGGCATGTTCTGTCATACCCGCTCCAACCGTTGCAGGATTTCATCGAGCGCCGCACGGCCAGGCCCCGGCTCGGTGACCCCGCTGCGCGACACGTTCTCCGGGTCCACCCACGCCCACAGATCCGCACCGAACAGGATCCGGCCGGTGGCGTCGTAGGCGGCGCGGTCCTTCGACCGCTTCTGCCCCGTTGCCATCTCGAACTGCCTGGCCAGCGTGGGGCGCAGGTGCCGATCCCAGTCCCTGCGGGTGGCGTCGGCCTGGCTGATCAGCGTCTCGGTGCGAGACAGCCAGCGGCGCAACGATTCTGCCGCATCGTCGATGCGCTGTTCCTCGGCGTCCGGCCGAGAATCCCGCACCAGATACCAGCGCAGGCCGAGCAGCGCGCAGGCGACCGCGACGCCAGACATGATGAGAATCAAACTCCGATCGGTGCCCGCGAGTGCCAGCAGTTCGGAGCCGGCGACCAACAGAAAGCCCGCTGCGACAATCCTTTTCATGCGCTACTCCTCGCGGCGCTGTCGGGGAGTTCGGCCAGCACGCGTTCCAGCACCTGTACCGCCGCGTCGCGATGAGCCTCGGTCATCACATGCGGAGAGAACCTCGCCTCCTCGAACAGCTCCACCAGCTCCGTTGCGCTGTCCGCCCGAAGGGCGCGGTTGTCCACTGCGCGGGCCAGCACCTCGGACGGGGTGTCGCAGTCCTGCGGAACCGCGCCGGGGACCCGCGTCAACTCACGTTCCATCGCCGCGTAGCAGGCGATGATCGCCTCGCGCGGCTCCCGGGTGCGGTCGCCGATCTCGGCCAACCCCACTTCCGCGGCGCGGACGAGCGACTCCCCCGCGGTGGACGTCGCCGGCGCGGGGCCGCCGCCGTCATCGTCGGCGACGTACTGGGTCGGACCGCTGCGCTGCCGCCGCGACGCGATCGCCGTTCCCACGACCACCACAACCATCAGAATCAGCATCGGCGGGACCAGGTAGCCCACGAGGTTCGTGTCCGGCTCTGGGTCGTCTTCCGTGGTGTCCGGCCCCTTCTCGGTGTTCGGCGGCTCGCTGGTCTCCTGCGCGGTCGGTGGCGCCGATGCAGGTTGCTCGGACGGCGTGCCCAGTCTCGCCAACAACAGAACGAGCAGCAGCCAGCCGATGACGAGTGCGAACACGACCAACGCGAAGCGCCAGCCCGGTCGCCCGATCGTGCTCTTCGTTCGGGGCAGGGCCGCGGCCGGAGCCGGTCCAGGCGTTCGATCGCGCAGTCGGACGACGATCGCGAACGCGATCACCGCCACCGCTGCGCAGACCATCACGATGACCACGATCAGCGCCGCCGGGTTGCCCGGCGGCCGTTCACGCTCGGCAATCGGTTCGGCGCCTGGGAGGTACCCGCGCAGCGCCAAAGCGGCAACGGTCATGAGCGCGATCACCGCGATCACGCGCTGTGCCGACCTGTCGATACGCGCCATGGACCCTCGACTTCATCCTGGCACGCAGGTCGTGCGGAACCGTTCAGATCGGGTGGATAGGTTCGACGGTGTGAGCACACTTGGAGATCCGAAAGTCGCCGCCGCCCTCGATCGCATGTTCGCCGAGTCCGCCGATCAGTTCGCGTCGATGCGCTCAGGTGGCACCGACTTCTCGCGCCTCGAGTCGGCGAGCGCTCAGGAGCGTGCGGACGCATTGAGCGGCTACTACCTGCCGGTGACGCCGGATGCAGGCCGGCTGTTGTACGCGTTGGTGCGCGCTGCCCGGCCGGCGACCGTCGTCGAGTTCGGTATGTCGCTGGGAATCTCCGCGATCCACCTGGCGGCGGCGGTCCGTGACAACGGCAGCGGGCGGGTCATCACCACCGAGCTCAGCGCCGCGAAGGTTTCGGCAGCGAAGAAGACGTTCGCCGACGTCGGGCTCGACGACCTCATCGAGGTCTTGGAAGGCGACGCGCTCCGCACGCTCAAAGATCTCGACGGCCCGGTGGATTTCGTGCTGCTCGACGGTTGGAAGGAGCTCTACGTGCCGGTGCTCGACCTACTCGAGCCGCGCCTGGCGCCGGGCACCCTCGTCGTCGCGGACAACACCTCGATGACCGAGTTGGCGCCCTATCTCGAGTACGTACGCGAGCCGGCGAACGGATATGTCAGCGTCAGCTTCCCGGCCCGCGACGCCGACAGCATGGAGATCAGCTGCCGGACCTAATTGAGTTTCGCCAGATAATCCGCGATCCGGCCGAAGGTCTCATCCGACGGCCACCCCGCACGCAGCCGCGGGTCGATGTCGCTTGCCGCGTCGATCGCGGGTCGGCAGGTGCAGTTGGTCCTTCGTCACGGCATAGGCGAACGGGGAATGCGCGCCGAGCGCACGGGCGGTCGCGATCGCCTGGGACAGCAGTCCGTCGGCAGGGAGCACCGCGTCGATCCACCCGCGCTGCAACGCCGCCGGCACACCGACCGCCACCTCGGTCAGTCCGATGATGCCGCCGGACATCAATCGCACGTCCGCGGCCATCGCCACGACGCAGCCGCCGGCGATCGCGTGCCCGTTGATCAGACCGCGACCACCGGACCCGGGTGGTCAAAGACCGCGAAAAACGCGGCGGGCATCGCGTCGACCGGCGGACGGTTCAGCCGCAGGACCGAAACCCCTTCGATCACTTCGATGTCCATCGGCTACCTCCTCGGTGGCAGTGACTACTTGAGCCGCGCCTTGGCCTGCTTCACGACGGCGGCGGCTTCGCGGCTGTCCTGCTTCGCCTGTTCGTAGGCGTCTTCGGCTGCGGTGAGCGCACTTTCGGCGTCGGCGAGCCGTCGTCGCGCGTCGTCGCGACGTAGCCGTGCGGCCGCCAAGTCGGATTGCAGTTCGTCGAGCGCGTCGTCCGCCTCGGCCTTCGCATGCTCGGCGGCGGCCAGTTCGGCGCGTGCCTGCTGGCGCCGACGGCGTTCGGCGTCCCCTTTGTCGTCACCTTTCTCGGCTGCCTGTGGGGTGGGCTCGGCTTTGGTCTGCTTCTTGGGTACGGGCTTGAAAACAATTGCGGTATCGCCGAATTCGCCGAAGCCAGACCACTGCTCGGCCTTGGTCAGGCGACCAAGGCGCGCGGCGACGTCGGGGTCGGCGATCGCTGCCTGCAGAGTGGCGGTGACATCGTCGCGCAGCGCGGCGGTGGCGTTGAGTTCCGCCTGTTCGAATGCGGCTCGCGCCAGTTCGTCGATGAGACGGCGTTGCTCGGTGGTCAGCTCGCGGATGACGCTGCCATCCATGCCGGCGTGGGCAGCGCGCAGTCGCTCACCGAGGTCGGTAAGACGTCCCCTCACAGTCGGATCGTTGAGCACAAGGACGTTCACGACGTGAGCCGCAGTGGTCGGCTTGCGGGCTGCGGAGATCTGCTTGGCGGCTTCGGCGTCGCCGCGTTTCTTGGCCTCGGCCGCGAGTTTCGTGCGCAGCGGGGTGAAGTCGGCGAGCTTCGCGGCGTACAGCGCGTCCAGATCGTCTGCTCGATCACCTTCGGCCGTCACGCCCTCCACCGTATTCTCCCTGGTGTGGACCGACCGGGCGGCACCCAGGCGTTGCGGTTGGGCGTCATCATCGCCGCGTTGGGTGTTGTGTTCGGCGACATCGGCACCAGCCCCATCTACACACTCCAGACGGTGTTCAACCCGCACGATCCGCACCCGGTGCCGGTGGCCCACCACAACGTCTACGGCGTGGTCTCGCTGATCTTCTGGTCGGTGATGGTCATCGTCACACTCACCTACGTCACCCTGGTGATGCGCGCCGACAACAACGGCGAGGGCGGCATCATGGCGCTGATCACGCTGTTGCGGCGCTGGACGGGCAGGCGCGGTCGGCGCACCGCGGTGATGCTCTCCACACTGGGGATCTTCGGCGCCGCCTTGTTTTTCGGCGACAGCATGATCACGCCGGCGATCTCGGTGCTGTCGGCCGTCGAGGGCATCCAGGTGATCGATCCCGGCTTCCGAGACTTCGTCGTGCCGATCACCGCGGTGATCATCGTCGGGTTGTTCTCGGTACAGAGCCGAGGCACCGCGACCGTAGGCCGGTTCTTCGGGCCGGTGATGATCCTGTGGTTCACGGCGATCGGCGCGTGCGGGATTCGCGGCATCATCGACAACCCCGAGATCCTCAAGGCGTTGTCGCCGACGTACGCACTGGACTTCATGGCCGGCCACTTCCACATCGCGTTCTTCGCGCTTGCCGCGATCGTGCTTTCGGTGACGGGCGCCGAGGCGCTGTACGCAGACATGGGGCACTTCGGCAGGCGCGCGATCACCTACGGATGGCTCGGTCTGGTCCTGCCCGCGTGCACGCTCAACTACTTCGGCCAGGGCGCGCTGGTGCTCAGCGACGAGTCGACGGTATCTGCACCGTTCTTCCTGTTGACGCCTGAGTGGGCGCGAATTCCCATGGTGCTCTTGGCGACTGCGGCGACGGTGATTGCGTCGCAGGCGGTGATCACCGGTGCCTTCTCGGTGGCCTCGCAGGCCGCGCGGCTGGGCTATCTGCCGAGGCTGCGTATCGAGCACACCTCTGCGTCGACCATCGGGCAGATCTACGTGCCGTGGATCAACGCCGCGCTGATGGTGGCGGTGCTGATCCTGGTGTTCGCGTTCCGCAGTTCGGCGGCCCTGGCCTACGCCTTCGGTATGGCGGTCACCGGAACCATCACGATCACCACCACATTGTTCTTCTACTACGCCCGAACGCGGTGGGGTTGGCCGCTGTGGGGTGTGCTGATCGGTGGCGGTCTGCTGCTCGTGGTGGACCTGATGTTCTTCGCGGCCAACCTCACCAAGCTGGTGCACGGTGCGTGGCTGCCGCTGACCATTGCCGTCGTCACCTTCACCGTGATGACGACGTGGCAGAAGGGCCGCAGAATCATCACGCGCGCAAGGGAGAAGGCGGAGGGGCCGCTGCGCGAATTCGTCGACGAACTAGTGCATCTGGATCCGCCGCTGGTCCGGATCCCGGGCACCGCGGTCTTTTTGAACCGCGGGAGAGACACTGCACCGCTGGCAATGCGCGCCATCGTGGAGCACAACCACGTGCTGGCCGAGCACGTGATCATCTTGACCGTCGAGACCGAGAACGTGCCGCGCCTACCCGACTCCGAGCGAATGAGTCACGACGACCTCGGCTATGCGAGCGATGGGATCGTCCATGTGGAGGCCCGCTACGGATACATGGAGCGGCCGAACGTGCCGCATGCGCTCGCGATGCTCGATCCGGCGGACACCGAGGGTCCGATCGACCTCGAGAACGCGTCCTACTTCCTGTCGAAGCTCGACCTGTGTCGCGGGGACGCGCCGACAATGGCGCCGTGGCGCAAACGGCTTTTCATCGCCACAGCGCACATCACCGCCGACGCCGCGGCACACTTCGGCCTCCCACTCGACCGGACTGTCATCGTCGGTTCGCGTATCCAGGTCTGAGCCGCCCAGTGGTTATCCCCAATCGCGGTTTTATCCACAGGTTGGGGTTGAGCTGGTGGTTCGGCGTTCCGGTGGGGATTACTGTCGAACTTATGTTCGATTCGTTGGTGGCGGCGGCGCTCGGTAGCCGAGGGGTTTCGTCGGTGGGGGCGTGGGCGCGGGTGGAGAACGCCGCCTGTGCCCAGCGCTTGTTCGCCTGCGCCGATTAGCTCGAGCGGATGCTGGCCGCCGACGGGTCAGACAATCGGGATCAGTGGTGCCTGGACAATTGGGGTGCCGTGGCCGCCTCGGTGGCCGCCGCCCAGCAGGTGTCGTTGGGGGTGGCCTCCCATCAGTTGGCGATCGCCGACGCGCTGCGCCGACGACTGCCGCGGGTCGCCGAGGTGTTCGCCGCCGGCGCCATCTCCTACCGGCTGATCTCGGCGGTCGTGGCCCGTACCCGGCTGATCACAGACCGCGATGCGATGGCCAAAGTCGACATCGAGATCGCCGCCCGGGTCCAGCAGTGGGGAACACTGTCGGCGCACAACACCGAGATCGAGATCGACTACTGGGTGGATCGGTATGACCCCGCGGCGGTGCGGCGCACCGAATACTCCGCGCGTGGTTGCCATGTCGATGTCCGCGACCCTGAGGACGGATCGGGTACTGCATGGCTGGAGGCCAGACTGTTGGCCACCGACGCCGAGGCCGTCGATCAACGCCTGGACGCGATCGCTGCCACGGTGTGTGAGAACGATCCGCGCACTCACGAGCAGCGCCGCGCCGCCGCGTTGGGTGCGCTGGGACAACTCGCTGAGCGCCTGGTCTGCGGATGCGAGGATCCCGACTGCGACGCCGCGCAGAAGCAGCCCAGTGCGGTGGTGGTACATGTCGTCGCCCATGAGGAGTCGCTGTCCGATGACACCCCCGCACGGTTGGACGGTACGAACCCGCCGCTGTTCGACAAGCCGCTGAGCGAGGTGACCTGGGGTGAAGCGACCGCCCCCACACCGCCGCCGACCAACGGGCCCGCCAAGACCCCGCCGGCGGTGCTGCTGGGCGGTGGGATGCTGCCCGCACCACTGGTGGCCGCGAAGGTGGCCGGCACTGCGAAGATCGTCCCGATCCGCCATCCCGGGGATGCGCCACCGGAGCCGCGCTATATCCCCTCGGCGCTGTTGGCGACGTTCATCCGCTGCCGCGATATGACATGCCGCTTCCCGGGCTGCGACCAGCCCGCCCAGCGCTGCGACATCGACCACACCATCGCCTACCCGCACGGGCCGACCCAAGCCTCGAACCTCAAATGCCTGTGCCGACAACATCACCTGCTCAAAACGTTCTGGGGCTGGCGCGACGAACAACACCCCGACGGCACCGTTGTGTGGACCTGTCCCCAAGGCCAGACCTACACCACCTATCCCGGCAGCCGGTTACTGTTCCCGACCCTGTGCCGACCCACCGCACCCGTCACCGTTCGCGTCACCCCTGACCCCGACACCACGAACCGCACCCTGGCCATGCCCCGACGCACCACCACCCGCGCACACAACCGCTCCCAAGCCATCAACGACGAACGCCGAGACAACGAACACACCATCCAGGCCGAAGCAGAAGCGCACCGGCAGAAGCAGCGCGAGAACGCCGGAAACGACTGCGACAACGCGTATTTCCCCACCCACCCCCGACCCCCAAGCAACGACGACGACCCGGCACCGTTTTGAGGTCGGCGCTATTTCCGGAAGACCACCCAGCGCATCATGCTGTACATGAACACCGCCTCGCACGCGCCGGCTCCGAGGCGAGCGACGCGGTAGTCCACACCAAGCGCGGCCAGCAGGCTGGACACCCCGAGGATGAACGCCAGGTAGTTCACCACCACCACGACGACGTAGATCGCGAGCTGCGGTCCGACTGGTGCGTGCGAGGAGAAGTTGAAGATCCGATTGAGGACGTAGCTCAACGCGAACGCACATGCGTACGCGAACGACACGGCAACCGGCACGGGCAACTGCAGCACCCCGTGCAACAGGAACAGCAACACCAGGTCGACGCCGAACGTGAAGATGTTGATCAGACAGAAGCCGAGAAACGTCGGCGCGACAACGGAACTCAGCCCGAACGGAAGACCGGCGGCCGCCTTCTCGCAGGATCGATGAAACCGTTCGACCGCTCCCGTCCTCGCGGGAGTCAACGACTCGACCGTCACATGTCCACGCTGACATGCACGGATGACCAGCGGTTGAGCAGCGGGCGAATTCTCCGCGGCGTCTCGCGACCGGTCAGGCCACCCCGAACATGGACAGCAGAGCGGCTGTGCGCCACCAGATCAGCGCCACGAACAACACCAGCACCGCGACGGTGGCTCCGGCCTGCACCGCGTTTCGATTGTTCCGCGGCGCATAGACATACGCCGCGGCGATCACCGCACCCGTCACCAGTCCGCCGATATGGCCCTGCCAACTGATGTTCTGCGAACTGATCAACGGGATCACGAACGTGAACGCCAGGTTCAGCGCAATGAGGCCGACCACCCACCGCACATCGAGGTTGAGCCGCTTGCCCACCACGAAGGTCGCGCCGAACAAACCGAAGATCGCCCCCGATGCACCCGCGGTCTGCGCGCCGAGTGCCGACAACAGATACACCAGGACGGATCCACCCAGGGCGCTCACCAGATACAGCGACGCGAATCGCAGCCGTCCCAACGCCGCTTCCAACGGCGGACCGACGACATATAACGCCCACATGTTGAACAGGATGTGCGTCGGACCGTAGTGCAGGAACGCCGACGAGATCAGGCGGTACCACTCACCGTCGGCCACCGCAGGCGAGAACAGCACCAGCCCGCGCTGAAGCTCGGACGACATCATCTGCAGCGCGAACATCGCCACGTTGACTGCGATCAGCACATACGTGACGAGCGGGGTGGCCGACGGCACACCGCCGAACTGCGTGCGGGCCTGCCGCACCGACTTGGCACCCTCGCCGACGCACTCTGCGCACTGATGCCCGACGGCTGCGTCGCGCATGCACTCCGGGCAGATGTACCGGTTGCACCGGGTACACCGCACATACGTCGCGCGGTCGGGGTGCCGATAACACGTCGGCGTCTGCGGCGGCGTCGTCATGCCTACAGGGTGCCGAAAAGTTCGATCCAGTTGCCGTCGGGATCCGCGACGAACATCCACCCCATGCCCGGCACCGGCTCGAACTCCGTGAGCGGCTCCACGACTTCGTACAGCGATTCGGCGAACGCCTTCGACAAGCCGGTCAGATCCTTCACACCGATCGTGAAGTACCGCACTCCTGCCGCGGCACGACCGCCGCCGGGCGTGGCCGGCACCGGCGGCGGCGCCTTGTACGTCACCAGCTTGAGCACGCTGCCGCCGAGCGTGTACCGGCGCTGCGACCCACCGGGAAACTCGATCTCACCCTGGAACTCGAGTTCGAGAAACTCCTCGTAGAACTCGACCATCGCCTCCAGGTTGGTCGTCACGAGACCAATCTCGATGCCCGGTGAGAGCAGATCCAATTTCACGCCTTACCTCGCTTCTTTCGACGTACTGTCCCCGAGCAGGTCTGCCGGCGGCTGATCCCAATGATCCACGTTGACCGCACCGGCGAGCGGACGCCGCCGGACCGGCCCGTGCCTGCCCTTCGGCCAACCGACGACGATGTGGCCCGCCATCATCCAGTCATCCGGCACGCCGACGGCCTCGCGCAGCAGCTCCTCGCCGCCGTAGGACGCCCAGCTGGTCAGGCACGCGCCGAGCCCCTGGGCCCGCGCGGCCAGCAGGAAATTCTGCATCGCCGGGAAAATCGAACCGCCCAGCAGCAGATCCGACGCCATCCGCAAGCGCTTCTGGGTGAACAGCACCGACGTGAACTCGCCCGCCCGGTCGTGCAACTCGTAGGTCGCCCGGTTGTCCCGGGCCCGCCTGCTGTCATCGTCCGGGTCCGGCCTGCTCATCTCATAGGCCTGCTCGATCACTTCCAGCGCCCGCGCCGCGGCCGTCGCCACCACCGCCCGCTGCTCATCCGAACGCAACACGATGAACCGCCACGCCTGGGCATTGGCCCCCGACGGCGCCCAGGCCGCCGCCTGCAGGCACCGCGCGAGGGTCGCGTCGTCCACGGGTTCGCCGGTGAAGCGCCGAATCGTCCGCGCCGTCGACATCACTTCCCAGACGTCGCTGCTTGCTGCTGGCATGGGCACGAACCTACTGCCCCGCGCCCGTAACGATTCGGTCACTATCGACATCACGATCAATTAAGGATGCTCGCCGAATCATGAGAGTTTTCAAGATCTCCGCGCCGATCTGGCCGTCGACTCATCCAAATGGCGCGAAATTGCGGGGTAAATCACGTCGCTGCGATGTAACACCGTCGGCGCTGGCAGAGCTCCTGACGCTGTCCCGAAATGCACGTGTTCCGTTTCGCTACCGTGGATTTCGGGAACGGGGGAGACAACGTTCAACAGCAATTCAAAGGAAGAAAGACATATGAAATTCTCTGAAATCCAGACCCGTGTTGTCGGCGCCTGCGCGGCAGGCTCGCTGCTCGGCGGTCTGGCGCTTGCGACCATCGTCGCTCCGTCGGCCATGGCTGCTCCCGCAGGGTGCAGCGCCGATGAGCTGTCGGGCACCGTCAGCTCGGCGACCGGTTCGGCCCGCGCGTACCTCGCGAGCCACCCCGGCGCCAACGCCGCAGTGACGACCGCCTTCAGCCAGCCTCGCGACCAGGCTGCTGCCACCTTGCGCGGGTACTTCACCTCCAACCCGGGTGAGTACTACGACCTCAAGGGCATCCTGGCGCCGATCGGCGACAAGCAGAGCCAGTGCGGCGTCACGGTGCTCTCGCCGGACCTCGCATCGGCGTACAGCCAGTTCATGGCCGGCTGAGTGCCGACGAATCGACAGTGAGAACCCGCCGTCACGGCCCCGCTGTGGCGGCGGGTTCTTCGCGCCCGGAAGTAACACTTTCGGGCGGCGCTTAGACTGACTTGATATGAGGCCGACGAGAACCGCCGCGCTGGCTGCAGCGCTGCTTGTTGTGGCCGGCGTTACTGCAGGTCAGGTGGGCGCACAACCCAGCGATGAGCCGGCACCGCCGGCCAACCCGACGACCCAGCCCGCAGCACCCGGCCCCGACGCGCAGCCTGCTGCGGCCCCAGCCGGCCCGAAGACCACCATCGACGCCGACGGCACCTATGCGGTCGGGAAAGACATCGTGCCGGGCAACTACGCCTCAGCGGGTCCCGTCCAGGGCGGGGCGTGCTATTGGAAACGCACCAGTGGTGACGAGATGGTCGACAATGCGATGACCAAGAAGCCCCAGGTGGTGCAGATCCTGGCCAGCGACACGGCGTTCACGACCAACGACTGCCAATCCTGGACGCTGACCAATGCTCCAGTGCCCAGTAGTGGCAACGCGATGGACATCCTCGGCCAGCTGGGCAAGCTCGTGATCACTGGGCCCTCGGCTCCGGCGGCCTCGGCCCCGGCAGCCGACGAGCCGCTCCCCGCGGAGGCACCGGTACCGACTGGCACGGGCCGTCCGCCCGGGCCCACCCCCTGACCATCGCCGACGACGACGGCCGAATTCGCGTCCCGGCCGACCTCGACGCTGTGACCGCGATCGGCGATGAGGACCATTCCGACGTCGACGCCGCATCGATCGAGCGGATCTGGCAGGCCGCACGGTACTGGTATGCGGCCGGCATGCATCCAGCCATCCAACTCTGCCTGCGGCACAAGGGGAAAGTCGTACTCAACCGCGCCATCGGTCATGGCTGGGGCAATGCGCCGACCGACCCGCCAGACGCCGAAAAGGTCCTCGTCACAACGGATACGCCGTTCTGTGCATACTCAGCGGCCAAGGCGATCACGACGACCGTCGTGCACATGCTGGTGGAGCGCGGACAGTTCTCGCTCGATGACCGCGTCTGCGACTACCTGCCGACCTACACCAGCCACGGCAAGGACCGCACCACCATCCGGCATGTCATGACTCACAGCGCGGGTGTCCCCATCTACCGCGGACCGCGCGTCGATCTCAAACGCATGGACGACAGCGAGTACACCCGGGAACAGCTCGGTGCCCTGAAACCGTTGTATCGGCCCGGCCTCGTGCACATCTACCACGGGCTCACGTGGGGTCCGCTGATGCGTGAGATCGTCGCCGCGGCAACCGGTGAGAACATTCGCGACATTCTCGCCACCGAGATCCTCGACCCGCTGGGCTTCCGCTGGACCAATTACGGCGTTGCACCCCAAGATGTTCCACTGGTCGCTCCAAGTCACGCGACCGGCAAACCTATGCCCGCCGCTATGGAAAAGGTTTTCGGGATGGCTGTCGGCGGTTCGATGCAGAAGATCATCCCGTTCTCGAACTCCCCGCAATACCTCACCAGCGTGCTGCCGTCCTCAAACACCGTATCCACGGCCAACGAGCTGTCGCGGTTTGCCGAGATCCTCTGCCGCGGAGGTGAACTCGACGGTGTGCGTGTTCTCGCCCCGGAAACTCTCAAAGCCGCGGTCGCGGAATGCCGGCGGCTACGTCCCGACGTCGCGACCGGTCTTGTGCCGCTGCGCTGGGGCACCGGATACATGCTGGGCTCCAACAGGTTCGGCCCCTTCGGCCGCAACGCTCCTGCCGCGTTTGGTCACACCGGGCTGAGCAATATCGCGGTGTGGGCCGACCCGCAACGTCAGCTGGCTGCCGGTCTGATCAGCAGCGGCAAGCCCGGCGCGCATCGCGAGGCCAAGCGCTATCCGGCGCTGTTGGACCTGATCGCCTCCGAAATACCGCGTGTCCGCTGATCAGACCAGCGGTTCGTTTTCTCGGATACCGCGGTAGAAGCCGCGCCGCACGATCAGCGACATCAGGATGCGTTCGAACGACCACGCGGGGAATCTGAACGGCTTTCCGTTCGGCGCGAAGACCTCCAACCCTTCGGGCTGAATACCGAGGATCGAACCCCATCGCCTGCTGGCAGGACGGAACGAACGCAGCGGTTGATCGTTGAACTCGGCCAGGATGTTTCGCGCGAGCAGACCGTCGGCGCGGTTGCGCGCCGACGTGCGCAGCGGATCGGTGGCGGCGACGTCGCCGACCGCGAACACGCCGCGATGATCGGGCACTCTCAGCTCCGGTGTGACGCGAACGAATCCGTTCTCGTCCAGCAGCTCGGCGGGCAGCCAGTCCGTGTTCGGAACGACGCGACCGACCGCCCACAGCACGGCGCCTGCAGACGCGGGCGGCTGTCCGGTGCTGAATTCGACCGGCCCGCTGGTGATGTCATCGCATTCGAAGCCGTCGGGGATCACCACGCGGTGACCGGGATGCAGCTGCACGCCGGACTCCACCAGACGGCTGCGTACCCGCTCCCACGCCCGGTCGTGATGATGCTCCAGTGCGCGCTGCCCAGGGAAGTACAGATCCACCCGCTTCCCCGGCCATGTTCTCGCCACGTTGTACGCACTGCTCACCGCCGCCGCACCGCCGCCGATGACGATCACCGAGTCGGCGGCGGCCAGGCGGTCGTGCGCGGCGCGCAGCCCGGCGGCGATCTCGTCGGCGGACTCCACGCCGGGCCTGCGCCAGAACCCGTTCGTCACACCCGTTGAGATCACCAGCGCGTCATAGGGTTCGACGGCCGCGATGCCGTCCGGACGGTTCACAAAAACCTTGCGGGCGGCCAGGTCGACACCGGTCAGCGTTCCCTGGACGGTGCGCACCCGGTCGAGTCCGCGGAACTTGTCGAAGGAGATCCAGTTGTGCCGGGCCCACTCGTTGGGCCGCGACAGTCGCCAACCCAACTCCTGTCCGCTGACGAGCCCCGGCTTCGACGAGATACCGACGACCTCGGCGTGCTTGGCCAGTTTGATCGCAGTGAGCACACCGCTGTCGCCGAGCCCGGCGATGACCACGCGTCGCATCCGGTCACCATAGTCCCCTGTCATCAGCGGAGCTTTTCGCCGTATACGCGCTCCACGGTCAGCGTCATCAACACCCGGCGATCGGACACCATCACCGACCGGTATTCGTCCCAGTCCGGATGTTCGCCTGCGGCGCTGCGGTAATGGTCCACCAGCGCCTCGACTTCGGGACCGTTCGGGTCCAGCCCCGGTCCGGTGAGGGTCACCGAGCCCTCGGCGGTCGCCCACGCCCAGCCGTCGGAGCTGGTGACCTCGATCGCCGCGCGGGGGTCGCGACGCAGATTGGCCGTCTTGGCTCGGCCCTCGGTCATCGACACGTAGATGGTGTCGGCGTCGCGGTCGTAGAACGGGGTCACCGGGGACAGCTGCGGCAGCCCGCTGGATTTGATGGTGGCCAGCACCCCGAGCCGGCTTTCGGCGAGGAGCGTGCGCGGGTCAAAGGTCATGTGCTTGCCAACCCGGTTCGGCGCGACGGCTATTCCGCATCAGCTCGACGGTGCGTCGATGCGCACCCGGTACATCTTCGGCCAGTACTTGCCGGTGATCAGGAATTCGTCGCCGTCGATGTGCGCGGTGCCGTTCAGCACCTTCTGGCGGTCGGCGCCGGCGGCGCGCGACACGTCGCTGGCATCCACGACGAGGTCGACGACACCGGTCCCCGGGTCGATTCGCACGATCTTGTCCGACATCCAGACGTTGGCCCAGACTTTCCCGTCGACGCAATCCAGCTCGTTGAGCCGATCGATGGCCAATCCGTTCAGCGTGACGACGATCGAACCCGTCTCCGCGAAGCTCACCGAGTCGTGGAACCTCAGCCGGTCAGTGCCGTCGGTGCGCACCAGCCGCTCCCCGTCATTGCACAGTCCCCAGCCCTCGCCCTGAACCGGCACCTCCCGCAGCGGCGTCAACGTGGCGATGTCCCACTCGATCGCCACGCCGTCCTTCCAGGTGAGTTCCCAGATCTTGTCGCCGACGACGGTGATGCCCTCGCCGTAGTAGTTGTTGGGCAAGGGCGCGAACCGGATCACGGCGCCGGTCTTCGGATCGAGTTCACGCAGCTGCGACTTGCCTGCCTCGCCGGTGCCCTCATAGAGGACGGGGCCATCGAACTCCAGGCCCTCGATCCAGGCGGAGGTGTCGTGGGGAATCTCGGACAGCACCACGGGCTTCACCGTCGGGACGGGCCCCTTCGAGACACTCGTCGTGGACTCGGCCGCCGGTTGGGCGCCGCCGCCGCAGCCCACGACGAGCGCGATCAGCGCGACTGCCCAGATGACCCTCATGGACCTATCAATACCCGATCGAGCGCCGTTCAGGGCTTGACCGCGTCGATCATGCGGTAGATCCGCTGCTCGCTGACCGGCCGGGCTGTGCCGAGCTGTTGCGCCCACAGACTGACCCGCAGCTCCTCGATTTGGCGCTCGATGTCGCGGATGTCGTCGGCGGCCGCACGGACGGGTGGCAGGGCACCGACGAGATCGTCGAGCGCGTCCTGCACGGCGTGGACCCGCTGCATCCGCTCGCGATCGGCTGCCACGGAATGCGGGAGCCGGTCCAACCGCCTGGTGATCGCCGTCAGGTAGCGCGCGAGGTCGGTGAGGCGGCCGGCGCCGGTGAGGGTGACGAAGCCCTCGGGCATCAACCTGTCGAGCTGATCGCGGATGTCGGCGATCGCGTCGGCCTGTGCGGGTAACGGTTCGGCAGGTAGCGCCAGCTCGACCTCGTGGGCGGCGGCGAGCACCTTCTGGACCCGGTCGAGGATCGCCTGGGCGGTGGGCACGATTTGTCTTCCGACGCGATCCCGCAGTGCGCTGAACTCGGCGCGGGTCCACACCGGCGCCGTGGCGAGGATGTCCGTCGCGGCATCGGCGCAGTCGTCGAGCAAGGCACCGAGCGACCCGTCCGGATTGGCGCCCAACACCAGCCGGGCACGGGGATCCAGCGCTCGCTCAAGGCTTTTCACCGGCGACGGCACTGCTAGGCGCAATAGCCTGCGGGTTCCCGGCCCCATCGCGGCCGCCTGCTCGGCCGCTGTCGGAAACACGCGGACGTCGACGCCCGTGCCCGCATCGACCAGCGCCGGATAGCCGCGCACCAGGTGGCCACCGCTGGAACTCTGGACGGTGCGGGGCAGCTCGTCGAGGTCGTCCGGCCAGGCGCGCATGCCTTTGCGTTCCAGTTCGCCCGCGACGGCCTCGGCGACGGCCCGACGGATCGGCGCGGCGAGTTGCTCCTGCAGTGCCTCGAGATCTTTGCCGCGCGCCACCTCCTGACCCTCGGACTCCACTGCGAACGTGACCCGCAGGTGCGGTGGCAGCTTGTCGAGGTCGAACGCGTCGATCGGGACGAGCACGCGGCTCAGCCGGTGCAATTCCCGCTGAACGGCCTGCAGTATCGGTTCGCCGTCCGGTGCGATCGACGCGAGCACGGCGCGTGCAGTGTCCGGCGCCGGAACGAAGTTGCGGCGCAGATCCTTTGGCAGCGATTTGATCAGCGCGGTGACGAGCTCCTCCCGCAGCGCGGGTACCTGCCAGGAGAATTCGCCGCCGCCGAGTCGGGCCAGCACCTCGACGGGGACGTGCACCGTCACACCGTCGTCCTCGGCACCCGGCTCGAATCGGTACGTCAGTGGCAGCGCCAGTTCGTCGGCGTGCCAGGTGTCCGGCTGATCGGACGTCGGGTCGTCCTTGCGCAGCAGATCGTCGCGGGTCAGCGTCAGCAGCTCGGGGGTTTTGTGGCGTTGCTTCTTCCACCACGCGTCGAAGTGCTTCGCCGACACGGCATCCGCGGGCACACGGGCGTCGTAGAACGCAAACACCTGGTCGTCGCCGACCAAGAGATCGCGCCGTCGCGCCTTCTCCTCGAGTTCTTCCAATTCCTCACGCAGCCGGACATTGTCGCGGAAGAAGTGATGGCGGGTCTGCCAGTCCCCTTCGACGAGTGCGTGCCGGATGAACAGTTCGCGAGCGAGAACCGGTTCGACATTCGCGTAGCCGACCCGGCGGCGCGGTACCAGCGGCAGACCGAAGAGTGTGACGCGCTCATAGGCCATCACCGCGCCGCGCTGCGCGTCCCAGTGCGGCTCGCTGTAGGTGCGCTGCACGAGGTCGCCCGCGACTCTTTCGATGGCCTCGGGCTGGATGCGCGCGGCGATGCGACCGTAGAGCCTGCTCGTCTCGACGAGGTCGGCGACGACGATCCAGCGGGGCGGACGCTTGGTGAGCACCGACCCGGGGGCGAGGACGAATTTCACGTTGCGGGCACCCTGAAACTCGCGGGACTCGCCCTCGCGTACACCGATGTGCGACAGCAGACCGGCCAGCAGCGCCGCGTGTACGCGCGCGGGATCGGCGGGTTCGGGGTCGACGGACTCTCTGATGCCGAGGTCGCGGGCGATGCTGCGCAGCTGCCCCGTGAGGTCCTGCCATTCGCGAATACGCAGATAGTGCAGGAACTCCTCGCGGCACATCCGTCGAAAGGCGTTGCCTGACCGTTCTTTTCGTTGTTCGCCCAGGTAGCGCCACAGGTTCAGGTAGGACACGAAGTCCGAATGCTCGTCGGCGAACCGGGCATGCTTCTGCCGGGCGGCCTCTTCATGGTCGGTCGGCCGTTCCCGGGGATCGGGGATCGACAGCGCGGCGGCCAGCACGAGGATCTCGCGCACGCATCCCTCTTCGTCGGCCTGCAGGATCATCCGACCGAGGCGCGGGTCGACGGGCAGCTGTGCCAGCCGACGTCCGATGTCGGTGATGGCACCATTTGCGTCGAAGGCGCCGAGCTCCTGCAGCAGCACGACGCCGTCGCGGATGCTGCGGCGCTCGGGCGGATCGAGGAACGGAAACGTCTCGATGTCACCGAGATTCAAAGCCGCCATCTGCAGAATGACCGCGGCCAGGTTGGTCCGCAGGATCTCCGGATCCGTGTAGCGGGGACGCGATTCGAAGTCGTCTTCGGAGTACAGCCGGATGCACACGCCGGGTGCGGTGCGGCCCGAGCGGCCCGCGCGCTGGGCGGCCGATGCCTGCGAGATCGGCTCGATCGGCAACCGCTGCACCTTGGTCCTACGGCTGTAGCGGGAGATGCGGGCGGTGCCGGGATCGACGACGTAGCGGATGCCAGGCACCGTCAGCGAGGTCTCGGCGACGTTGGTGGCCAACACGATTCGCCGCCCGCTGCGACTCGGCTGGAACACCCGTTGTTGTTCTGCGGTCGGCAGACGCGCATACAGCGGCAGCACCTCAGTGTTCTTCAGGTGCCGTAACGCCTCTGCGGTGTCGCGGATCTCCCTTTCCCCGGACAGGAAGACCAGGACGTCACCGGGCGGTTCGGCCTCCAGCTCCTGCACCGCGTCGACGATGGCATCGGTCGGATCGCGCAGTTCGGTGCGCACCACTTCGTGGTCGGGGTCGTCG
The DNA here is from genome assembly GCF_000230895.2 of Mycolicibacterium rhodesiae NBB3. The sequence goes on from NC_016604.1 coordinate 1,714,542, forward strand.
GGGTCTTCGGAGCCGCCCCGGCGGCGACCTCCGGCTTCGGAATCATCGGCCACCACAGGCACTTCCAGCGGCCGGTACCGGATCTCCACCGGATACGTCCGCCCCGACACCTCGACAATCGGCGCTCCCGAGAAGTGCGCCGCGAAGCGTTCGGGCTCGATCGTCGCGGAGGTGACGATCACTTTGAGGTCGGGCCGTCGAGGCAACAGCTCACGCAGATACCCGAGCAGGAAGTCGATGTTGAGGCTGCGTTCGTGGGCCTCGTCGAGGATCAGGGTGTCGTAACGCAGCAGGCGGCGGTCGCGCTGGATCTCGGCGAGCAGGATCCCGTCGGTCATCAGCTTCACCAGGGTGCGGTCACTGGCCCGGTCGGTGAACCGCACGGTGTAGCCGACGGCCTCACCGAGCGGGGTGCCCAACTCGTCGGCGATGCGCTGGCCCACGGTGCGGGCGGCGAGACGGCGCGGCTGGGTGTGGCCGATCGTGCCGCGGATACCGCGGCCCAGCTCGAGGCAGATCTTGGGCAGCTGCGTCGTCTTACCCGAACCCGTCTCACCCGCCACGATGACTACCTGGTGGTCGGTGATGGCCTTGGCAATCTCGTCGCGGCGCTCGTTGACGGGCAGATCGGGGTAGGTGATCGTCGGCACGGCGGCCAACCGGGTGGCGACGAGGCCCTCGGCCGCGGCGATCTGCTCGGCGACCTGCCGGAGCTTGTCGGGTCCGGCACCGCGAAGGTTCTTGACGCGTCGGGCCAGGCGCGCCGCGTCGCGGATCGTCAGACCGTCGAGGCGCCCGCGAAGCTGCGCGACGGATGGCTCGGACATCCCAGAACCAGGCTGGATCAGGGCTGGTCGGGCGACCAGTAGGCCAGCATCTCGGCGAAGGTCGAGAACGCCGGCACCGAGACGCCGTAGGTCGCCTCGAAGTGCACGCTGAGCGGGAAGCCGAGCTCGCCGACTCCGTCGATCACCCGCTTGTACAGGTCGACCATCAGCGCGCGCTTGTCGGCGGGCTCGGTGGCGGCGAGCCGTTTGACGAACTCCTGCTCGTCGGCGACCGCGGCGTTGCCGGGATCCTGGATCAGCCAGTTGATGAGGCCGACATTGGTCTCCATCTTCGGCACGAAGCCGAACGACAGCAGGATCTCCGGCCGATGATCGGTCTCGGCGGCGAAATTGCGGAGAAAACCGACGATCGCATCGGAGTACAGCAGCTGGGTCATGCCGTACGTCGCGCCCTGGTCGCATTTGAAGTTGAACCGGCCGTGCTCGCCCTCGCGGGTTGGGATCAGGATGACGCCACGGTTTGGCACCAGGTCGTCGTAGATCGACAGAGCATCAGTCGGTGCGACGCCGGAACCCTCACCGTCATTCATGGTGCGCGGTACGCCGACGAACGCGATGCCGTCGAAACCCGCCGAGCTCAGCTGGGTCAGCCGCTGCCGCAGCGCCGCTTTGTCCAGGAAGGCCGTCACCTGGGTGCACAGGCCGTTCATCCCGGGCAGCTCGGGCCGGATCTCGTTCCAGAAGTCCAGGACGTCCATCTTCGGCTTCATCTCGATCGGCCGGTCGTCGTCCTCTTCGATCATGCCGGGGATCATCACGTGCCGGATCCGGCCCTCGAGGCCCGTCTCCGCGGCGCAACGCAGCACCTTCTGCGCTTCCTCCAGCGCCCGCTCATGACCATGCGCCCCGGCCTCTTGGTTCGGCGCAACGAGCTCGAGCGCGATGGTGTTGAGCGTCACCGGACTGCTCCCCTAACCGAATCTCAAAAACGTCCCCCTCGGCGGGCAGGTCGACGATGACCACACCTGATATTTGCCGGGGACCTCACCTTACAGACCCGGGCTGCGGCCCTCCGTAGTCTGGGTGACGTGAGCATGGCACTGGACGACCTGTTCGCGCGGGAGCTGCCCGAGCTGGCCATCCGCTGGCAGGCCGAAGCCGCCCCCGAACCGCGTCTGCTCGTCCTCAACGAGCCCCTGGCCTCCCAACTCGGCATCGACCCCGGCTGGTTGCGATGCGGCGAGGGACTGCGATTTCTCACCGGCAACCTGGTCCCCGACGGCGCGGTCCCGGTGGCGCAGGGTTACGCCGGACACCAGTTCGGCGGCTATGTTCCGCGACTCGGCGACGGCAGGGCGCTGTTGCTGGGGGAAATCGCGACAGCCGACGGGAGTCTCCGTGACCTCCATCTCAAGGGTTCGGGCGCGACGCCGTTCGCGCGGGGCGGCGACGGTTTCGCGGCGGTCGGTCCGATGCTTCGCGAGTACATCGTCAGCGAGGCCATGCACGCCCTCGGGATACCGACGACCCGGTCGCTGGCCGTGGTCGCCACGGGTCGGTCAGTCCAGCGCGATACGCCCCTGCCGGGCGCTGTGCTCGCCCGCATCGCGAGCAGCCACCTGCGCGTCGGCACCTTCCAGTACGTCGCTGCCGCCGGTGACGGAGGGGGCCCACAGCTTGCTAGGGGAGTGCTGCGCAGGCTGGCCGATCACGCCATCGCCCGGCACTACCCGGATGCGGCAGGAGCACAGAACCGCTACCTCGCGCTGTTCGACGCTGTCGGCTCCGCCCAGGCTGCGCTGGTCGCACAGTGGATGCTCGTCGGGTTCGTGCATGGCGTGATGAACACCGACAACATGACGATCTCCGGCGAGACCATCGACTACGGGCCGTGCGCCTTCATGGAGGCCTACGACCCGGAGACGGTGTTCAGCTCGATCGACTCATGGGGCCGCTACGCCTACGGCAATCAGCCCTCGATCGCGGGATGGAATCTGGCCCGCTTCGCCGAAACGCTGCTGCCGCTGATCGACGGCGATCAGGACCGCGCGGTTGAAATCGCGCAGCAGAGCCTCACCGGGTTCGGCGCGCAGCTGCAATCGGCGCTGGCGACGGGAATGCGCGCCAAGCTCGGTCTGGCCGGCGACGTTGCGGAGGAGGTAGCGACACCGTTGATGAACGACGGGCTCGCGCTGCTCGCGGAAAGCCACGTCGACTTCACGTCTTTCTTCCGCAACCTCGGCCGAGCGGCGCGCGGCGACGCCGAGCCGGCTCGCGGGATGTTTATGAACCTCGCAGGGTTCGACGAGTGGCTCGCGCGGTGGCAGGCACTGAACCCGGACCCTGCGACCATGGATCGCGTCAATCCGATCTACATCCCGCGAAACCATCTCGTCGAGGAGGCGCTCGAGGCGGCGACCGGTGGCGACCTGGAGCCGTTGACTCAGCTGCTGGATGCGGTGAGCTCTCCCTACGACGAACGGCCTGGCCTTCGGCGGTACGCCGAGCCGGCTCCTGAGGACTTCGGCAAGTACCGGACCTTCTGCGGAACGTGACCCCGGTGGCGCTAGGCGATATGCGGTTCGAGCGCCGCGGCGTCTCCGCTGTCGGCGGCGAGGTGCGCAAGCGCGAACCGCAGTCGCCTGCGGCCGCGGGACACTCTTGACATGACGGTGCCGATCGGCACCTCCATCAGCTCCGCGGTCTCGGCATAGGTGTACTCCAGCGCGTCGGCGTAATACAGCGCCACCCGAGATCCCTGCGGCAGCGTCGCCATCGCGGCCGCGATCTCGGGGTCCGGCAATGCGTCGAAGAACTCCGACTCCGCGGAGCGTGACACGTCCTGCTCGGTCAGTTCGTCCAGCGAGACCTCTTGCGGTCGACGCTGCTTGGCGCGGAACCCACTGACCCACCGGTTGTAGAGAATCCGGAACAGCCATGCCTTGAAGTTGCTGCCGTCAGAGAAGGTGTCAAAGCCCGCGTACGCGTGCATCAACGCGTCCTGCAGTAGATCCTCGGCGTCGGCGTCGCAGCGGGTCAGCCGCCGGGCCCCGCGGGCCAGCATGTCGAGCAGCGGCGCCGCCTGAGCGGTGAAGCGCGCGCGCAGATCGTTGTCGGGCTCGGGTGTACTGGTGACAACCTTCACGATGGACCTCCGGGGACTAGGCGCGTCTCTTGCTCATGAGCCTCGCGCCCGGCGGCCTTGAACGGACCCTTGCAAACCCGTAGTCGAAGAACCCGTAGTCCGTAGTGCTAAGCCGCGCCGGCGGGTACGGAACGGAAGCTGATCGCCATCCGGTTGTAGGCGTTCATCATGGCGATCGCCAATGTCAGATCGACGAGTTCCTTGTCGTCGAAGTGCGCCCGCACGGCCTCGTAGTCGCTGTCGGGGATACCCGTGGTGGACACCCGGGTCACGGTCTCCGCCCATGCGAGCGCTGCCTTTTCGCGGGCGTCGAACAAGTCGCCGCCCTCGGGCCACACCGGTACCAGCGCGATCTTCTCGTTCGAGACCCCGAGCTCTCGCAGTTCGCGAGAGTGCAGATCGATGCAATAGGCGCAGCCGTTGATCAGCGACACCCGTAGGTGCACTGCGGTCAGCAGTTCCGGCGCGAGCCCCGCCTGACTGACGTAGACGTGCACGCCGCCAAGCGCTTTCATCCCGCGCGGGGCGATTTCTTTGTAGTCGATTCGTTCGGTCATGACTTCAGGGTGACAGCGCCCGCGGGCCGACGGACCCCGGAAAGTCCGTAGTCGATCCGTGGTGCGCCTACCCGTCGATGAACGTGACGGTCTCCCCGAGCGGCGCGCGGGCATTGCGGACGAAGCTGACGCCGGAATCCTCGTATCCGATCGACATGCCGCAGAACAGCATGAGTTCCGGCGGGGGTGAGGTCACCGCGTCGACCGACTTGCGGACCTGCGACCACGCCATCTGGGGACAGCTGTGCAGCCCCTCGGCGCGCAGCAACAGCATCGCGGTCTGCAGGTACATGCCAACGTCAGACCACTGCGGCATGCCGAGGTCACGGTCGATGTAGCAGAACAGCGCCATGGGTGCACCGAAGCAGTCCCAGTTCGCGATCGCCGCCCTGGTGCGCGCCTCCCAGTCCTCCCGCGCGACGCCCAGTGCGGTGTATCGGTCCCTGCCGAATGCCGCGCGCCGCTCGCCGTACGGCGACTTCAGATCGTGCGGATACATCACGTACTCGCGTTCGTCCCAGGGCTCGCCGGCGGCGACGCGTTCGGTGGCGACCTTCTTCAGCTGTGCCAGCGGCTCACCGGTCACCACATAGATGTTCCACGGCTGCAGGTTCGATCCGGACGGTGAATTGGCCGCCGCGGACAGCACGCGTTCGATGACCTCCCGCTCGACGGGCTGGTCGGTGAAGCCGCGCACCGCCCTTCGCGTTGCAACCGCCTGGTACACGTCCATCGTCAGGCTCGCGCGGCGGCTTGGTGAAGCCACTCCTGCAGCCGGGTGCCGAACAGTGTTGCGTCCGCGGAGGGAACGAGCGTGCGCTCGGAGAGTTCGATGCCCCAGTACCGGGAGTCGGGGTCGGCGATGACCTCACGTGCGTCTCCGCGTGCAGTCAGCGCGATCCGGATGGCGTCGGTCAGCAGAAACGCCTCCGGGCCGCCGATTTCGACGATGCCGCTCGCCGGCTCGGCGAGCGCGGAGAGGGCGACGCCTTCGGCGACGTCGGCACCGGCCATCGGCTGGAAGTACGCCGGCGGCACCCGCACGGTGCCATCGACGGTCGCGGAGTCGGCGAGCGTGTCGATGAACTCGAAGAACTGCGTCGCGTGCAAGATCGTGAACGGGATCGGTCCCTCGCTGATCAGCTTCTCCTGCAACAGCTTTCCCTGGAAGTACCCGCTCTGTGGGGCAAGCTGGTCGGTGCCTACCACGGAGAGAGCGACGTGATGCCGCACACCGGCCGCTTTCTCGGCGTTGAGCAGATTCGTGGTCGCCGTGCGGAAGAAGTCGATCGCCGCATCGTCGAGCGTCGGCGAGTTGGACACGTCGACAACCACCTCGGCGCCCGCCAGCGCGTCGGCCAGGCCGTCGCCGGTGAACGTGTTCACACCTGTCGACGGCGCGGCCGCGACGGCGTCGTGGCCGCGTTGGTCCAAGGTTGCGACGAGCTTGCTGCCCACCATCCCGGTGCCACCGATGACGACGATTCTCATGATGCGCCTTCCTGTTGGTCTGTCCTGTCGACACCTATGACCGGGCAGGCGTGCGCTTCGTGACAAGCGGGCTGTGACAGCCGCTACCGCACGAGTGGCGCGAGATGGGTCCTGGCGTAGGCGGCCACGGCCTCGTCGTCGGTCACGTCCAGCACCGGAGAGCCGACCTGAACCAAAGAGGCGGCCAACCGGATGTGCATCTCCGCCACGGCGAGCAGGGCGTCGTCGGGCATCGTCGCGCCCGCTGATCGCAAGGCCTTCGCCATCGCGGTGGATGCGCTGACCAGAAAGATCCGGGCCTCATCGAACATTCCGGACGTCGCGGTGAAGTCGCCGTCGAGTTGCAGGAACCTGCGCATCACCGGTTCCCCGGTGAGCAGGCGCACGCCTTCGCGGAACGCAGCGACAGCGGCTTCGGCCGGGCCGTCGTCGATCGCCACCGTCTGTAGCCGGGCCATCGCGAATTCGAAAGTCTGCCTGCCCAGTTCGGTGATCAGTGCCTCGCGGCTGGGGAATCGCCGGTACAGGGTGCTGCGGCTGACGCCGGCCTGGCGCGCGACCACCTCCATGCTCATCCGGCCGACGCCGACGAGCGCCACCTCTTCGGCGGCGGCCTTCAGGATCGCCGCCTCCTGCTGGGTGGGGCTGGCGTTGGTGCGTCGCATCCGGTCAGCCTGCAGGACAGCCCGCCGGCGGCGCAAACGAATCGAGCGCGACCGACCGGTGCACCCGAACCAGCTTCTCGTACTCGATTCGATTGCGCGCCAATGGAATCAGTAGCAGCTTGTCGGGAAGGACACGCCATGCCAGCTGTAGCACGCGGCAATACAGCGCGAACTCGAGATCGTGGCGCGACTGCCACTTGAAGCCCGTCAGGTCCCGGATCCCCGGATGCAGGATTCCGAAGGAACACACCTTGAGGACGTGGCCCGCCACCGGCCGCAACACCAGCCACGGCGGCGTCAGCAGCCGGCGCAACGGGGCGGGAAGCACCAGCGTCGGCAGGGGCAGCCGGGTGAGGTCGACGGTGACCCGTTGCAGGAATGCGTTGGCCTGCAGCTCATCCCGGACCATCGACTCGTAGTATTCCGTGGCCTCGGCATACGTCGCGGGCAGTTTCGAGTTCTTCCCGGGCAGCTCCAGTGCCGAGAAGGCGTCGAGCAGCTGCGCGTAGGCGAGTTCGCGTTCGGCGTCGGACAAGACGATGCCGGTGCACGGCGTGAAGGAGTTCAGCACCACGAACATGCCGCTGACCGCGATCCAGTTCCACAGGCGTGGATCCAGCGCGCTGTATCGCACGTCGGCGAAGTCCCCGCTGCCCCGACCGCGCACCTCGCGGTGCATCATCTTGAGGCGATCGGCCTCGGCGACCTTGTCCTGGGCGTCACCCCAGATCGCGAGCAGGGCCGAAAAACCGCTCCGCACACCACGATCGGCGAAGTTGGTGGCGAAGCGACCGGTTTTGTCCACGGCGGCGGCCACCGGGACCAGGGCCACCTCGTCGAAGGCCGCCGCACCGAAGAAGCCTCCGAGGGTGCTCCCGGTGTGCTTTCGGAACTCGGCCAGAACCTTCGGTCGTACGGGTTGGGTCATCGCAGCCTCCGATGCGTGGCTTGACACAAAGACTAGCTTTCTGTGTCAACATGTCAACGTCCGTGGCGCACCGACCTACGTGCCGGCCTCCAGCGTCAGCACCGTGATGTCGGGCGGAGCGCCGACCCGCACCGGCGGACCCCAGAATCCCGCGCCCCGGGTGACGTACAGCTGCGTGTCGTTCACTTTCGACAGACCGACCAGCGTCGGCTGCACCATCCGGACGACGTAGTGGAACGGCCACATCTGCCCGCCGTGCGTGTGTCCGGACAACTGCAGATCCACTCCCCGCGCGGCGGCCTCGGATACCAGGACCGGCTGGTGCGCGAGCAGGATCGTCGGTCGCTTGGCATCGACACCGGCCAGAGCGCGGTCGAAGTCGGGCGGGTCGTCGCGCCGCTCGCCCGCGATGTCGTTGACCCCGACGAGGTCGAATGCCGCGCCGCCGCGCCGGATCGCGGTGTTCTCGTTGCCCAGCGGATGCACGCCGAGCCGCTCCAGTTCGGTCAGCCAGGAGCCGGTGTCCTCGACGAAGTACTCGTGGTTCCCGGTGACGAAGAACGCTCCCTCCGGTGCGGCGAGATCCCGCAGAGGAGCGGCCGCAGGCCCGAGTTCAGCGACCGTTCCGTCGATCAGATCGCCGACGATCGCGACGAGGTCCGGCTCCGCGGCGTTGATGGTCTCGACGATGCGCTCGGTATGTGCCCGCCCCGCCAGCGGTCCGAGATGGATATCGGACACCACGGCGATGCGGAATCCGCCAAATGCCGGATCGAGTCGGCGCAGCCGAACGGGCACCTGCAGCAGGTCGGGCGGTCCGAGGGCGGTGGCGGCGCCGAAGCCGACCAGGCCGACCGACGCCGCCCCGGCCGCCACGGCGCTGCTGCGCGCGATGAACATCCGGCGGCTCATCGCATGCGGGTCGGAGTCGGGTTCGGAGGGGCGTGGCGGCTGTCGTTTGATCCACCCGCGCAGCGCGAGCCGCACCGGCTCGAGGGCGAGCAGCGTCAGAAACAGGTAGACGCTCGCGCCGAACCACAGATAGCCCGGCCACGCATACCAACCTGACTCCCACAGGCCGATGACGCGCGGCAGCACGAGGGTCGCGACGAGTAACAACGCGAGCGCGACGAGCACGGCCGTGAGGATCCGTCTCGTGCGGCCCGGACCGGTGGTGTCGCGAACCAGCCGTTTCCACACGTAGACATTCATCAACGCCAGGACCGCACTCAGGATGACGATGAACATCGCCCGCCAGCTTATTCAGCGCGCGGGAGCGCCCCGGAAAGCGAAAACGGAAGGGTCCGCAAGATCCCTTCCACCTACAACGTATAACGCAGCCGGGGGCTTGCGGCAAGGCCCGGGTCATGTCGCACAATCGTGCACCTACCGATTATTGGGGGCATGTGTCAACTCAGGATTACGACCACGAACTGCGATCCGAGCAGCGCTACGTGGACGGGCTGTACGCGCGGTTGGACGCCGAACGCGCGCGGGTGAAGGGCCGCTACAGCGACGCGCTGGGGGCCCCGGTGGACCGCATGGACGGCGGCACGCTGGTGGCACGCGACGTCGAGGTGCGAGCGCTGGCCAAACAGGCCGCTCGCCTCGAGGTTGCCGACGGCGGTCTGTGCTTCGGCCGGCTCGACAGCGTCACCGGCGAGCGGTCGTACATCGGCCGCATCGGGATTCTCGACGAAGACAAGGAGCCGCTGCTGCTCGACTGGCGGGCGCCCGCGGCTCGCGCTTTCTACATCGCGACCGCCGCGACGCCGGAGGACATGCGCCTGCGCCGCCAGTTCCATACCCGCGGACGGCGGATCGTCGACTTCACCGACGAAGTCCTCGGCCGTCCCTCCGGCGACGAACGAGGGGACGCGGCACTGCTGGCCGCGATCAACGCACCGCGCGGCGAGGGCATGCGCGACATCGTCGCGACGATCCAGGCCGAGCAGGACGAGATCATCCGCAGCGATCATCTCGGCGTGATGGTGATCGAGGGCGGACCCGGCACCGGCAAGACCGTGGTGGCGCTGCACCGCGTGGCCTACCTGCTCTACACCCAGCGCAAGCGCATGGAACGCCACGGTGTCCTCGTGATCGGCCCCAACCCGGCGTTTCTCGACCACATCGGCCGGGTCCTCCCGTCGCTGGGCGAGTCCGACGTCGTGTTCATGACCGTCGGCGACCTCGTACCCGGTCTGCGCACCACCGCCGAGGAGGCCGACGAGGTCGCGCGGCTCAAGGGCTCTTTGAAGATGCTCGACGTGCTGGCCGCCGCAGTTGCGGATCGGCAACGGCTGCCGAAGGATCCGCTGCCGATCGAGCTGTCGGACGTCACGGTGCGCATTGACGCCGAGACCGCGGAGTGGGCGCGCGAAGAGGCGCGCACGAGCGACAAGCCGCACAACGAAGCTCGCGAGGTGTTCGCCGAGATCATCACCTACGTCCTGACCGAGCGGGCGATCGCGCGGATCGGCAAGGGCTGGCTGACGCGCGATGACCGCGACGCGTGGGAACAGTTGCGCACCAACCTGATCGACGAGCTGGCCGACCACGCCGCGTTCGCCGCGGCGCTCGATGAACTCTGGCCCAAGCTCACCCCGCAAACGCTGCTGGCCGAGTTGTACTCTTCGCCGGAGCGTCTGCGTGCAGCGCGGGCCGATGAGGTGCTGTACCGCGCCGACGGCGACGCCTGGACGGTCTCCGATGTACCGCTGCTCGACGAACTCGTCGACCTGCTCGGCCGCGACAGGACGGCCGACGACCGCGCCGCGCGGGAGCGCAACGCCGAAGCCGCCTACGCGGCAGGGGTACTGGATCTGTTGGTCAGCCGCGAGGATCTGATGGACGACGAGGACCATCTGCTCGCACAGGATCTGATCTACGCCGAGGATCTGGCTGAGCGCTTCATCGAGCGCGACACCCGCGAGCTCGTCGAACGCGCTGCCGCGGACCGGGATTGGACGTACGGGCATGTGGTGGTCGACGAAGCTCAGGAGCTCTCCGAGATGGATTGGCGCGTGCTGATGCGTCGCTGTCCGAGCCGGTCCTTCACCGTGGTCGGTGATCTGGCCCAACGTCGATCGGCCGCAGGCGCGACCGCGTGGGATGCGATGCTCGAACCTTATGTGCCCGGCCGGTGGGTCTACCGGTCGCTGTCGGTGAACTACCGCACGCCCGCGGAGATCATGACCGTGGCCGCCGCGTTGCTCGCGGAATTCGCGCCCGACATCCGGCCACCGGACTCGGTCCGCGCATCCGGGGTCATGCCGTGGTCACGCCGGGTCACCGACGACGAATTGCCCGGAGCTGTAGAGGAATTCGTCGACGACGAAGCACAGCGTGAGGGCACCAGCGTGGTGATCGGCCCGCCGGATGTGCCCGGCGCGGTGCTGCCTTCGGACACCAAAGGCCTGGAATTCGACGCCGTGTTGGTGGTCGATCCGGACCGGATACTCGCCACGGGACCGCGCGGTGCGGCCGAGCTGTACGTCGCGCTGACTCGCGCCACTCAGCGTCTGGGCGTGCTGTATCGCGATCGGCTGCCTGCGGCGCTGAGTGGACTCGCCTGACCCTACTTCCAGGCGAACACGGGTTGTTCGAGCTCGTGGACGGGATCGTGGCGACCCTCCAGGCACAGCCACCGCAGTTGCAGCAGCACCGCACCGGTCGGCGCATGGATCAGGTCGTTGCCCAGCGGTATCTGCACGACGGGGCGCGGGCTCTCCGCGATGGTGATGAAGCGCGGCGAATCGTCGCGCTGGAGCTGATGCAGTCCGACCCGGTAGACCGCGACCACTTCGTCGGGTGCGGGCCGCAGGTCCAGTCGTCCGCCACCCCAGATCACCACCGGGGTGATCACGTAGCCCGACCGGGTCGGGTAGTCGTCGAGCAGGCCGAGCACTGAGGAATGGCCGAGCGTGACGCCCACCTCTTCGTCGAGTTCGCGCAGCGCCGCGTCGACGGCATCCTCGCCGGGGTCGAGCCTGCCGCCGGGGAGTGCCCACTGGGCGGGGTGTGATGAGAGGCGGGACGTCCTGCGACACAACAGAAAAGCAGCGCCGCCGGAGACGTCGATCATGCGACCGTCGAGGCCCTCCTCCGGCATCAGCCGGCCGTCGATCCAGTCATCGACGTTCGCCGGGTCGACCCGATCTTCCCCGAGCTCGGAGTCGACGAGGACCACCGCGACCGCGGCGTGCCGCTTCGTCGGGTCGGTCAAGGCACGTCGGTCGTGCCCGGCGAGTTGAGCGCGGACCTGGTCGCGGAGTCCGTCGTCGTAGGTGACCGTCACCGCTCGACCATATGCAGGCGAGTGCGGGACCCCGCGGGTCGGCCACTATATATGTATGTGCTATGCATATATGCGTGCCGCATTCGCGCTACGACCATCTCGACGAGCTGCTGACGCGACTTCACGTCGCCCGTCAGCGGCCGAGTTGGCGGCGCAAGCTGCTCGAAGGTGACTCCGTCGCGAACGTGTCGACGCTGCGTGTACTGCGCGCGGTCGAGCAATCCGGCGGCGGCGCGTCGATCAGCGACGTCGCGGAGTACATGGCCGTCGAACATTCGACCGCGAGCCGGACGGTGGGCGCCGTCGTCGCGGCGGGCCTGCTGACCAAGGCCTACGCGACCGACGACCAACGCCGATGCGTGCTGGTGCTGACCGACGTCGGCCGCAAAGCGCTCGCGACCGTGACGGATCGGCGCCGCGAACTCGTCGCCGAGACGATCGCCGACTGGCCCGACGCCGACGTCGACACGCTCGTCGCGCTGCTGGAACAGCTGACCGATCGGTTCGAGAACTCGGTGGTCCGATGACCGCGGAAACCCTCGCACCACCGGGGCCCCGCAGCGCGCTGCGGTTGATGTTCGACCCGGTCTTCGGCGCGCTGTTCTGGGGCAAGATGATCTCCGTCGTCGCGGTGTGGACACACGGCATCGTGGCGGCGATCGTGATGTACGACGCGACCCGCTCGGCGCTGATGGTCGGTCTCGTGGGCGTCGTCCAGTTCGCCCCGCAGCTGATCCTCAGCCCCACCAGTGGAAAGTGGGCCGATACCGGCAACCCAGTCCGCCAGATCCTCCTCGGACGGGTGCTGTGTGTCGCCGGCTCGGGCTTCACCGCGGCATGGCTGTTCGTCGAACCGGCGCAGCAGGGCATGTCTGCTGCCGCTCCCGTTCTCCTCGGCACCCTGCTGGTTGGCCTCGGATTCGTCGTCGGCGGTCCGGCGATGCAATCCATCGTGCCCGACCTGATCCGCGAGGGTGAGCTCTCCACAGCCATGGCACTGAACAGCATCCCGATGACGATCGGGCGCATCGTCGGTCCCGCGTCCGGCGCCTATCTCGCCGCACATCTCGGTCCGGCAGCCGGCTTCGGTGTCAGTGCCGCCCTGCACCTGGTGTTCGCGATATTCCTACTCGTGGCGCACTTTCCGGCCCCACGCGGGCGGGCAGAGGATACGGATTATCGTGTCCGGGTCGCCCTCAAATACGTATGGCGCGACCGTCCTCTGCTACTGGCGTTGATCGCGGTGGGGGCGGTGGGCTTCGCATCGGACTCATCGATCACGTTGGCGCCGTCGATGGCCGATGAACTCGGCGGCGATGCGCGTCTGATCGGAACGCTGTCGGCGAGCTTCGGCATCGGCGCTGCGGTCGGGATGGCTGTGCTGGCGATCATGGGCGGCCGAATGGCGTCGGCGAAAGTGTCCGCGATCGGATTGGCCGGTCTCGGTGTGGGATGTGGCGTGCTCGTGGCCGCCACCAACCCCGCAATCGCGATCGGCGGGTTCGCGTTGGCGGGCCTCGGCTTCGGCTGGGCCATGACCGGGTTGAGCACCGTCGTCCAGGAACGCGCGCCAGAGGAGCTGCGGGGCAGGATCATGGCGCTGTGGCTCGTCGGCTTCCTCGGATCCCGACCGCTCGCCGCCGCGCTGCTCGGCGGAGCCGCCGATGTTTTCAGTGTGCACATGGCTTTCGCGGTAGCGGCCGTGCTGTGCGGGCTGGTTGCACTGTGGTGCCGACCGTCGAATATCGCCGGCCCGCTGCCCGCCAGGGTTTGATGCCACGTGGGCGAGTCAGGTGTAGGACGTGCCGACGCCAGCATGCTCACTGGCGTTTCAGAGACGGCGCTGTTGACGCTGAACGGCAGGGCGTTCCAAGCCCGTCACCCCCAGGCCATCATCGACGACCCCATGGCCATCCGGCTGGTCGACTCGATCGACTTCGACTTCGACAAGTTCGGCCGACGTAAAGGTCAGGAGATGGCGCTGCGGTCGCTCGCTCTCGACCGCGCCGCCCTGCAGTACCTGTCCGAACATCCGGCCGCGACAGTGGTGGCGCTCGCCGAAGGCCTGCAGACCAGCTTCTGGCGGCTGAACAGCGCTCTCCCGAACGCCGAGTTCCGCTGGCTGACAGTGGATTTCGAACCAATCATCGCGTTACGCAAACGACTCCTGCCCTCGTCAACGCGGATCACCAACCTTGCACAGTCGGCACTCGACTATTCGTGGATGGACACCGTGGAAACCAGCAACGGCGTCTTCATCACCGCAGAGGGCCTGCTGATGTATCTGCAACCCGACGAGGCGATGGGCTTGATCACCGAGTGCGCCAAACGATTTCCCGGCGGACAGATGATCTTCGACCTGCCGCCGGTACTGGTGAAGAAGTTCGCGAAGAACGGGCTGAAGTCTTCCAAGGAGTATCGCGTTCCGCCGATGCCGTTCAGCCTTTCGGCAAATCAACTGGCCGACCTGGCCAATAGCGTGCCCGGTATCCGGGCCGCACACGACCTGCCCATGCCCGAGCCGGGGCGTCATGTTCAAGAAGCTGTTCCCGGCCTTCTGGCAGTGGCGGCTGACCAAGCAGATCCGCGGCGCCTACACGCTGCTGGAATTCGGCTGAACCGCAGCGCGGTGCGCAGCTGCTCGTCCTCGAGCGCTATTCGGCAGACGCCGCCGATACGACCACGGCGTAGGCCCGCTTGCGCCGGTCGTTGGTCAGGTCGACATGGACGAACTTGGGCTCCATTTGGCACCTGCAGGCCAAACGTTGGCGCGTTCGGCCCACGACCTCTGTCCATCCGATTGCGACCATCGGTGTACGGCAATGAGTGGAGGAGCCATGCACATCACCGTCGACTACACGCTGTGCGAAGGACATGGCCAGTGTCTGATGCCGCGCCCGATGTGTTCGATCTACCCGATGGGTCCGAGCAGGTTGAAGTGACCGTTCCGGCCACATGGGAATTGGAGTACGACGCGATCCTTCGCGCCGTCGCGATGTGCCCGGCACAGGCCCTGCGGGTGTGCGAATGATCCGTCGTGTTGCCTGACAGTCACACGCCCGGTGGCCAGATCCCGACGGACATTGTCCATCTGTCAACTGGCCTGCCGAATCAACGCTCGGCAAGGTGGCGGTATGACCACTGCGCAACAATGGGACCTTCCCGACTCCGAGATCTGCTCTGCAGCTTTGCAATTAGCGGTCGACGTGTCCCCGGCCTTCCTCACCAACCACTGCGTCCGCAGCTACCTGTTCGGACGTGAACTTGCCGCGGCCAAGGGCTTGCGCGCCGGCGCCGACTACGACGACGAACTGTTGTACCTCGCCTGCATCCTGCACGACCTCGGCATCACCGACCACGGTCAGGGCGAGCAGCGATTCGAGGTCGACGGCGCCGATGCCGCAGCGCGCTTTCTTCGCGACCGCTCGGTCCCCGAGGATCGGGTCTCCACTGTGTGGCAGTCCATTGCGCTGCACACCAGCGTCGGCTTGGCCGAACGATTCGGCACCGTGCAGTCCCTTTCCTACCTCGGGATCTCTCTGGACATCAACGGCGTCGAAAAGAACCTTCTCTCACCCGGGTTCGCCGAGCGGGTGCACCAGGGATGGCCGCGGCACGACCTCGGCTATGCGATCACCGCGGCCATCGCCGACGGCACCAGAGCCAACCCGATGAAGGCTCCCCCATTCTCGTTCCCCGCCCACATCCACTCCCTGGTCAACGACGGACCCCCGCTGCGATTCCTCGACCTCGTGGCCGCCTCGGGCTGGGGCGATCGCCCCTTGGCGACGCCCGGCTGAGCGGACATCCGCGCAGATGTCGCGATCGGAAACCCGCCGGTGTCGAAATTCGTGATGGACACCGGGCCATGCAGACCCAAGCATGGATGCCGCGAGCCAGGAGAGGCGGTTGGGTATGACGATCAGCGTGGCCGAGCGCGCGGAACTGCGCACGGCGGTGAGCGATCTGCTGGGCGACAAGTGCACCGAAGACGATGTGCGCCGCGTGATGAGCACCGACGACGGATTCGATCGCGACCTGTGGAGCCGACTCGCCGAGCAGGGCGTGCTCGGCATGCTCATCGCCGAGGAACACGGTGGTCTGGGTTTCGGTCCGCTGGAACTCGAAGCCGTCGCCGAGGAAACCGGCGCGGCCCCGCTGCCGGCCCCGTTCATCTCCAGCGCCGTGCTGACGGTGGCACTAATCCAGGCCGCGGGCGCAGCCGATGACCAACAACGACTGCTGCCGAGCCTCGCCGACGGTTCGGCCATCGGCACCGTCGCGTTGACGGGCGCATCCGGCTCATGGACCGCAGACGGCGTCGACGTGCACGCCGATGCCGACGGCACGCTCAGCGGTACAGCGCATTACGTCACCTGGGGTCAGGTGGCCGACATTGTGCTCGTGGTCGCCCACACCCCAGAAGGCATCGGCGTGTACGAGGTCACCGGTGACTTCGAGCGCACGGCCGCAACGGTTTTCGACCCTACTGTGCGCCTCTCGACATTCACCTTCGCGAACACCCCGGGCCGACGCCTGGGCACCGCGGGCTGGGAGGCTGTGCAGACAGCGCTTGGCTACGCCGTCATCGCATCGGCGGGCGAGCAGGTGGGCGGATCCCGGCGCATCTTCGACATGACCGTCGAGTACCTCAAGACCCGCGTGCAGTTCGGCAGGCAGATCGGCAGCTTCCAGGCGCTCAAGCACATGGCCGCCGACCTGCTGATCGAAGTCGAGAACGCCACCTCAGCCGCCCAGCACGCCGCAGCGGAAAAAGCAGCGGACAGCCAAACCTCGGACGGGGCAACAGCGTTGGCCGGGTTCGCCTGTGCCGAGGCATACGAGACCATCGCCATGAACGCGATCCAGATGCACGGCGGTATCGGTTTCACGTGGGAACATCCCGCCCACCTCTTCCTGCGGCGGGCACGCACCGGACTTCAACTGTTCGGCGGTCCCCGGCTGCATCGCAAGCGCTACCTCACCTCGAAAGGTGCCTGACATGACGACCCCCGCCCTGCCGAAACCAGACGAACTGCGCGCTGAGGTCGCAGACTGGTTGCGCGACAACTGGACTCCGCTGCCCAAGTCCGACGATCCCTGGGCATCCACCCCGGAGCGGATCGCCTGGCTGGAGAAGGTGCTCGACGCCGGCTACGCGGTGCCGACCTACCCCGCCGAGTGGTTCGGCCGCGGGTACCCGAACAAGCTGGCCAACGTCATCGGGCAGGAGTTCGCGGCCATCAAGGCGCCCGGCTCGCGTCAGGACAAGTACAACATCCCGGCCAACACCGTGCTCGCGCTCGGCACCGGCAAGCTCAAGGACGATCTGCTGCGCGGCTTTCTCGTCGAGCGGTCCCGCACCTGCCTGCTCTACAGCGAGCCTGGCGCCGGCTCCGACCTGGCCAGCGTGCGCACGACCGCGGTGCGGCAGGGCGACCAGTGGGTGGTCAACGGTCAGAAGGTGTGGACATCGGGTGCGCAGACGGCCGACTACGCGCTGCTGCTCGCCCGCACCGACTGGGATGTGCCCAAGCACAGGGGACTGAGCCTGTTCATCATGCCGATGAAGCAGCAGGGCGTCGAGGTGCGGCCGCTGGTGCAGATCACCGGTGAGTCCCACTTCAACGAGGTGTTCATCAGCGACGCGACGGTGTCGAACGACTACCTCCTCGGCGGCGAGGGCAACGGCTGGCGGGCGTTGCAGACCGCGCTGGCCTACGAACGCTCGATCATGGGTGACAGTGGGCGCGGGTCACGAAACCGCAAGGCGGACAGCCTGATCGAACTGGCGCGCGAGCACGGCGTGCTCGACGATCCGGCTGTGCGCTATCCGCTGGCCAAGGTGCTGGCCATGCGCGAGCTCAACAAGCTGAACAACGCCCGCGCCAAAGCCAGCGCCTCGCAGGGCACGTCGAGCTCGATCATGTCCCTCGGCAAGCTCGCGATGTCGAAGATTCTGCACACCGAGGCGGCGATGAAGACACAGATCATCGGTGCCCAGGCGCTGCTGGCCGGACCCGAGAATCCCGAAGCCGACGACGTCAACTTCCTCACGCTCAACGCGTTCTTCACGTCGATCGGCGGAGGCACCGACCAGATCCAGCGCAACATCATCGGCGAACGCGTCCTCGGCCTGCCCAAGGAACCCGAAGCCGACCGCGACATCCCGTTCCGTCAAGCTCGCCGGAGCTGACCGGAGTGTCACCCGCCTACGATCCGCCGCTGCTCGGCGCCCGGATTCTCGATCTCGCCTCCGGCCCGATGACCGCCGTCGGACGCCTGTTCGCCGATCTGGGCGCCCAGGTCACGGTCGCGCGGCTGGCCGGCGTCGCCCGCGACGACGTCGTCGGACCGTGGGTCGGCGCGGTGCCGATCCAGACCGCGATCAACCGCTACGGCATGGCCGTGCTCGAGGTCGACGACCCGACGGGTTCGGAGTTCGAGGAATTGCTCGCCGGCGCCGACATCCTCATCGAGAACACCCGACCGGGATCAACGGCCGAGGCGGCGTTGTCGGTGCGCAGCATCCGCGAGCGGCATCCGTCGCTGGTGATTCTTTCGATCAGCGATTTCGGCCGCGACAACGACTACCGCGGTTGGCAGGGCACCGGTCCGGTGTTTCACGCGCTGTCGAGCGAGCTGTCCAGGTCGGGGATCCCGGGCCGGGAACCGCTGGTGCCTCCGGCAGACCTGCCCTATCAGGTGGCCGCCGCGCAGGCCGCGGTGCTGACGACGGCCGTATATCTTGATCGGTTGCGAACCGGTGAAGGCGATCTGATCGACTTCTCGATTCTCGACGGTGCGATGCAGACCCTCGATCCGCCGTTCGGCTCTGCCGGAAGCGCCTCGGCCGGAGTCGCGGTGAGCGCGCAGCGGCGCGACTTCGACGCCGAACAACAGCGCTACCCGATCATCGCCTGCAAGGACGGCCACGTCCGGATCTGCATTCTGGCCAAGCGGCAGTGGCAGGGCATGTTCACGTGGATGGGCAGTCCGCCCCAGTTCGCCGACCCCTCCTACGACAAGCTCGGAAAGCGTTTCAGGTCACCGCAATTGCTGACGGCGATCGAACGCTTCTGCGCGGACAAGACGCGCGCGGAGCTGGAAACGCAGGGCCAGGCCCACGGCGTGCCGACCGCGGCGGTGCTGACGCTGTCCGAGGCGTTGAACGCCGACCACTTCGCTGCGCGCGGGTTCTTCCGCGATGTCGACCTCGCTGCGGGAGTGGTTGCCCCGATCCCGGTGGGGGTCAGTGAGATCGACGGCCACCGCGCAAGCGCACTCAACGCGTCTAGCGCACCGGACGCCGCTCGGCCCAGCGGCGCACCGCTGTTGGCGAGTCGTCCCCGTCGCGGCGAGGGCCTTCCGCTGGAAGGCATCCGTGTGCTGGATCTGGGCGTCATCGTCGTCGGCGCCGACACCGGCAGGCTCTTCGGCGACCTGGGCGCCGACGTCGTCAAGATCGAACACTCAGCACATCCCGACGGCTTGCGGATCGGCAAGCCGACGTCGATGACCCAGCCGTTCGCCGCGGGCCACCGCAACAAACGCTCGATCGGCATCGACATGCGCACGGCGCAGGGACGCGAGCTCGCCCACCGGCTGGTGAAGCGCTCCGACGTCGTGCTGACCAACTTCAAGCCCGGCGTGGCCGAGGCACTCGGAATGGACTACGCCACACTCCGACAGATCAACCCCGGGATCGTCGTCATCGACAGTTCGGCGTTCGGCCCGACCGGGCCGTGGGCCAACCGGCTCGGGTACGGACCGCTGGTCCGCGCCGCCGTCGGATTCACGAACCTGTGGACCTACTCCGATGAGCCCGAGACATTCTGCGACACCGTCACCGTCTACCCGGACCACGTCGCGGCCCGGATCGGCGCGCTGTCCGCGATCGCCCTGCTGTTGCGGCGCGAACGCACCGGTGCAGGCGGGTCGGCCAGCATCTCGCAGGCAGAGGTCATGCTCAGCCACCTCGCGGCCGATATCGCCGCCGATGCGCTGCACCACGCCGGCCACTCCCCTGCCGACGAGCCGGATCACCACGCCGTCTCGGGTCTCTATCCGGCTGCCGGCGAGGACAAGTGGATCGCGATCACCGTGCGCAACGACGCCGATCGGACGGCGCTGTGCGACGTGGTGGGTGCATCGGAATCGGGCGATCAGGACGCGATCCGTGCCTGGACGATGCGGCACTCCCACACCGAGGCGATGGAGCTTCTACAGGCCGCGGGCGTACCCGCGGGCGCAGTCATGCACGCCGACGAGCTCCCCGCGTGGGGGTACTACGAGCAGCGGCGCGCGTTCCGGGAAGAGTTGCATCCGCACGCGGACGTCCCTTTCGTGATGGAGAACGTGCAGATCCACTGCGGCCACGTGGCGGATCCGCCGCTGGGACAGGCGCCGCTGCTTGGCGAGCAGACCGCCGAGATCGCCGCCGAGCTGCTCGGCCTCGACGCCGCGGAGATCGCAGAGCTGCACGAACGCGGCGTCCTGGAGACGCCCGCAGTCTCGTAGCATTCGAAGGGGTACGGCAGGACCTTCGAGTGCGGCAGGGATGGACATCGACTTCACCAGGCTCAGGTACTTCGTGGCTGTCGCAGACGAGCTGCACTTCAAGCGGGCCGCAAACAAGTTGATGATCACGCCGCCGCCGCTCAGCAAGCAGATCAAACTGCTGGAAAGAGAACTCGGCGGACCGCTGTTCGAGCGGGGCTATCACGACGTGCGGTTGACGCCGCTCGGCCAACGACTGCTCGGTCCGGCGCGCGAGATCCTCCGGCAGGTCGAGGACTTCAAGGCCCTCGCCGCGCACGGCGACCAGGGCCGGGCCCCGATCCGGGTGAGCGCCACGGCCTATGCCCCTTCGGACCTGACCGCCGCGCTCGAGGCGGTGCTCGCGGAGATGGCCGTCCACACCGAGTTCAGCGTGCCGGGGTCGGCGGCCGAAGTCACCGCCAAGCTGATCGCCGGCCACGCCGAACTGGGCTTGATCCACCTGCCCGCCAGTGACAAGCGTTTGCGTTACCGGGTCGTCGCCCAATACCAGGGCGCAATCGCGGTCCGGTTCGACGACCCGTTGGCCGCCAGGGATCTCGTGGCGATCGAGGAGTTGCGTGACCGCGATGTCGTCATCGACGTCGCACGCCCCAACCCCGTGGTGTTGGCCGGGCTGACGCGCAGTCTGAACCGCAAGGGCATCCATCGCATCGTCCGCACGACGAACCAGCGGGGCGGCGAGGTCGAGATGGCCACCCAGGTGTTCAACCGGCACCTCGTCGCAGTGGTCAGCTACGCGCCTGATTCGTTCATCGGCAAGATGTTCTCACCGCCCGAGTTCAAGCTGATACCGCTCGATGAAAGCACCTGGGCACCAGTGGATATCGCACTCGCCTGGGTACCCGAGCGGCTCGGGACCAGGTCCGCGGAGGTCGAGTCCGCCGCCGAACGAATCGCTGAGGGGCTGGGGCCGGTGCGCCGCGGCGCGTGAGCCGGTGACGCGGCGTCCGAGCCGAACGGACCGTAGGGCAGGCTGGTGGAAGCGATGACTCTCCCGCCGACCCACCCCGCTGCCACCCCGCCGAGGTTGCTGCCCGCCATGGGTAGCGATCCCGATGAGTTGTTCGCCTCATTCGCCGTGTGGGCCGAGGCGCAGGGCACGACGCTGTACCCGGCGCAGGAAGAGGCGCTGATCGAGTTGGTCAGCGGTGCGAACGTCGTATTGGCGACGCCGACCGGCTCGGGTAAGTCGCTGGTGGCCACGGGCGCGCTGTACGCGGCGATGTCCGCGGCACGGCGCAGCTACTACACCGCTCCGATCAAGGCGTTGGTGAGCGAGAAGTTCTTCGCCTTGTGCGACGTGTTCGGTGCGGCCAACGTCGGCATGCTCACCGGCGACGCCGCGGTCAACGGAAATGCGCCGATCATCGCGTGTACCGCGGAGGTGTTGGCCAACATCGCGCTACGCGAGGGAGCCGACGCCGACATCGGTCTGGTGGTGATGGACGAGTTCCACTTCTACGGCGACCCCGACCGCGGCTGGGCGTGGCAGGTTCCCCTGCTGGAACTGCCGAAAGCCCAATTCCTCTTGATGTCAGCAACTCTCGGCGACGTCACGTTCCTGCGTGACGACCTGATACGGCGCACCGGTAGACCGACGGCACTGGTCGCCCATGCCGAACGCCCGGTTCCGCTGCATCACTACTATGCCACCACTCCGATGCACGAGACGATCGCCGATCTGTTGGAGACGAGGCAGGCGCCGGTGTACGTCGTCCACTTCACGCAGGCCTCGGCACTGGAGCGAGCGCAGGCGCTGATGAGCGTCAACGTGTGCACCAAGGAAGAGAAGAAGGCGATCGCGGACCTGATCGGCGCATTCCGGTTCTCCTCGGCGTTCGGGGCGACGCTGTCGCGGTTGGTTCGCCATGGCATCGGCGTTCATCACGCCGGGATGCTGCCGAAGTACCGGCGGCTGGTGGAACAGCTCGCGCAGGCCGGCCTGCTGAAGGTCATCTGCGGTACCGACACCCTCGGCGTCGGCATCAACGTGCCGATCCGGACCGTCGTGTTCTCGGCGCTGTCGAAATACGACGGCACCCGCACGCGTCTGCTCAGCGCCCGCGAGTTCCACCAGATCGCCGGACGCGCCGGGCGCGCCGGTTACGACACCGCGGGCACCGTCGTGGTGCAGGCGCCCGACCATGAGGTGGAGAATCTCAAGCAGTTCGCCAAAGTCGCCGATGACCCGAAGAAGCGCCGAAAGCTGGTGCGCCGCAAGGTTCCCGAAGGCATGGTGCCATGGAGCGAGAAGACGATGACCAAGTTGATCGACGCCGCCCCGGAGCCGTTGACCAGTAACATGCGGGTGTCGACCGCGATGATTCTCGACGTCGTCGACCGGCCGGGAGACCCGTTCGCAGCGATGCGGCGGCTGCTGACCGACAATCACGAGCCGCGCAAGCGACAGCTGCAGCACGTCCGGGAGGCGGTCGGCATCGCGCGCTCGCTGCTGCAGGCGGGTGTGGTGGAGCGGCTCGATGAGCCGGAGGCCGACGGGCGTCGTTACCGGCTTACCGTCGATCTGCCGCGCGACTTCGCGCTGAACCAGCCGTTGTCGACGTTCGCGTTGGCCGCGGTAGAGGTGCTGGACTCGTCGTCGGAAACCTACGCGTTGGATGTCGTTTCGGTCATCGAGGCCACGCTGGAGGATCCGCGTCAGATCCTGGCCGCGCAGCTGAAGAAGGCCCGTGGCGAGGCCATTGCGGCGATGAAGGCCGAGGGCATCGAGTACGACGAGCGGATGGAACTGCTCGACGACGTCAGTTATCCGCGGCCACTGGACGAGCTGCTGCAGCACACCTTCGAGGTGTATCTACAGAGCAACCCGTGGGCCGCCGACGGCCAGCTGGCGCCGAAATCGGTCGTGCGCGAGATGTGGGAGCGAGCGTTCACCTTTCGCGAGTACGTAAGCGTCTACGGGCTGACCCGGTCGGAGGGCGCCGTACTGCGATACCTCTCGGACGCCTTCAAGGCGCTGCGGTCCGGAGTGCCTGCCGCAGCGCGGACCGAAGAGCTCACCGACATCGTCGAGTGGCTGGGTGAGCTGGTGCGACAGGTCGATTCGAGCCTTCTCGATGAGTGGGAACAACTCACCAGCCCAGACCAACCGATAGATACGCCCGTTTCGGTACCTGCCCGCCCACGTCCGCTGACCGGAAACGAGCGGGCTTTCACCGCGATGGTCCGCAACGCGCTGTTCCGGCGGGTCGAGCTGTTCGCTCGGCGGCGCTGGTACGACCTCGGCGAACTCGACGCCGGTTCGGGGTGGTCGGCCAATCGCTGGGAGAACGTCGGCGACGACTACTTCGCCGAGCACGCCGAGGTCTTCACCGGCGCTGATGCCCGCGGCCCGATGCTGGTGATCATCCACCGTGAGCCTGGAGTGTGGCGGGTGCGGCAGATTCTGGACGACCCTGCGGGCGACCATGATTGGGGCTTTGCGGCAGAAGTGGATCTGGAGGCGTCCGACGAAGAGGGCGCTGCGGTGTTGCGCATCGTCGACGCGGGACGGCTCGACTAGTAATACTCTCAGCCAGTGACGACGTTCGCGCTGGTGCACGGAGCATGGCACGACGCGTGGTGCTGGGACCGGGTGGGGCCGCTGTTGCAGCAGGCGGGCCATGACGTGGTCGCGCCGAACATGCCGAGCGACGACGGGTCGGCGGACTTCGATGCGTACGCCGACGCGGTGTGCGGCGCACTGCAGGGCCGCGACGACGACGTGGTGGTGGTCGCCCACTCGCTGGCGGGTACCACCGGCGCGCTGGTCCCGCACCGTCGTCCGGTGCGGCATCTGGTCTATCTGTGCGCGGCGGTTCCGGAGGGCGGCCTCAGCCTGATCGATCAATGGCAGGACCAACCCGACATGGTGCATCCGGCGTTCGGCGACGGGTGGCTACAAGGATTGACCGCACCCGACGACCAGATGCGCACGGCATGGGTGGATCACGGTTTCGCGGCAGAGGTGTTCTACGCCGACTGCGACGAGGCCACCGCCGAAGCAGCACTTGCCCATCTTCGATTGCAGTCGGGCTACCCGTGGACCTTGCCGTGCTCGATGACCGAGCACCCTTCGGTCAGTTGTACGTCCGTGGTGTGCAGCGAGGATCTGGTCGTCAACCCCGCCTGGTCACGGCGGATGGCTGACCGCATCGGCGCAGAGATCGTCGAGCTTCCGGGTAGTCATTCGCCGATGCTGTCCCGACCGTCAGCGTTGGCCGATGTGCTGCTGCGCGTCGTCGCGGGCAACTAGCCGACGTCGCACCTAATTGGTCTGCGGTGGTGGGGGTTCGAAGGGGGTGTACCACCACCAGTCGGCGCGTTCGCCCGTGGGTCCGCGGTAGGGCGCGACGTCGGGTGGGGGTCGATTGGGTGGTCGCGCCAGCGAACTGGAGTGGAGTTGGCGTCCGTCACTGTCGGTGACGGTGATGTTGGGTGCGGGTCCGGTGATGGTGATGCCGCCGCGGTGATGCAGGCGGTGGTGGTACGGGCAGACCAGCACGAGGTTGTCCAGTTCGGTGGTGCCGCCGTCTTCCCAGTGCTGGATGTGGTGGGCGTGCAGACCGCGGGTGGCCCCACAGCCGGGGACAGCGCAGGTGGGGTGGCGGTGTTCGAGCGCACGACGCAGCCGGCGATTGATCGTGCGCGTGGTCCGTCCCGCACCGATCACCTGCCCGCTGCGCTCGAACCACACCTCGCACGTGGCATCGCAGGAAAGATATTGCCGTTCGGCCGCGGTGAGCAGCGGACCCAGATGCAGCGAGGCGATGCGATCTTTGACGTCGAGGTGCACCACGACGGTGGTGTGCTGTCCGTGGGGGCGGCGAGTGACCTCGGCATCCCAACCCGTCTTGACCAGACTCATGAACGCATCGGGCATGCTCGGCAGCGGCGGGGCCTGATCCGATGGCCGCTCGCCGGTGTCGTGGTCGCGTTTCCACTCGCTGATCAACGCGTCCTGATGAGAGGCCAGCGCGGCGTCGAACGTGGCGGCCTCGTCGTGGGTCAGGGTCATGCGATAACGCACGCATTGCTCGGCGGTGGTCTTGGTGATCGAGCGCTGCGGTTCGGCCCACGGGGCGGGTTCGGGCTTGGGGCGTGGTTCGAGTTTCAGCGCGGTGTTCAGCTGATCGACGGTGGCGGATTCGGCCAAGGCCGCGTAGTGCTCATCGGATCCGTGGCCGGCCTTCTTCGCGATGATGCCCACTTGATCCAGCGACAGTCGGCCCTCACGCATCCCCGCCGCGCATCGCGGAAACTCTGGCAGCCGGTGCGCGATGGCCGCAATGGTGTTCGCGTTGGTTATCGATGAGCCCGTCTTCCAGGCCACCAGCGCGGCGATCGACCGCGCCCCCGTCATACCCACCAGATTGTCGCGGTCCATCTCGGCGACGATCTCCACGATGCGTGAGTCGATGGCGTTGCGCTGCCCCATCAGCACACCCAACTCGTCGAACAACACCTCGAGCCGGTCTTTCGGCAGCATCTCAGCGACGAGAGAGGCAGCGGTCGACGACATAACTCGATCAAAGCAGAAGGGTCCGACAAGGTCTGGGCGACAACCATTTACGGTAACGTCACCGACACTTCGCGATCGATACCCCTGTGTCCGTTGAACAAGACATCGGCGTCGAAGGCAACGTCATCGAGTCAGTTGTTGCTGCCGCAGTTCGTGTTCGACGGCTTGGCCGGCCATGCGCATGAGTTGACATCTGTCGTGCTGCCGTAGCCACCGCCGACGAACACGCCGTAGGCATCCCCATTGCTGCCGGTGTAGGTCGCGCCTCCACCTCCCCCACCGCCGCCTGCGTTCTCGACGACCACGGTCCATCCCGCACCCTCGAGCGCGGTCCTGTAGACGTCCATCACCTCGTTCGGGGATCCGTTGACCAGAAAGTGTTTGTGAGTGCCGCTCTCTTGAATGGATTCGGGACCGTCGGTGCGCTGACTGTTGGCGGGGGTTGGAATCAACGACTGCAGATCCACGCTCGGGGTCGTGGGAGACCTGGCCACGGAGGTGGTGGGGACTGACGTGAGAGTCGCACTCGCCGATACGGTTTCGGTGACAGTTGTCGAGTTCGACTCACCGGATCCGCCGCACGCGGCCGTCACGAGTCCGATCAACAGCAGCGCGGGAACCGCGGCGTATCGGGAAAGGATCATTTCGCACTCCCTGTCACCACGGGCAGCGTCCAGGCGCTGCCCTGCTCTCGATCCAGCACGGTCTCCGCCTTGTTCTTCAGCCCGAAGATGTAGACCAGCAGGCTCACGCCGATGATCACCGTGACGTAGACGATGAACAGGGTGACGTGATCGGGCTTGGACGCCTGGTACAGCATCGGGGCCGTTCCCCCGAACGCGGAGTTCGCCAGCGCATAGCCCAAACCGACTCCCAGCGCACGGATTTCAGCGGGGAACAGCTCCGCCTTGACGATGGCGTTCACCGATGTGTACCCGGTGATGATGATGTAGCCGACGGCCAGGATGAGGAATGCCATCACCGCCGACGTCGTCTTCGGCAGGAATGTCAGCAGGACGTAGGTGTAGATGACGCCGGCAATCCCGAAGAAGACCAGCAGCGGCTTTCGCCCGACCCGGTCACTGAGCAGGCCGCCCAGCGGCTGAAGCAGCATCAGGAAGATCAGCCCCAGCAGGTTGACCCACGTGGCTGTCAGTGCGCGGTCGGAACCGAAGGTGGACTTGACGATTGCGGGAGCGTTGACGCTGTACGTGTAGAACGCCACCGTGCCGCCCGCCGTGATGAGGAAGACGAGCAGCAGCGGTCGCCAGTAGGTCGTGAACAACGTCTTCAGTGAGCCGGCGCCGGTGTCCTTGCCCTCTCGGATGGCCTCGAGATGCGACTCGCTGAGCGACTCGTCCATCGAGCGGCGGATCCACAACACCACCAGTGCGGCGACACCACCGATGAAGAATCCGATCCGCCATCCCCATTCGTGCATCGCGTCGTCGTCGAGGAAGTGCAGCGCGATGAGCAAGGTGAACTGCGCCAGCACGTGGCCGCCGACGAGGGTGACGTACTGGAACGAGGACAGGAAGCCGCGCCGGTTCGCCGTCGCCGCCTCGGACATGTACGTCGCGGACGTGCCGTACTCGCCGCCGGTGGCGAACCCCTGCACCAGCCGGGCGAGAATCAGGACCACCGCCGCCCAGTAACCGATCGATTCCCGGGTCGGCATGACCGCCACGACGAACGAGCACGTCGACATCACGGTGATGCTGAACATCAGGGCGGCCTTGCGGCCGCGGCGGTCGGCGAAGCGGCCGAAGAACCAGGATCCCACCGGTCGCATCAGGAACGTGACCGCGAAGATCGCGTAGATGTACACGGTCGAGTTGGTGTCCGCCTTGTCGAAGAACTGGGCTTCGAAGTACGACGCGAAGACCGTGTAGACGTACACGTCGTACCACTCGACGAGGTTGCCCGCCGAGCCCTTGATGGTGTTGAGCACCGCGCGGCGGGTGCTCGTCGGCGCCCGTGTCGGACCGGAAACGGCAGGTATCGACGTCGGTTCACTCATTCAGGCGACGCTAGCGGGGACCGCCCGAAAATCGGAGGGGTTTGCGCTTCGCAGCCAGAACGGCTTACCTAATGGGGTGGTTTATGAAATGAATCGTCGCCGCGCCATGCAGATCGCCGGTCTCGGCGCACTGGCGGCCACCATGTCCGTCCCCGTTGCGAACGCCCAGCCCTCAGACACCGACTACCGGTTCGAGGACGACTTCGACGGACCGGCCGGCTCGGCCCCCGACTTCTCCAAGTGGGAGCCCGCCTACGAGCGCGAATCCATGGAGGATCCGACGTTCTGGGAGCTACCAGGCAACGTCGGCCAGTACCGCGACAGCCGGGAGAATCTCTTCCTCGACGGGAATTCCAACCTGGTGCTCCGTGCCGCCAAGGACGGCGACACCTACTACAGCGGCAAACTCTTCGGCAAGTACCGCGGCGGCATCAACACCACCTGGGAAGCGCGGGTCAAGTTCGACTGCCTGACGCCGGGATGCTGGCCCGCCTGGTACCTGGCCAACAACGATCCCGCCCACGGTGGTGAAGTCGACATCATCGAGTGGTACGGCAACGGCAGCTGGGCTCCCGGAACGACCGTCCACGCCAATCTCAACGGCGGTGAGCACGTCAGCCACACCATCGCACCGGACAGTGCCTGGCACAGGTGGCGCGCACAGTGGACGGACGCGGGCATCAGCTTCTGGCTGGACCACACCGAGGGTGCGTCACCGTACTTCACCGTCACGCCCGACAGCCTGCCCAATTACCAGTTCAACAACCCCGGCTTCACGCTGTTTCCAATCTTGGGTCTCGCGGTCGCCGGTTCGGGCGGCGGCGATCCCAGCGGTGGCAGCTACCCGGCGGAGATGCTGGTCGACTGGGTGCGTGTCTGGTAGGACCGCGCCGCCGTGATCCCTCGCTTCGCCATCGGCGAGGGATACGCGGTGTATCGCGGTCCGACGACGACCGGAACCCTGCATCGGCATGCCGCCTTTCAGATCGTGGTGGGCCAGCCGGATGCGGTGGGCGTGGCGGACGCGGCAGGTATCACCCACCGAGCAGTCGCGCTCGTCGTGCCGCCGATGCATCCGCACTGCCTGCAGGCGACGCCTGACGTGCTGGCCTTCTTCGTCGAACCGCACTGCGCATTCGCGGACCGCCTGCGCAGGCACTACGGAGACGGCATCACCGCAGCCCCGGAATTGCGCGGCCTGAGCGAGGACGACGTCCGGCCGGTGGGCAGGCGCGGGTCCGACCAGCTTGACCCGCGGCTGATGCAGGCACTGAATACGTTGGCGGACAGCGATATTGCGTTGCCGGCTGTCGCCGCGCACGTCGGACTTTCGCCGCAGCGCCTACGTGCGTTGGCACGCGAGCAACTGGGGATGCCGCTGGCGCGCTGGCGGGTGTGGACGCGCCTGCGGCACGCCGCTGAGGTTCTGCAGAGTGGTCAGACGTTGGCCGACGCGGCCACGGCGGCGGGCTTCGCCGATCAGGCCCACTTCTCGCGCCAAATGCGGGAGATGATGGGCCTCACCCCCGCAGCGCTGCTGCCGATCGTGCGCAGTCAGTCCTTGCGCGCGACATAGACGGAGATCGAACCGCTCACCGTCGGCACAACCTCGGCCTCACGGACATCGCCGAATCCACACTCGGACAGCAACTCTGGCAGTACACCGTCGGCATTGGGCTGGGTGTCCTCCTTGCCGTCCGCGAGCTGCACGATGCGAAAAGCCAACCGCATCAACACCGTCCGTTGCAGACCGAAGTCGGCGATCACGACCTTCCCACCAGGCTTCAGCACCTCGTGTATCGCTGCAAGCACAGCTCGCTTCATTGGCAGCGGGCATTGGTGCAGCACCAGGCTGGACACGACGGTGTCCACCGAGCCCACCCCCAACTCGTCAACCAGCGCATCGCCCATGCGCACCCGCCAGTCCACCGTGACGCCTGCCGCGTCGGCCTTGTCGCGCGCGAGCGCTAGCACCTCGCGGTCGGGATCCAAACCGATGATCCGGGCATGCGGTTCCACCCGAGCGAGGAGGACGGACAACGATCCGGTGCCGCAGCCGACGTCGGCGATGACGTCGCCGGGTCGCGGCGCGACGTGCATGGCGGCCAGCGACCGCCACAGTCGTTCGCGAGTCAACGCGACCACCGGGTCGTAGAACCGCGTCGGCGCGAACCGTCCGGCGGCGGGGGTGAAGGAGGCCTGCTCGCTCATGCGCCCAGTGTCGACGGCCACGTGGCGCCCGGTCTTGAACAAAACGCTTGCCCGGCCGTTGACGGGGAATACTGCGACTCGCAGTGGTCTTCTGCACTACAGAGCGACGATGGGAGTGGTTGATGAAGTTCGGGATCTCCACATTCGTGACCGATGACGGCATCGACCCCGTATCGCTCGCGCGCGGTGTCGAGGAGCGCGGTTTCGACTCGCTCGTGATCGCCGAGCACACGCACATTCCGGCAAGCCGGGAATCACCGTATCCGATGGGCGGCGAGCTGCCTGCGAAGTACTACCGGACGCTGGACCCCTTCGTCACGTTGGCCGCTGCGGCGGCGGTCACGTCCAGGATCGAGCTGTTCACCGGCATCGCACTGCTCATCCAGCGAGATCCGATCACCACCGCGAAGGAAGCCGCAAGTGTCGACCTGATCTCCGGCGGACGGTTCGTCTTCGGTGTGGGCGCCGGCTGGAACCTCGAGGAACTGCGCCACCACGGCACCGATCCGAAGACGCGCGGTGCGCTGCTCGACGAGCGCATCGACGCTGTCCGCGCGTTGTGGACAGAGGAGCCCGCCGAGTACCACGGCAAGTATGTCGACTTCGACCCGTCGTACCTGCGGCCGAAACCCGTGCAGAAGCCGCATCCGCCGATCTATGTCGGCGGCGACTCCGATGCCACCGTCAAGCGGATCATCCGGCACGAGGCGGGCTGGATCTCCAATGCGTTTCCCGCCGCGCATCTGGCCAAACGCATCAGCCAGCTCCGCGACGGTGCGGGTCACGACGTTCCGCTGGCCCAGTTCGGCACACCCGTAGATCCGGACTACTGGCGCGCCCTCGAAGATCTCGGGTTCGGGCAGGTGGCACTGCTGCTGCCGACCGAGTCGCGCGACGAGTCGTTGCGGTTGCTCGACGAGTACGCCGAGCAGGTCGCCACGTACCGCGGCTAACCCTGGGCGGCCACCCTGGCTCGTTCCTTCATCGAGGCGACCACCCCGCCGTCGTTGAGGATGTCGGTGCCGGTGAGGTACCCGGCTTTCGCACTGGCGCAGAAGGCGAGCAGATCGCCCATCTCTTCGGGTTTGCCCCAGCGCGGGACCGCGGCATCGGCGACCATCGCCCCGGCGCCGGCCTGTTCTTCGAGCCTGCCCATCTCGGTGTCGATGGATCCCGGGGACACCGACACGATGCGCAGTCCGCGACCGTTGAACCGTTCGCACTGCGCCGTGCTGTACCACCTCACGAAACTCTTGCTCACCGCATAGGCGATACCGGAGCGGGCCTCCTCCCCGGCGATGTCGCACGCCGCCAGCATCGCTGTCATGAAGGCGGACTCGTCCGTCAGTGCCGTCGGGAAGTGTGCGGTCGGAATCAGCTCCTCCGGGAGCATGTGGGCCGCCATGGACGCCACATTGACGATCGCCGCACCCTCGTTGGCGGAGGCGTGAAACACCTCGTTGACGTTCAGCGTGCCAAGCGCATTTGTCCTCATGACGTAGTCGGCGTCGCCCATGCTGGGGCTGACGCCCGCGGTGTGGATCACCGACGCGACGGTCCCCAGACCGGCGGCGGTGTCGAACAGCCGGGCGACGGCCTGCCGATCGGTGACATCGGCGTTGACGATCGTCACCGCCACGCCGAGTTCCTTCAACGTGTCGGCCGAGGCGTCCAGGCGCTCTTGCCGAACATCGCAGAGCACCACAGAGTGGTCGACGCCGACCACCTTGGCCGTCGCTAGACCCATACCGCCCGCCCCACCCGTGATCACCGAGACTCGACTCATGGGTGTGACGTTACAGTTTCCGGGTCCGGTGTCACACGGTCAGCCGTGCGTTTGGGTATCCCGTAGGGTGGTTACTCCAACTAAGTAGCCGTTTGCTGAGTCGACGCTGGAGTGATGCTGATGCCTTCGATCAAGACCACGTTGGCTGCTATTGCCGCGGCCGGCGGAATGACCGCAGCAGCGCTCGGTGTGGGTGCGGGACTGGCGGTCTCGCAGCCCCCGCCGCCACCGCCTCCGCGCCCCGCTGAAGCGCCGTGGCCCCCGCCGCCTCCGCGCGGTGAGATTCCCCCGCCGAATGCCCCGCCGAAGACTGCCGAATTCTTCCTCAACGAGCCCGTCGTGTGGACGTCCATGTGGGGCGGACGGTGGGGCGTGTGGAAGAACGGCCAGTTCATCACATTGTCGTCCAACATCGTCACTGGCGGCGGATAGCCAGAACGCGGTCGCGCAACGGATTTCGAGATCACCAGGGCGTCAGGCTCTGACGGTGACCTTGAAGATGAGAGTCCGCAGGGCGCCGAACGCGCCATGCGCGCCGATGTACAGCCGTTTGGTGTCATACCCCGCGACGTCTTTCATGGTTTCCGCGCCGAAGCGAGCCTGGTGCTGATCGTCGACGACGGTGACGTCGGCTCCGAGAAGCGCATGCCGGACCTGGATCCGTTCCTCCCCGCTGGCGGTGGCCACTACCTCGCCGATGGTGCGTTCAGGGTTCGAGACCGGAACGGCCGCACACGTCACGCCCTGCTCGTCGAGGTAGCGCTCGATCTGCTCCACGGTGGCGTCCGCCCCCACTACGACACTCAAATTCTCGAGATTCACACTGATGTCGGTGTTGCCACCAGTAGTCAGCTTCGCGGTCGGATCGATCGCCAGAGATCTGGTCAGGGCAGCGCGTACTGCGACACCGAAGGCATTGACGTCGGGCTCGGCAGGCGATTGCTCGGGCAACATGACCCCGGGATTCAATACTGCGGCGGGATCGAATGCCGTCTTGATCGAGCGTTGAACCGCGATCTCTACGGGAGTGAAACGCTTGGTCATGAATTGGATCTTCTCGGTGCCGACGCCGTGCTCGCCCGTGATGGTGCCGCCTAATTCCAGTGCAGCTTCGATGATCTCGCCGTTCGCCGCTTCGAGAGCGGCCGCTGCCAACGGGTTGTCCTTGTCGTAGAACGTCGTGGGGTGGAGGTCGCCGTCACCGGCGTGACCGCAGACCGCGATGAACAACAGGCCATCGGCATGGCGTGCTGCCGTCGACTGAATGGCTTCCTGCATTTCCGGAATGCGATCACGGGGAACGGTGACGTCACCGATGAAGAAGCCTTTTCCGCTCTGCACAACCGAGTTGGGCGCGTTGAGTCGGCCGTACCACAGAGCGGCGCGATCCTTCTCGTCCTCGGCGATCCGCACTTCAGTGGCGTGCTCGCGCAGCACCCTCTCCACGATCGGCTGATCACGAGCCACCCCCGCGGCCGTGCCGTCGACATCGATCAGCACAATGGAATCGGCGTCCAAGGGGTAACCGGTGTCGTAGAACTGTTGTAGCCCCGCGATTCCCGCCCGGTCCAGCCACTCAACCGCCGCGGGCACGACACCGGTGGCGATGATCGCGGCGATGGTGTCGGCAGCTTCTCTGGCGGAGGCGAACGCGCCCATGAGGCTGTGGGTGACTTCCGCGATCGGGCGCAACGCGACGGTGGCCTCGGTGATGACGCACAGCGTTCCCTCCGATCCGATGAGGACACCGAGAAGGTCAGGGCCATCGTCGTCGGCGCGGAAGGTGGCGGTGGATCCGTCGGGCAGGACGGCGTCGACACTGAGGACGTGGTTGTAGGTGACACCGTATTTCAACGCATGCGGGCCACCGGCATTCTCGATGATGTTCCCCGCCACCGTCGCAAGGTGCGCTGATACCGGGTCCGGCGAGAAGCACAGACCGTACGGCTCCAGTGCGGCTTGCAAGTCCGAGTTGATGACGCCCGGTTCGACACGCGCACAGCGGTTCTCGGCATCGATGTCGAGGATTCGATCAAGACCGGTGAGGTCGAGCAGGACTCGACCAGCGGTTGGCATCATCCCGCCCGAGCAGTTCGAGGCTCCGCCACGCGGGACAATCGGCACATTGTGTTCGGTCGCCAACCGCATGAGGGGTGCGATGTCGTCGCGGCCATGGGGGCGGACCAGCAATCCGGCTACGCCCCCGACGCCCCAGAAGTCGCGGCCGCGTTCGGTGAGCACGCCCTCGTCGGTGGTGATCTCACCGTGGGCCGTGGCTGCGGCGGCGAACCGGTCCAAGCCGACGCGGTCCGCTGTCACAGGGTCCTGTGTACTGTCAGTGAGCATTTCCGCCGCCTTCCTGCCCCTGCTGCAACCAGGCTTCTTCCTCCCCAGGGGCCGGTAGAACGCGACCGCCCTCGATGGCGAAATGTGCTGGGCTGTTCTGAATGACGACCAGGACCCTCTTGGCGGGGATGCCGGTCACCCGCGTGGCTGCTGCGGCGATTTCGGCGACCAGCTGGCTGCTCTGCGCTTCGGGGTGACCGGTACGAACCCAGCCGTTGATCAAAAGCGGTTGTGCTGGTTGACCATCGGTGTAGACGTCATCGGCGGCCAACTCATGGAAGACCACGTTGACGTACGTACCCGGTACGTGGTTGATCATCGAATGGATTCTGGTCAGTTCCCCGGCCAGGCTGGCCCTGGTTTCGGCACTCAGCGTCGCCTTCACCGTCGTGCACGTATAGACCGGCATCGCTCAGCCCAGGAACGGCAGGTGCGACTGTGTCGGCACCACGAGGACGGTCGGCCCGTCGGCCGCCAGGGCCTCCTTGAACTCGCGTACGAGACTCTCGGTTCCGTCGACGACCGCTGCTCGGCATCCGAATCCTGTTGCCAGTGACGCGATATCAAGCCCGGGCAGATCCATACCCGGCACGTTGGGGGTCTTCTCGAGAATCGCGAACGACTTCAGAACGCAGTATTCACCGTTGCGCTGTACCACGAACACGATGGGCAGCTTGTGCTGGGCCGCAGTCCAAATGGCCTGTATCGAGTACTGGAACGAACCATCGCCGATCGAGGCGACGACCGTCCGCCTCACCCCGCGGGCCCGGTCTCCAAGCGCAATGCCCACCGCCGCAGGCACTCCCCAGCCGATGCCACCGCTACCCGTGGCGAAAAAGCTGCCCGAGCGTCGGGTCGGCCACCAGGTGATGAGATCGGCCAACGTGGATGTCGACTCCATGACGACCGCAGCATCGTCGGGTTTGACCGAACTGAGCACCGCATAGACGTCGTTCGGCATCAGTGGTGCCGACGCCACCGGTAGATCTCCGGTGAAGTCTCTGGCCAACCCGGGGGGCGGCGTCCGGTCGCTCGGCACCTCGACGAGGTGCAAGAGCTGCGCCAGGACGGTGGCGGTGTCACCGATCAGGCTGTCGCCCACCGGCGCGATCGCGGCGAGGTGGGGGTCGGCGGTGATGTGCAGCACCTCGGTCCCCTCCGGTAGATACTCACCCGCGACGTACGGGTAGTACCGGAACACCTGCGCGCCGATCACGATGACCAGGTCGTGACCGGCCAGCGCCTCGTTGACCCCGGCGATCGTCAGCGGAAGCGGTCCGCCATAGAGCGGATGATCTTCGGGGAACGAACACCTGTCCGACAGCCCACTGCCGCGGACCGACGCACGCAGCTTCTCTGCGAATGCCACGCCGGCGTCCCAAGCGCCGGCGCGGTCCACCTCTGGGCCGAGCACCAACAGCGGACGCTCCGCTTGGCTGATCCGAGTGGCGAACTCGCGCAGACGCTCTGCATCGGGTTGCACGCGCTGGCTGACGGTTCGGACCACCGCCGGGCCGAGCGCCGGCTTGTTCCAGTCGTCAAGTGGAATGGAGAGGAACACCGGACCTGCCGGCGGCTGGGTTGCCACGGCATAGGCACGCATGAACGCCGCGGGCACATCTTCTGCGCGCGCGGGCTCGTAGGCCCACTTGACCCACGGCTGCGGCATCACGGTGGGATCGGGATTGTTCAGGTACGGGTCGACAATCGACATCTCACGCGTCTGCTGACCCGCGGTGACGATCAACGGTGTGTTCGCCCGGTAGGCGGCAACCAGGCTGCCCATCGCGTTGCCCGTGCCCGCGGCGGTGTGCAGATTGACCAGTGCAGGCTTGCCGGTCGATTGCGCGAAGCCGTCGGCCATCGCCAGCACCGACGCCTCCTGCAGGCCGAGCACGTAGGTGAAATCGTCGGGGAAATCCTGCAAGAAGGTTTGCTCGGTGGAGCCGGGGTTGCCGAACATCGTCGTCAGCCCGAGGGTTCGGAGCAGGTCGTAGGTGACCTCGTGGATCGTTTTGGTACCCGACATCGTTCAAACCCCTTCGTCATCAGGTGCAGTTCGATGTAGTGATCACACACTCCGGTGCGCCCCGGCGACCCCGGGAAAACCACCGGGTTGCCGAAACACGTGGAGCCCCGTCAGTTCGCCGCATAGGTCGCTGGGAGCACGCCGACATGTCAAGATCACCGGCATGGGCTGGACGCCTGACCGACGAGCACTCGTCGGACGGCAACGCGAGCAGCAGCAGCTGGCCCACCTATGCGAACGAGCAAGATCCGGCCAGAGCGGCGTCCTCGTGCTTCATGGCGAGGCCGGTATCGGAAAGTCGGCCCTTCTCGCTGAGGTGCTCGCGAAGGCCGACGGATTGCGCACCATCCGGGTCAGCGGTGCGGAGTCGGAATTGGAGCTCGCATACGCCGGCGTGCAGCAGTTGTGCGGGCCGATTCTGGCCTTCATCGACCGGTTGCCCGACCCACAGAAGAATGCGCTGCGAGTCGCGCTGGGCCTACGCGAGGGCGCTGCGCCCGATCGTCTGCTCGTGGGATTGGCTGTGCTGACACTGCTCGGCGACGTCGGCGCCGATCGTCCGACCGTGTGCATCGTGGACGACGCGCAGTGGGTGGACCGTGCCTCGCTGCAAGCACTCACATTCGCCGCGCGCCGACTGCACGCTGACCCGGTGACGATGATTTTCGCCACCCGCACGGCAGAAGCCGATGAGTTGAACGGTCTGCCCGAGCTGGGTTTGTCTCGACTCGGCCGCGTCCATGCCGAGACACTGCTCTCCGAAGTGCTCGCGGGCCAGCTCGACGACACCGTCCGCGAGAACATCCTCGCCGAGGCGGACGGCAATCCCCTGGCATTGCTCGAACTCCGCCGCGCGATGGCGCCCGCAGTGTTGGCGGGCGGATACGGACTCGCGTCCGCCGGCTCCGTCGCGGGACGGGTCGAGCGCGAGTTCGGGCAACGCCTCGATGAACTGCCGGCGGCAACGCGGACTCTCCTGCTGATCGCAGCGGCGGAGCCGACCGGCGATCCGGAATGGTTGCGGGCCGCGGCCGCGCGACTCCAACTCGACGCCGATGCAAGCGTTCCCGCCGAGCGCAGCGGTCTGGTCACCGTCGAATCCCGCTTACGCTTTCGCCATCCGCTGGTTCGTTCGGCGGTGTATCGGAACGCGTCGCAGCCGCAACGGCGCCAAGCGCACGCCGCCCTAGCCGACGTGATCGCCGGCCCGAACGCAGACGAGCACCGCGCCTGGCACCGCGCGCATGCCACGAGTGCCCCCGATGAGAACGTAGCCGTTGAACTCGTGCAATCGGCTGAGCGAGCGCGCCGCCGCGGGGGCGCAGCCGCCGCGGCCGCGTTCCTATCGCACGCCGTGGAACTGACGCCCGACCCGGTCCGCCGGGCTCAGCGCGCACTCGACGCCGCCCTGTCGAAGTTGGATGCAGGTGATCCGGATGCAGCGGCGAAGTTGCTCGTGACGGCGGCCGGTATCGACGACGAATTGCTCAGTGCGCGAGCCGATCTGCTACGAGCAAAGATCGCCTTCGCTGCTCTGCGCGGGCGGGATGCGCCTGCGCTGCTGCTGGCGGCAGCGCAGCGCCTCCGGCCGCTGGATCCCATGCTCTCGCGCCAGACCTACCTCGACGCGCTCACGGCGTCGATGATCGTCGGTCGTCTCGCAGGCGGTGAACACGCGTCCGCGGCGGCGATTGCCGAGTCGGCGCGGCATGCGCCGCCGCCCTCCGATCCGCCCACGGCCGCGGATCTCTTCCTCGACGGAATCGTCGTCCGGCTCACCGAAGGGCACGCCGCCGCGGCGCCGTTGCTGCGTCGGGCGATACAGCAGTACTTGGAGGAGGACGGGGCGGGCGCCGCCGATCCGCGCTTGCATGACATCACGCTGCGGGTGCTGCTCGACCTCTTCGAGCAGGACACCTACAGTTCGCTCAATGTCCGTCAGCTCGAATTGCTCCGCGCTGCCGGGGAATTGACGGTTCTGCCTGCCGCGCTGACCACCCACGCGGGTGCGTGTGTCACGACCGGCGACTTTGCGCAGGCCGCGGATCTGCTCGAGCAGTCGGACGAGATCTCCGCTGCCACCGGCGCACCACCGCACCGCTCCATCCGGACCTACCTCGCCGCGTGTCGCGGACAGGAGCAGCTCGGTAGGGAACTGGCTCGAACGACGATCGAGGACGCGACCTCCCGTGGCGAAGGCAGTGAAGTGACCGTCGTGCTGTTCTCGTTGGCCATCATGCACAACGGACTCGGCCAGTACGACGAAGCGCTCACGGCCTGCACATCGGCCTTGGAGTACGACGACGTAGGAATGTACGGCCACGTGCTCAACGAGACCGTCGAGGCTGCCGCCAGGTCTGGTCAAACGAGTGTCGCGGAAACGGCTGCCGCACAACTGATCGAGCGTGCCGAAGCAACCCGAACCCCAACCGCACTGGGATACTCGGCACGCGCCACGGCGCTCACAACTCCCGGGCCGGATGCCGAGCAGCACTATCGCACAGCGATTTCAGAGCTGCAGCGCTCACCCCTCATTGTGATGACCGCACGCACTCACCTGCTCTTGGGTGAGTGCTGCGTCGCGAGGACCGCCGCGCCGACGCACGCGACGAATTACGAACCGCCCATGAGATGTTCGTACAGATGGGAGCTGGCGGCTTCGCCGAGCGGACACGTCGTGAACTCCAGGCGGCGGGTGAAGCCGTGCGCAAAGAGCGCCGGGGCGGATCTTCGGCAGTGTTGACCACGCAGGAAAGCTACATCGCCAGGCTGGCGGGCGACGGCTACAGCAACTCCGAGATCGCCGGCCATCTCTTCATCAGCCCGCGTACGGTCGAATGGCACTTGAGCAACATCTTCGGCAAGTTG
Source organism: Mycolicibacterium rhodesiae NBB3 (assembly GCF_000230895.2). Next base: position 1,753,756 of record NC_016604.1, read on the forward strand.
GGCGTGACGTCCAGACGTGAGCTTCGGCGCACCCGCGACTAGCGCACGTCAGGAGCCATCGCGCGCCGCGGCATCGCGCAGTATCTGCTGCAGACGATCCAGCGGTGCGCCGGGCTCGAGGCGCAATTGCGGATTGGAGTCAGTCGATGTCCCGCCGGACTGGGCCGGCGGTGGCGGCGACGCTGTCGCCTCCGGCGGCGGCGGGGGTGGCGGTGGTGCGACCTGTGCGGCCGCGATCTTCTGGTTCAGACGGGGCAGCGCGTCGTTGCGCAACGCCCGCCGCTGTGGATCCGGGTCGCTGTTTCCGGCGAAACAGTCCTGCGCGGCCTGCTCGACGACAGCGCGTGCGGCCAGGTACTGCGCGACGGCGGTTCGGCTGTCGAACACTGCCGCGGCACGGTCGCCCAACGTCTCCCTGACGAGTTCGAGGTTGACCCGGGTCGCGCAGGACTCCGCGCTCGCCAGGCTCACGCTGAACTGGCGGTCCGCCTCCTCGAGCCGGTTGTCGAGTAATGCGAGGCTGCCCGCGGCGAAGGGCGCCTTGGCCGGCTCGATCACGTTGAACACTGTCAGGGTGTCCACTGCGCGGCGCAGTCCGGCGTTGTCCTTTCCGGCGTACGCCGATACCGCGGAGTCTCCGGCGATGACGACCGACAGCGACTTCACGATCACCACGACGAGGAGCAACGCCACCGGCGCGGAGAACAACAGAAGACGGCGTCGCCAACGCGATCGTGCTGGATCCCGGGTCGCTACGTTCATGGCATCACGTCCACGCTGACATACCTGCTGCGGCGGAAGTCCCGCAGGACGAAGTAGAGCTCGATAAGGATGAGAACGGCAGCGCCCAGCGCCGGTAACCAGTACGTTTCCGTCTGCCCGCCCGTCGAGGCAATTGCAGTCGCGTCGCTCGCCCCCATCGCGTCGGGAAGCTGTTCTGACGGTAACGCCCCGTCGGCGCGCGCGATGAACGGCACACCGAGCTGGCCGGCGACCGTCCGCAGCGTGCCGTCGTCGATCGGAGACCGTGCGATCTCGGTGTCGGGGATCGGGCCGCCCGCCGGAGTGCCGTAGCCGAGCACTGCACCACCGTCGACCGAGTCCGCAGGTGGAACGAATTCCCTTGCCGGAAGCTCTGACTCACGGGCTCCGGCGCCCAGGTAGAACACCAAGGTGGCGGCCCGCGGGTACTGCTGAACCGCGCTGATCAACTGGTACCGCAGCACCGTGCTCGCCGCGCCGGCGTTGGTTTGCGTGACGGCGTCAGGGCGGTAGGCGTACGGAGTGATGGTGTCCAGCACCGGTCGCAAACTCCACGTGTCCGCGGACAACGGCCACTGCAGCGTCGGCGCCGATGCGAATCCGATGACCGCGAACCGGGCGCGCGGATAACGGTCGATCAGCGCCTGGAGGTCTTCGCGCGCGACGTCCATCCGGCTGCGACCGTCGATGTCTTCGACGGCCATGTCCGGTGAGCGGTCCACGACCAGGAATACGTTCGGGTCGGTGTCGCCCGCGCTGCGCGTGGCGGATTCATCGTCGCCGGTGAGCACCACGCGGGTGGCCGCGAGGACGAGCAGCGCCGCCGCGCAGGTGACGAGAAGCCAGCGCCACAGCATCATCCGGCTGCGTGCGGACCTTCGCCAGCGGCGCAGCGCGACGAACTGTCCCGCAACGAGCACGGCCGCCGCGGCCAGGAGCAGCGGGGGCAGCACCGGATGCAGCGTCATCGTCGCACCACCACCGGCCAAATCACCAGGGCGGCCAGCGCCAGCAGAGCCAATGCGAGTGGTACGTCCGGTGTTTCGGTGGACGTGACCGCGCGATCGACAGCGGTGGTCTGCGGCGGAGGATTCTCCCTGATCTCGGACAGGTCGGCTGCGGTCGTCGAGTTGGCCGAGAACGACCGGCCGCCGGTCTCGCGGACCAGGCCATCCAGGGCGGCGCCGTCCGGGCCGCTCGACAGCACGTTGATCTGGACATCCCCCGCCTCGGCCAAGCCTCGGACCGCATCGGCGGTGAACAGTACGGGCCGGGTCTCTCCTGGCTCCCGGCGCGAGCCGGGTCCGACGTAGATGATCGAACGTCGCTGCGCGGCCCCCTGATCGAAGGCCGGGAATCCCGTCAGACACAACGCCAAGACGTCTTCGACGCCTGCGGCGTAGTTGACGTACGACACCGCGGGCGCCCACCTCGTGTCGTCACCTGCCCGCTCCGCCGCGAACTCGTTGAACTGCGCTGCCGCATATTGATAGTCACGCGTGAGCGGCACGATCCGGCGATCGACGGTGGTCAGCCCGATGCGCTGGGTGGTGAACCCGGTGACCCGCTCGGCGAAGTAGCGCAGCGTCGAGCGCACGGCCTGGTCGGTTGGCGCACCGCCCATGCACAGCATGATGTCCTCGGGCGCGAGGCCGTCGGATTGTCGTGCGGTTGAGGGTAATCCGACGGGCCGGGCGGCGGCGACAACGGCGGCCCCGAATGCCACGGTCAGCGCAACGATGGCGGCGACGGCAGACAGCGTCCGCAGCCTGGCGGCCCGGCGGTACTCCGGCAGCTGGGTCAGTCGCTCGACGTTGGCCAGCAGCCGCATACGCCGCTGCTGGGTCTTGACGGGCCTCAGCAGGCCCGCTGCAATGCAGATCGCCAGGCCGAGAAAGCCCGCGATCGCCACCACCCACCAGATCAGCTCCACGAGTGGATCAGCTCCTCGGCGGAGTCTGCGGCGGCCCCGACGTCGACCACCGAGTCCGCGTTGAACTGCGCGTCGGTCAGGTCCGTCAACACCGGAGCAGCGGACGCCAACTCGCCGGCGGCAATCGCGTCCAGCTGCATGTACTCGGCGCGAGTTCCGGTGGCGGCCTGCAGGAATGCCCGTAACTCCCGGCTGATGGCCGCTGCGGCGGGCACCGCGCCGAGCTCTCCGGCGCGGTGACGGGTGCCGATGGCACGGACCGCCCGGATCGACCGACGCTTGGCCAGTTCGCCACGCGCGGCCCCGATGACCGGCAACCCGGCGATCCTTCGGCCCGGCATGGTGAACACGAATACCGCTGCGTACCAGGCGATCAGGATGATTGACAACGAAACCGCCAGCCACAGCCACCATGACGAGTACGGGGTGGGACCGCTGACGAAGCGGAGCAGCTCATCGGACACGGGCGTACGTTCCGGTCATCGCTGTCAGGCCGGCCCTGATGCGGGTGCTGCCGCTGAATCTGGCGTGCGCCACACCGTGTGTCGTCAAGAAGTCCGAAAGGCGTTCCCGGCGCTGGAATTCGGCCTGCCGGTACGCCTCGACCACGTGCGGACCCAGCGTTGCTCCGCCCATCACGACGCGTCCACCGACGACGTCGTAGCCGTCGTCATCGTCGTCGACGGACCCGACCGCAGCCATATCGGCGACCATGGCCCACATCACGTCGTGCTGTGCGCCCAGCCGGGTCAGCACCTCACCGAGGCGGTCGTCGATCTCCGGCTCGTCGGACACCACGAAGATCAGCAGCGGACGCCGGTAGTGCTTGGCCACCCAATTCAGTTGAGTCACAACACTGCTAGGCGCAGGGTCCGTCGTTGTGTGGTGATGAAACCGGTGCAGCATGCTCTCGATGTGGGTCTCACCCCGCCGCAACCGGATGTCGACGCAGCCGCGGACGTCACCGAACACCATGCCGACCTCGTCGCTCCGGCGCAGCGTGATCAATCCGATCGCACCGATGACGTTCGATGCGATGTCACGTTTGCGCTCACCGGACGGCGCCTGCGCGATGGTGTTGCGGCCGGCGTCGGCGATCACGAGGATCTTGTGGTGCTTCTCCGAGACGAACCGTTTGATCAGGACGTGGCCCGACCGTGCGGTGGCCTTCCAGTCGATGTCGCGGATGTCGTCACCCGGCACGTACGGCCGCAGGTCGTCGAACTCGAGGCTGCGGGTGTGGACCAGCGCGTACCGGCCGCCGTCGAGCAGTCCGGTCGTGTCGCGGCCGAAGAACTGCCTGGCGCTGTCGAGATGGGAGCCCATGGCCTCACGGCACCCGCACCGCGTCCAGCACCGCGTCGATCACCACATCGGGGGTGATCTTCAGGCTGGCTGCCTCGAAGCCGAGGATCAGTCGGTGACGCAGCACGCGATGTGCGAGGCGGGCGATGTCGTCGGGCACGACGTGGTTGCGGCCGCGGATGACGGCCAGGCCGCGCGCGGTCCGGCAGAACGCGATCGTCGCCCGCGGGCTCGCGCCGTATTCGATCAGCCGGGCGATGTTCGCCGGCACATACCGCTCTGGCGCCCGCGTCACGTTCACCAGCCGGCTGGCGTACTCGATCAGGTGACGGTCCATGTGCACGGTCTGGACCAGCTGTTGCACGCGCAGTATCTCTTCGAGTCCGACCACGGGGGCGCTTCGGTGGTCCTTTTCGTACAGACCGGCGTCCATCCGGAGGACGACCTCCACTTCGTCGTCGACAGACGGGTATTGGACGAGGTCCTTGAGCATGAACCGGTCGGTCTGGGCCTCCGACAACGGGTAGGTGCCCTCCTGCTCGACCGGGTTCTGGGTGGCGATCACCAGGAATGGTTCGGGGATGGGATATTCCACGCCTGCGATGGTGGTCTGGCGTTCCTCCATCGCTTCGAGCATGGCGCTCTGGGTCTTTGCGCTGGAGCGGTTGATCTCGTCGAGCAACACGATGTTGGCGTGTACGGGTCCGAGCTGGGTGGCAAAGGAGTTGGTGGCGGCCTCGTAGATCTGGGTGCCGACGATGTCGCTGGGCAACAGGTCGGGCGTGCACTGGATGCGACGGAAGACGCCGTGGATCGATTCGGCGACGACGCGGGCGGCCGTCGTCTTGGCCAGACCGGGCACGCTCTCGATCAGCAGATGCCCACCGGCAAGGAGGGTGACGAGCAGCGATTCCCTGAGTTGATCCTGGCCGACCACCTTGGCGGAGAACGCCGAGGAGACCGCGGCCACCACGCGCTGCGCTTCAGCCAGATCCCGCTGGTCAAGCCGCGGATGGGACGCTGTCATATGGGCCTTTCTCCAGGAAACAAGTCACGCTTGAGTACCCGGAGACTCCGAACTCATGCGTCCGGCGGCGTCAACACCGTATAAAGCTCGCTGATCACTCCGTCGTTGACCATCGCGACGTCGAAACCCGACATGACCGGCGCACCATCGGGGCCGGTGAGCTGCCAGGCCAGATGGCCGAAATTCGGCAGCTGGTGCACCGGACCGGCCGCGACGAACTGCAGGTCCCCCAGTTGTTGTTGTAGCGCAACGCATTTCGATTCGAGCGCGTCGCGGCCCGTGGTGACGCCCTCGGCATCGGTCCATCGCACGTCGGGTGCGTAGGTGCGGCCGATCGCGGTACGCCGGGAGTTCTCGTCACGTTCGTTGAACACGTCGAGCAGGTTCGCCCGCATCAGGTCTTCGATCACGTCAGCCATCATGCCTCCTCGGCGCACTCGACGTCCTTCCGAAATAGAGCTCCTGGGTCGCGACACACACCAGCTGACCCGCCCGGTTGTACATCGTCGCCGTCGTGAGTCCTCGACCCGCGGCGCCGCTCGGTGAAAACTGATCCGACAGCACCCAATCCGACAGGTCGACGGGGCGGTGGAACCACAGGGCATGATCGATGAGCGCGTTGAACGTGCTGATCGGCGTCTCTCGCCGCCGCGCGAGTGCCGCCTCGACCATCGTCGTACCCGAGAGGTACGTCAGCAGGCAGCTGTGCAAGACCTCGTCATCCGGCACGAAACCGTTCGCCCGCCACCACATTCGCATGTGCGTGGCCGGCGTCGGCGCGTCGATGGCGAGTCGCGGCGGAGTGTCGACGTAGCGAAGGTCGAACGGCTGCGGACGCACCCAATGGCCGTCGTGCTCATCGGCGAAGGCCGCCAACTGTTCCTGCACGGGCGGCAACGTCTCGGGTGCGGGCACGTCGGGCATCGGCTGGTGGTAGTCCAGCGACTCGAGCGGTGCCGTGAACGAGGCGAGCGCCTCGAGCAGAATCTGGCCGTTCTGGCTCGCGGTGATCTGGCGTGTCGAGAGCACGCCACCGTCACGCGCGGCCTCGACGTCGAAGTCGACGGGCTCGCGGGCGTCACCGGCGCGGATGTAGTAGACGTGCACGCTGTGCGGGGTGCGGCCAGGTGCTGTCAGGCTCGCCGCCATCAGCGCCTGCCCGGCGATGTGGCCGCCGACGATGTGGTGGGTCGCGTTGTCGAGTTGCGCGGCCCGGAACCGGAGGTCGTCGACGCGGTTCACGGCGAGGGTGGCGATGACGTCGTCCAGGGTCGGCGAGCGATGTGTCACCTGGGCATCATGCCGTAGCGCTCGCGCCGGTCGCCCGGCGGAGAGTCAGCAGGGTGATCTCACTGGGTGCGAACACCCGGAACGGCGGTCCCCAGAATCCGGTGCCTCGGCTGGTGTAGAGCTGCGTGCTCGCACCGTGGCGGCTGAGTCCCTGCACCACCGGTTGATCCAGCCGAACAAGGACATTGAATGGCCAGATCTGGCCGCCATGAGTATGACCGGAGACCTGTAGATCGACGCCGGCACGTACCGCGTGTGCGACCTGCTTGGGTTGATGTGCGAGCAGCAGCACCGGCAGTGCGCGGTCGGCTCCGGCCAGCGCGGCGTCGAGATTGGCCCCGTGTCCGTCGACACGCGACGCCGCCGCCGTGGCATCGTCGACCCCTGCGACGACGATCCGGTCACCGCCGCGTTCGACGACGATGTGCCGATTGTGCAATGCGTCCCAACCGATGTCGTCCATGTAGTCGAGCCACTCCTGCGCCTCGTAGAAGTACTCGTGATTGCCGGTGACGTAGACGCGGGCCGAGCCGGCCCGCACCGAAGCCAACGGACTCGCCTGTCCTTGCCGGATGTCGACTGTGCCGTCGGCGATATCGCCGACGTGGCACACCACATCGGCGTCGAGTTCGTTGACCCGCTCCACCACGGCTGCTGACCATCGGGCCCGATCGAGCGGCCCGTAATGCGTGTCGGTGATGAGCGCGACGCGCAGCCCGTCGAGACCGGGACCGAGCCGGGCGATGGCGACCTCGGCCGTCCTGACCCGCGGAACCCGCATCGCTTCGAAGTGCCCCCACGCGAGCAGTGCCGCCGCCACCGCCAGCACGACGCCGGCCACCACGCGGGACCGAGTGGGGTCCTCGACTCCCGCGATCAGCAGGACCAGCTCGAGCACCTGGCCCAACACCGACCAGACGAACAGTATCCAGGCCGCGCCGAGAAGTGCGTCTCCGGCGACGGCGGCCCCGTCGAGGTGCCTGCGCCCGTGACCGAGCATCATCAGCAGCGGCATGGCTGCTGCGGCCGAGGCGAGGACCAGGGTGCCGACGACGACGACAATCGGCGGCCACGCGGCCCCCGACACCAGCAAGGTCCACCATGGCACGCCGAACAGCAACAGCAGCAGGACGACCACGACGACCGTGCGCCGCCAGTGCCGCCGCCACCGCCGGGGCGGGTCGACGGATTCCTCAACTACTTCTGCCGGGGTGTCTGTCATCGCATTCGACGTTACCTACGGCCGGCGATGTGCGAGCGTGTCGCGCGGCGTGTGATATCGCTGGAGGATGAGCACCCGCATCTGGCCGCTCCCCGGTAACCCGAATCTGCTTCTCGGCGCGTACGACCTGGCGGCGCTGGGATACGGCGTCGAGGAGTTCGTCGTCTCCGGCACAGCCAAGTCCTATGCCGCCGATGAGACCGCGGACTACACGACGCGCATCGTGGTGTGCCGACCCGATGACGACGCCTTCAACGGCACGGCCATCGTCGAATGGCTCAATGTCAGCGGCGGCATCGACGCTCCCGCCGTGTGGTTCATGGCGCACCGCGAGATCATTCGCGCGGGCTACGCCTACGTCGCGGTGTCGGCGCAGGAGGTCGGCATCGAAGGCGGGGACAATCTGGTCGGCGCCGACATGTCGCTGAAAGCACAGAATTCCGAACGGTATTCGTCACTGCACCACCCCGGCGATCAGTTCTCCTACGACATATACTCCCAGATCGGGCGGCTGGCCCGTGACGGCGCCATCGACAGTTTGAAGCCGAAATCGATTCTTGCCGTTGGCGAATCGCAATCGGCGATGTTCCTGACGACCTACGTCAACGATGTCGACCCCGACGCTGCGGTGTTCGACGGGTTCCTGGTGCACTCGCGGTTCGGCGCGGGCGCACCGCTCGCCGGTGGCAGCGCCCTGGAAGCGATTGCGCCGGCGCCCTTCCGCGACGATCCGCGGGTTCCGGTCATTTCGGTCATCACCGAGACCGATCTGGTCGACGGCCACCTGCTCGGCTATCACCATGCGCGCCGGCCCGACAACGACCGGCTGCGGGTGTGGGAGATCCCCGGTACTGCGCACGCCGACAACTACACGATCCGCGTCGGGTTCATCGACAACGGTGCGATGCCGCTCGAGGCGCTCGTCGCGGCATACGCGCCGACCAACGAGCTCATGGGGACGAGCCTGTCTTACACGATCAACTTCGGCCCTCAGCACCACTACGTGCTGCAGGCCGCCGTCGCCGCGCTGGACAACTGGGTCCGCACCGGTGAGGCCGCACCCACGGCGGAACCTCTCGCCCTGACCGACGACGACACTCCCGCCCTCGTGCTCGACGAGCACGGCCTGGCCCGCGGCGGAGTCCGGACCCCCTGGGTGGACGTGCCGATTGCACGGACATCGGGATTCGCGCCCGATGAAAGCGCGATGTCGTTTCTGTTCGGCTCGGGCGAAGTGTTCGACGCGGACACCGTGCGCGGTCTCTACCCCGGCGGCGCCGCCGATTACGTGGACCGATTCACCGCGGCACTCGATCGGGCGATCCAGGATCGCTTCATCGTGACCGCTGATCGCGCCGAGATTCTCGCGTTGGCCGAGGCGACTTTTCCTGGGAGCTGACTGGGCCGGCGGGCTGACTACGCCAGCGGCTGACCGTCTTTGGTCAGTACGTGCCACTCGCCGCCGAACAGGTCCAGACCCTGGCCGCCGGCGTCCTTGTCGTCCTTGTCACCCGCGAAGTGGTAGAGCGGGTGGCCCTTGTAGGTCACCTGATTGCCGCCGTCACGCCGCGGCGTGATTCCCGCCGATGCCACGTCGATGCCGACCCCGCCTGCGGGATTTCCCTTGGCCAGCACCGGCAACCAGGTGTCAGCGCACACGTCGTAGCAGGTGGGCTCGTTCAGGGGGTCTGTCGTGAACGCATAGACGGCGCGGCCGGACCCGTCGACGAGGATCGACCCGAGATCGCCGCGGTCGTCCGTCTCCAGCGACACGTCTCCGATGGGTGGGATCTGATCGCTCACGGGAATCGGATTGGGCGTGGCGGTGGCCTCGGTGCGCGGGTTCGTCACCGGGGTTCGGGTGGCCTCGGTCGACGCGGCCTCGCCGGCCGACTGGTTGGCGAAGGCGGAGCATCCGGTCAAAGCCGCGACGCTGACTATCGGGATCCACACGCTGAGCGGGTGCATGGTGAATTCGTTTCCAACGAGAACATCGGTCAAACCCCGACGACGGGGCGCTGGACGTGAACCGTGTCACTGAGGGCTATACCGGCGCGACGCGATCGGACCACGGAACCGCCCGCTCGAGTTGGGCGGCCAACCGGATGAGCAGCGACTCTCCGGCCAGGGGTGCGACGAACTGGACGCCCAGCGGGAGACCGGATGCGGTCCAGTGCAACGGCAGTGTGATGGCCGGCCTGCCGGTGAGGTTGGCCAACTGCGTGTACGGCACCCAACCGAGGTTCTTGTCGACCATGTCGTCGACGATCTTCGTGTAGCGGAGCAGGCGGGCGGTGCGGGTCTTGAGAAGCACGTCGGCACCGCGTTCCAGCAGCGGCGGCAGATCGAATTCGCCGATCTTCGGTGGAGGGGTCGCCAGCGTAGGTGTCAGGAGCAGGTCGTACGACTCGAAGAAAGTGGTCAGTCGGCGGGTGTGCTCATGGCGCCGCGCGACGGCGTCGACGTAGTCGACGGCCTTCGTCGCGCGACCGAGTGCCGCCAGGACCAGGGTGTCGCGTTCGAATGATTCGTCCCCCGCGCCGGTCAGGCGCTTCGTTTCGGCGACCTGCCACGCGGTCGAGACGAACCATCCGCGCAGAAATTCCCGTGCGAGGGCGGCGTCGTCGAAGGGTGCCTGCGGCAGCTCGTCGACGTGATGGCCCAGTTCGGTCAGCGCCCGCACCGCCGCCTCGACGGCAGCGAACGCCTCCGGATGCGGCGACGGGTTGATCGCCGACGGCACCCGCACCCCGATCCGCAGACTTCCCGGGTCCGCGCCCACACACGACGCGAACGGCGCCGCCGGAAGTCCCGGCACGTAGGGTCCGAACGGTTCGCCGCCGCTGATGACGTCGAGCATCCCGGCCGTATCGCGGACGGTGCGCGACACGACGCCCTGCACGGCTGCCCCGTGCATCGACTCGCCGGCGCCCGGACCCATGGGCGTCAACCCGCGACCGGGTTTCAGGCCAACCAGTCCGCACGTACCCGCCGGGATGCGGATCGATCCGCCACCGTCGTTCGCACCGGCACACGGCACGATCCCCGCCGCCACCGCGGCCGCCGAGCCGCCCGACGAGCCGCCGGGCGTGTGCGCAAGGTTCCATGGGTTACGAGCCGGACCCCATGCGACCGGCTCGGTGATCCCCTTCGCCCCGAACTCCGGGGTGTTGGTCTTCCCGAAGATGACCAGTCCCGCGTCGATCCAGCGCGCCACGATGGTGGCGTGCTCGGCGGCGGGTAGGGACATCAGCGCACGAGAGCCCGCCGAGGTCGGTAAGCCCGCGTAGTCCTGGCCCAGATCCTTGATCAGGAACGGGACGCCGGCGAACGGACCGTCGAGGTCGGCCGCGGGCGTCGCCGGGACATCGCGCACGATCGCGTTGATCCGCGGGTTGACCGCGGCTGCCCGCGTCCGGGCCAGTGTCAGCAACTCCTCTGCGGTCACCTCTTTGTCTGCGACCAGTTTCGCCAGCCCGGTGGCGTCGTAGGTCCGGTACTCCTCGAAGTTCACCCTTCTGACCGTATGCGGTGCGCCATGCTCCGGCGTAGCTATGGTGCAGCCATGAGCCTCGTCACCTATGAGCTGGACGAACACATCGCGACGATCACGCTCAACCGCCCGGAGGCGCGCAATGCCATCAACGGTGCGCTGCGGAAGGAGCTGAACGCGGCCTGGGAACGGTTTCGCGACGACGAGGACGCGTGGGTGGGAATCCTGACCGCCAACGGGAACGTGTTCTGCGCGGGTGGCGACCTCAAGGACGGCGAGGGTGCGGTGGGCACCTTCGGTGGCACGTTCTGGGAGAAGCCGACCATCAACTCGTTCGAGAGCGGGATGGAGCTGTTCAAACCGACGATCGCCGCGGTGCACGGTCCCTGCGTCGGTTACGGCGTCACCGGGATTCTGTTCTGCGACTTCGTCATCGCCTCGACTGCCGCCACGTTCTCGTTCCCGGAAGTGACGCTCGGCATGCCCACGATCGTCGGGGCGATCCGCCTGCCCGAGCGGCTGCGCTGGGCCGACGCGATGGAAGTGCTGTTGACCGGCCAGCCGATGACTGCCGAACGCGCCAAAGAGGTCGGTCTGGTGTGGAAGCTCGTCGAGCCCGACGAACTGCAGGCCCAGGCGCGGTCATGGGCGCAGACGCTGACAAAGGCGGCCCCGCTCGCGCAGCGCGCCACCAAAGAGGTCGCCTGGCGCACGGCCAACATGGGATGGATCGAGTCCGTCCGCTTCGGCGAGACGATGCGCAAGGTCGCCGCAGCGACCGAGGATGTCGCCGAGGGAATCGGAGCGTGGCGGGAGAAGCGGAAGCCACAGTGGCGGGGCCACTAATGACGCGGGTGGCGGGGCCGATGACGGATCGGGCCGAATACGAACGCATCCGCGCCGCTCACCTCGATGCGGTGCAGGCGGCGCTCGATGATCATGTGGGACGCCTCGACTGGACGGCGGAGCAGATCCGAGCGCACCGGGACCGTCGCCTGCGGTCGCTGCTCGCCTACGCGCGCGAGCGGTCACCGTTCTACGCCGACCGGCTGCGTGGTCTCGACATCTCGGCAGCGACGGTCGCCGATCTGGGGTCGATTCCGATGCTGACGAAGGAACAGGCGCAGGGCGACTGGGATGCGATCGTCACGACGTCGGGCCTCAATCGTGAAACCGCAGAACAGATTCTGAACGAACAGTCGTGGTTCTCCTATACGCGTGGCGACCAGCAGGTGTTCAGTTCGGGCGGCTCCAGCGGTGTGCGCGGCGTGTACGTCTGGGATTGGGAGTTCTTCATCAGCACCGCGTGTCTGGCGTGGCGGATGCAAGCCCGTGCCGAACGGCGCGGTCAATCCGTGAAGGATGCGCGGCTGGCGGTGCTGAGTGCCGGTGTGCCACCGCATGCCAGTACGCCGCTGTTCGACGTGCCCACCGTCGCGGGAATGCAGACCGTCGTCATCGAAGCCGGCGCCCCGTTCGACGAGGTGCTCGCCGCCGTCGAGCAATGCGCGCCGACCCACCTCGTCGGCTATGCCAGCGTCATCGGCCGGTTGGCCCGGGCATCGCTGGCAGGCGACCTGAAGATCAGGCCATGCCGGGTGAGCACCAACTCCGAACCACTGCTCCCCGAGGACCGCGAAGCCATCGTCAAGGCCTGGGATGCGACCCTGCACAACCTTTGGGGCTCAACCGAACTCGGAGTGCAGGCTGTCGGCTGCGGGCAGGGCGAAGGGCTGCACATCTGTGAAGACGAAGTGATACTCGAACGGGCGGACGACACCGGTGCGCCGGTGGCGCCCGACGAGCCCGCAGTGCGCACGCTGGCCACCGGTTTGTCGAACCGCACGTTTCCGTTCGTGCGCTACGACCTCGGCGACGAGATCACGCTGATCACCGAACCGTGTCCGTGCGGAAGTGCGTTCGCCAGGGTCGCCGACATCAGCGGCCGCCACGACGACGATTTCGTCTACGGCCCACACTCGGTGCCCGCCAGCGCCTTTCGGCATGTCCTCGGCACGGATGCGCGCATCGTCGAATACCAGGTGGTGCAGACCGACGCTGGTGCGGACGTGCTGGTGGTCGCGACCGGCGACGCCCAATCTCTGGTACCCGCCTTGGTCTCGGCGCTGCGGCGCCACGGCGTCGCAGACCCGTCGATCCGGATACGGGCGGTGCAGACCCTGCAGCGTCATCAGGCCAGCGGCAAGCTCAAGCGGTTCGTACCCTTACCGGGCCGCTAGGCTTCCGGAGTGCTCGATGCTCTGTGGACCGCCGCGACGCGGCATCCGTTTCTGGACGCCGTGCGCGACGGCACGATCGCCGATGACGCCTTCGATCGTTGGTTGAGCCAGGACGCGCTGTTCGTCGCCGATCTGCTTACCTTCCAAGCGCGATTGCTCGCCCGCGCACCACGCCCGGCGCAGGGGGTGCTCGCCGGGGGATGTGTCGCTCTGGTCGACGAGCTGGATTGGTTCGAGGATCAGGCCGCCCGGCGGGGTATCGGACCGGGCCAGCAGCCGTTACCGGCAACCATCGCCTATCACCAGCTGCTGCGACGGCTCGACGACTCGGAGGTCGACGCGGCGCTGACGGCGCTGTGGGTGATCGAGCGGGTGTACCTGCTGGCGTGGTCGTCGGCGGTGTCGAGCGCGTCACCATTCCGGGAGTTCGTGGACCACTGGACCACCCCGGGATTCGCCGCCTACGTCGACGGGCTCGGCGAACTGGCCAACCCCGAAGCGCATGGCGAACTGGTGGCAGACGTACTCACGCATGAGGTGGCGTTCTGGGAGATGGCGCTGGCATGACCCTGTCGCAACGGCTGTGGTCGGCCAACGGTGATTTGGCCGCCGCGGCGCTGGCGCACCCGTTCGTCGCCGGACTCGGTGACGGTTCGTTGGATCGTGAGGTGTTCGCGGGATACGTCGCGCAGGACGCCTTCTTCCTCGAATCCTTCGCGCGCGCTTACGCTTTGGCGCTGACGCGTAGCTCGGATACGCCGACTCTGCTCGCGTTGGCCGGTTTGATCGCCGGTGTCGCAGACGAGTTGGGTCTGCACAGCTCCTATGCCGCGCAGTGGGGCATCGACATGGTCGGCGTCGAGCCCACGTCTGCCACGCTCGCGTATACCGATTTCCTGCTCGCTACCGCCGCGACGTCCGGACTCGGCGAGATCTTCGCGGCGATGACCCCGTGCATGCGGCTGTACGCATACCTCGGGACCTCGTTGAACGCCGACGCGGCGGGACCGTACGCCGACTGGGTGCAGACCTACGCCGACCCCGGTTTCGAAGCTTTGGCTTCGTCGCTCGAGGGCCTGCTCGACCAACATGGCGACGACGGCCCCGCCGTCGAACACGCCTATCGGCGGGCAATGCGTCTGGAGGTCGAGTTCTTCGAGTCGGCCCTGTCAGGCTGAGACGGTCCGCTCCACGCAGTCCCAGGGTTGCTGGATACCCGCGCCCACACGTTAGTGTCCTTTGAGTCGGCTCAAACACGCTGGCGGAAGAGTTGAGCAATTGATGACTGCACCAGCAGAAATGTCAGTCGCCGAAGAACGCCTCGGCGCTTGGTACCGGATGGACGGCACCTACCTGGTCGGCCGCGAGAAGCTGCGCGAATACGCCCGCGCCGTGCAGGACTATCACCCCGCGCATTGGGACCTAGACGCGGCCGCCGAGCTGGGCTTTTCGGATCTCATCGCGCCGGTGACGTTCACGGCGACTCCTGGTATGGCGTGCAACCGCCGCATGTTCGAGCAGATCGTCGTCGGATACGACACCTACCTGCAGACCGAGGAGGTCTTCGAGCAGCACCGCCCGATCGTCGCCGGCGACGAACTGGTCGTCGACGTCGAGCTGACCGGCGTTCGCAGGACGGCAGGCCGGGATTTCATCACCGTCACCAACAACTTCACGGATACGGCCGGCGAGGTGGTGCACACCATGCACACCACCGTCGTCGGCCTGACCGCCGAGGACGTCGATGCGGGCATCAAGGATGCCGTGCAGAACGCGATGATGCACGACGTCAACATCCTCGACGTCGGTCAGGCCGGGTATGAGAAGGAGGTCCGTCCCGAAGGTGAACTGCGGTTCGCCGACGGCGGTATGACCCGCACGCCGGGGACCCGGTCGTTCGACGACCTGAAGGTCGGCGACCAGCTGCCGGTCCACCACACCCGGTTGTCGCGCGGTGACCTGGTGAACTATGCCGGCGTGGCCGGCGACGCCAACCCGATCCACTGGGACGAGCGCCTTGCCAAGCTGGCGGGGCTGCCCGACGTGATCGCCCACGGCATGCTGACCATGGGGCTGGGCGCCGGATTCCACTCCGAGTGGTCGGGCGACCCTGCGGCGGTCACCCGCTACACCGTGCGGCTGTCGGCCCCTGCGATCGTGTCGGCCACCGAGGGCGCGGACATCGAGTTCAGCGGACGGATCAAGTCGCTTGACCCAGAGACCCGCAGCGGTGTCGTGATCGTCGCCGCGAAGTCGGGTGGTCAGAAGATCTTCGGCATGGCGACCATGAACGTCCGTTTCCGCTGACTCACGCGGTGTTCGCGGTGGACAGTCCTGCCTTCACATTCCGGGACAACTCATCCGCGATGATCTCTGGTTCACCGTTCAGCAGGCCCGAAATGGCCTGCGCCGCGACGTGCGCGGGGTCGGTCTTCTGCTCGGCCGGGATGTAGCTGACCATGTCGGTGTCCATATAGCCGACGTGCAGCGCGGCGACGTGAATTCCCTTGGGCGCGAGCTCTGTCCGTAATGCGTCGGTGAGTGCCCACGCGGCGGCTTTGGCCGCGGAATACGCACCTGAGGTCGGGGGGTGCAGCCATGCCAGGACGGACAGGACGTTGAGGACGGCACCACCGCCATTCCGCTCGATCACCGGGACGAACTCGCGGCTGACGTTCAGCGTCCCGAAGTAGTGCGTCTCCATCTCAGCGCGGATGTCCTCGATCGGGCCGCTGAGCAGGGTCGCCTGCGTCGAGATGCCCGCGTTGTTGACCAACACAGTGACATCGTCGGCAACCGTTGCGGCGCGATGGATCGATTCCGGATCGGTGATGTCCAGTTGGATCGGCACCACCCCCGGCAGGTCGACGGTTTCGGGTCGCCTCGCCGCGGCGTAGACCTTCGCACCGCGCGCAACCAATTCGGTGGCCAATTGCCTACCCAAGCCGCGATTGGCTCCTGTCACCAACGCAACGACTTTCTGTGTCATCTCCGGTGTCCTTTTCTGTAGTGGGTTCGAACACGACAACGCAGGATGCCGGCGATCGCGTCCCTGGGACCATGTTTGCGTCCGGAGTTGGGTATTGCCTCCTGAAACGGGGTACGGGATCAGCATGGAACCCGACGATGTGACCAACCTGAACGATGTGATGGTGCCGAGCGAAGAGGTCCACCCCGATCACCGGGAGCACGCCAAACAGTCGAAGCACCTCGACGATGAGGACCTCGAGCGGCGTACCCAGCACGAGCGCGAGATCGTCGACGCGCAGCGGCCCGAATCCGACAGGTGATACCCGGGTAGCGGCGCAGGGGCTGATTCGACGTGAGCGACGAGCAACGACCCAAGGTACTGATCATCGGTGGCGGATTCGGCGGTCTGTTCTGCGCCCGTCGCCTCGGCCGGCTCGATGTGGACGTCACGCTGCTAGACCGCGCTGCTTGCCACGTGTTCCAGCCGCTGCTCTATCAGTGCGCGACGGGAACGCTGAGCATCGGCCAGATCAGCAGGCCGCTGCGCGAAGAGTTGATGCACCATCGCAACGTCCAGACGTTGCTCGGCGAGGCCATCAAGGTCGATCCCGACGCCCGCGTCGTCACCGCCCGCCGTCCCGACGAATCCAAATTCGACCTCCACTACGACTATCTCGTGCTCGCTGCCGGCATGCGCCAGTCATATTTCGGGAACGAGGAATTCGCCGCATGGGCGCCCGGGATGAAGACACTCGACGACGCGCTGAGTATTCGACGCCGGGTGTTCGCGGCTTTCGAGATCGCCGAGACTCTGCCGCCCGGGCCTGAGCGGGATCAGTGGCTGACGTTCATCGTCACCGGCGGGGGGCCCACCGGCGTCGAATTGGCCGGGCAGATAAGGGAACTCGCGACCCGCTCGCTCGCCAATGAATTTCACAGCATCGAGCCCGAAGAGGCACGCGTGCTGCTGTTCGACGGTGGTGACCGGGTGCTGAAGACCTTCGCGCCGGCACTGTCCGAGCGGGCGACGCGGGTACTCGACGACTTGGGCGTCGAGATGCACTTCGGCGTACATGTGTCCGACGTCCGACGCGACGGCGTAACAGTGAAGACGAAGGGCGACGGCTCCAGCAAGGACTACCCCGCGCGCACCGTGCTGTGGACCGCTGGTGTCGAGGCCGTGCCCTTCGCGCGCCACGCCGCCGAGGTCCTGGGCGCCGACACCGACCGGTCGGGCCGGATCACCGTGAACGCCGACCTGTCGGTACCCGGACATCGCGACACCTTCGTCATCGGCGATCTCGCCGGTCGCGACGGGCTGCCGGGCGTTGCGGAGAATGCCATGCAGGGCGGCTGGCACGTCGCCGCCTGCATCCGGCGAGACCTCGCGCAACGCCGGCGCAAGGATTTCCGCTATCGCGACCTCGGGTCCGCCGCGTACATCAGCCGGGGCCACGCCGTCCTGCAGGCGGGGCCGGTCAAACTCTCGGGCGCCGTGGGTTGGCTCGGCTGGGGGTTCATCCACATCGCCTTCCTCACCGGGGTGCGGAACCGCTTCAGCACGGTCGGCACCTGGATGGCGACCATTGCCCGGGCCAACCGCAGCGACCGGTCATTCATCCTCGGCGGATCGGGTCATCCCGAAGAGCCGTACACCTGGGAGTCGCCGGTGCACCAGGGCAGTCGCGCGTCAGACTCGTAACGGTTATGTCGGAGAGAGTCGGGGTACGGACACGTCATGACCGCACCTGATGAAGACGCCACGTCGGAGCCCGTGAAGGACGATGAGGTCTTGACTCCGGCCACACCCGGCGCCGAAGCGCTTCCGCTGCCCGACGACGAGGTCGACAAGCCTTCCGAACAGTGATGCGGTGCGCGACGTGACGGTTTGACCTCCGCGCCAACGCAATTCACGGCGCAGAATTGAGATCGCTGCTCAAGAGGTGATCTGACGCAGCGCCTCGAGCGCCCGCGCGATCATCTGGTTGTACGGTGAGTCGACCCAAGCCGCCACGAGGTCGACGCCAAGAGTGCGGGGTCGCAGCGGACGGTAGGCGACGCCCGCGACGTCGAGCGCCGACGTCGGCGCGGGAACCGCGGCTACCCCGAGTCCCGCGGCCACGAGTGTGACCAGGGTGGACGTCTCCTCCACTTCGTGACGCACCCGCTGCGCGAAGCCCGCGTCGGCGCACAGGCGCACCAGGAGTGTGCCCATCACCGAACAGCCCACCGAGGTCGCGACCGCCGCCGCCTCCGGCGCATCGGCAACCGAACGGTTCCATACCGACAAGTCACCGTACACGGCCGTGAAGGACACCCCGGCCGAGCGCGTGAACCTTTTGGCCCGTGAGGTTCTCGACGCCGTGCACGCCACGATCCGCCGTCACCGCGTGAGCTACGACGAGTACAACGCCCTCAAGGCGTGGCTGATCGGCGTCGGCGCGGACGGTGAATGGCCACTGTTCCTCGACGTCTGGGTGGAGCACGTCATCGAAGACGTCGCGACCGACCACCGTGCCGGCAACAAGGGCAGCATCGAGGGCCCGTACTACGTGCCGGACTCTCCGGATCTGGGCGCCAAGGGCACCCTCCCGATGCGCGACGACGAGGCGGGCACACCGCTGGTGTGGCGAGGCCGCATCACCGATACCAACGGCGCTCCGCTATCGGGCAAGGTCGAACTCTGGCACGCCGACGCTGAAGGGTTCTATTCACAGTTCGCGCCTGGCATACCGCAGTGGAATCTGCGCGGCAGCTTCAGCACCGGCCCCGACGGGGTCTTCGAGATCACCACGATTCGCCCTGCGCCGTACATGATTCCGACTGACGGGCCGTGCGGAAAGCTCATCGCCGCGGCCGGCTGGCATGCCTGGCGTCCCGCCCATCTGCACGTGAAAGTGTCGGCGCCGGGCCACGAGCAGCTGACCGCACAGCTGTACTTCCCGGGTGACGAGCACAACGACGACGACATCGCCAGCGCCGTAAAGCCGGAACTCATCCTGGATCCTGTGCCCCAGCCGGACGGTTCGCAGGAAGTCCGCTACGACTTCACGCTCGACCCCGAGCGAGGCTGACGTGTTGTTCCACGTACGCATGGACGTCCACCTCCCGGCCCATCTGGACCAGCAAGCGCTCTCCCAGTTGGTCGCCAGGGAGAAGGCCTACTCGCAGGAATTGCAGCACAGCGGCAAATGGCCGCACATCTGGCGGATCGTCGGCGAGTACGCCAATTACTCGATCTTCGACGTCGAATCGAATGACGCACTGCATCAGATTCTTTCGGCTCTGCCACTGTTCCCGTTCATGGATATCAAGGTGACACCGCTGGCGGTGCACCCCTCCGACGTGAACGCACGAGGAGAAGGGGTGACATGAATCGGCCTCTGGTGATGTTTGCCGCGTTCGTTCCTCAGATCGCGCCCGGCGTGCCCGGAAGGCTCATGCTCCCGTCGATGTTCGGCACCATCGATGGCTGCTGGACCGCGTCCAGCCCCGCCCTGGTGCTTGCGTCCGGACCCCACTCGCTACTCGCAGACTGATCCCACGCACCCCCGGCGCAGAGCGGATGCCGCCACCCGAATGCGTCACATCCCGGATCAGCCTGGAGCGTCGGTTCCGACGTTGCGATTGCACCCATCACCGCCGCTCCAGCGATTGCTGCGCCGAAGGCCGTCGCGGTCAGTGCGCCGCGAACTCTCGATGCGGTCATCCAAGTCATGTGCTGCTCCTTCACGTAGGACTCCAGTTGATTGTCGCCCTTCGAGAACGAACGAGTGCCGAAACGCGATGGAAATCTTCCGAGATACGTTCGGACGCTTCGATTTTCGTCGCAAGCGTCAATATTGCGCGCCGGGCAGGTGCGCTGCGACTGGGAGACATCGCCTCCCAGCTGCAAGTGGTTCGGTCCTGGCCGGTGACCTTCGCAGCGTCCCACCATGGGCAGATGCAACACCACCGACATGTCGTGCGTAGCGCCGCGGCACTCGCCGCCGCCATGGGTATCGGCCGGTTCGTGTACACCCCGATACTGCCGCTGATGACCGCGCAAGCAGCTCTCACCACACACACCGCGGCAGCGTTGGCGACCGCCAACTACGCCGGTTACCTCGTCGGGGCCGTGACAGGTTCCATCTGGCCGCGGGTCGCGCAGTCGGTCGCAGTCTGCCGCATCTCGCTGATCGTACTTGTCGCCAGCCTGACCGCAATGCCTCTGGCCACCAATGCAATCGAATGGATCTCACTGCGAACGCTGGCTGGGTTCACCAGTGCATTGGTCTTTGTGATCGCAGTCAATATCTTGCTGCAGCACTTGCATGGGCGGCCGGCCCATCTCGCGGGCTGGGGACTCGGCGGGGTCGGTGGCGGCATCGCCCTTTCCGCGATCCTGGTGCTGGCCGGCGGGCAGTGGCAGCTGGCGTGGTGGACCTCGGCAGCCGCGGCCGCCGTGCTGACTGTCGTCGCCTGGGCGATGCGCCCCGCCCCGGAGACGACCCCGCCGGGGGCATCGCCGAGAGCCGGGGGCCGTCCGCCGCATCGCGCCTTCGCCCTGCTCGCAGTGAGCTACACGCTGGAAGGCATCGGCTACATCATCGCCGGCACCTTCCTCGTCGCCGCTGTCGCTCAGGACGCACCTCACTGGCTCGGCGGCGGAACATGGCTGGTGGTCGGCCTCGCGACGGTGCCGTCGGCTGCACTGTGGGCCGCGCTCAGTGGGAGGTGGTCGCACCCGAGACTGCTCGTGACCGCGCTCTGCATGCAGGCGCTCGGGATCGCCACGGCGAGCTTCTTCGGTGGAGTGACGGCCGCGTTGGTCGGAGCGGTGCTCTTCGGCGGCACGTTCATCGGTGTCAGCACGCTCTCCCTGGCGGCCGGCCGCACGCTTCGGTATCCGCGGGCTGTGGCACTGCTGACCGCCGGCTACTCCGTCGGTCAGCTCGTGGGCCCGACGATGGTGAGTCCTTTGCTTGGTGACGGCTATCGGCCGGCCTTGCTGGTCGCAGCGGCCGTGGTGTCAGCCGCGGCGCTCGTCGCGGGACTGATACGGATCGTCGGCGGGCAACCAGACCGAGGTGTCCCCGAGACCGAAACCCCCTACACCCCGGGTGAATTCGTCGACCAGGGCCTGGACCGACGCGTTGTCCTCATTGCGCCGCCACACCAGCGACCAGGTCCACATCGGTGACGGGTTGACGACCGCACGGCGCACCAGATCTCTCGGCAGCGGCTCGTTCTGTCCCTTCGGGTTGTTGAGGACGGGACGCCCCAACCCCCGCACATGTTCGAAGAACGTCGGACCGGTGACTCCGCCGTCGTCGGTCCGCATGACGCGGGCACCGCAAGCGGCGGCGAAGTCCTCGCCGTATCGATTCCACGACGACCAGCTGGCGGCATCGGCGTCAACCAGGACCACGGTGTCGCGAGCCTCGACCGGCGACTCGTCGGAACCGACGGCGAGCGCATAGAGCCGGTCCACACCGACGAGCCGGGCGCTCAGCGACAGTGCGTCGAGGTCACTGTTCTGGACCCAGCAGATCGCGAGGTCGAGGCTCCCCTCGGCCACCCGCGCCGCCTGCGCATGAGACGGCATCACCCAGGTGTCCACGCGCAACTGGGCTACTCCTGCCGCGCGCTGAGCCCAATCCGTCGGGCACCAGTTCACGTAACCGATGCGGACCGGCTGCGACGTCCCGAGACCGCCTGCCCGCCTGCGTAACTCGTCTGCTGCAGAGAGCAACGCACGCGCGTCCGGCAGCAATGCGGCGCCTGCCGATGTGAGTGCGACGGAACGGCGGTCCCTGTCGAACAGGGTCACCTTGAGATCCCGCTCGAGGGCCTTGATCTGTTGAGACAGCGACGGCCCGGCGATACGTAGACGCTGCGCTGCACGACCGAAGTTGAGTTCCTCGGCCACGGCGACGAAGTACCGCAGCTGCCGCAGCTCCATCGGTCCAGCCTAGTAGGCCCAGCCTCTCACCAGGGAGCCGTTTCATCTTCTCTGCCAGGCATTACTGCCGCACTGGACACGTTGAGCCAGTCACACACCAAGGAAAGGGACGGACATGAACACTCCCACACGGGTCGCCGTCATCACCGGCGCCTCTCAGGGTATCGGCGCGGGTCTGGTGCAGGCGTACCGCAAGTTGGGTTACGGCGTCGTCGCCAACTCCCGGCATATCGGCCAGAGCGACGATCCGATGGTGCACACCGTTGCGGGTGACATCTCGCAGCCCGGTGTCGGCCAGCGCGTGATCGATGCCGCGATGCAGCAGTTCGGCCGGGTCGACACCGTGGTGAACAACGCCGGCATCTTCATCGCCAAGCCCTTCACCGAATACACCGATGCCGACTACGACGCCATCACCGGGGTGAACATGCGCGGCTTCTTCGAGGTCACACGTTCCGCGCTGGCGGTGATGCACGCCGGCGGACACATCGTCAACATCTCCACCAGTTTTGTCGATCAAGCCAACTCGAAAGTGCCATCGGCCCTGGCGTCGCTGACCAAGGGCGGGCTCAATGCTGCCACCAAGGCACTGGCCGTGGAGTACGCCGACCGTGGAATTCGGGCCAACGCAGTCGCACTCGGGGTGATCAGCACACCGATGCACGACCCGGCCAGCCATGAAGCCCTCGCCGCGTTGAATCCCATGGAGCGACTCGGGGACGTCGACGATGCCGTCGAGGCCGTGGTGTACCTCGAGCAGGCCGGCTTCGTCACCGGCGAGATCCTCCACGTGGACGGTGGTCAAAGTGCGGGGCGCTGAAGAAATCCTGCGGCCGGTGCTGGACCAATGGAAGCGCGGGATCGACGCACATGATCCTGCGACAGTGGCCGATGCGTTCACCGACGATGCGATCTTCCAGGGACTCCGTCCGTACAGCGTTGGGCCGCAGGGGGTTTACACCTACTACGACGCACAGCCACAGGGCATGACGGTCGACTACCAAATCCTGGAGTCCCGCCGACTCGGCTCCGACGTCGCGCTCGGCTACCTGGCGGCGGAATTCGCCTATCGCGACCGGGAATCCGTGCACCTTCGCATCGGTGTCGTCGTCACCCGCACCAGCGAGGACTGGCAGATCACGTCCTATCAGGCCAGCCCGGTGCCGGACTGACCGTCAGGCAGGGCGAGCCACCCCGGCGAGCTTCTGGATGAACCGGATCTCGTCGTCGTCGTGGGCCCGTCCGTCCGGGTGGATGAGGTCGCTGAACCATCTCTGCGGGAGCTCGGTGTAGGGCTGCTGCCAGGAATCCCACGGCAGATACGTCTGCGTCTTCCCGGCGACGAAGCCCCAGTTGTACGCGCCGACATTGCGCCGCTTGGCGACCGGGAGAATGCCCTCCACCGTGCTGCCCAGGTTTCGGGCCAGGTACTCGGTGCAGATGATCGGTCGTCCCAATCCAGTGAGCTCGTCGATGCGGGCCTCGAACTCGCTGGGATCACCGTAGCTGTGAAAGCTGATGATGTCGGAGTGCTCGAGCTGCACGCTGGCGATCTCGCTGCGACCACCCGGGTCGCGCCAATGGCCCTGCCACACACCGCTGGTCAACGGTTGAACCGGACGGGCAGCGCGTACCCACTGGAAGACATGCGGGAGGAACGCGGCCACGAGCTCCTGCTTGTCTGTGCTTTCGACCTCGCTGTAGTCCTTGGCCGGGTTGTCGGGCTCATTCCACACGTCCCACCCGAGCACCCGGGGATCGTTGGCGAACTGGCCTACCACGCCGGTCACGTAACTCTGCAGCACGCGGGTGTAAGCCGGGTCCTGCAGACGCTGCGCTCCCGGGCCCTGTACCCAGCCGGAATTGTGCACGCCCTTGATCGGCGGCCGTTGCCGACCGGCATTGGGCCGCGGATCCCAGCACGAGTCGAACAGGACGAAGAGCGGTTTGATGTTGTGACTCGCCGCGATGGTGACGAACTGGGACAGCCGGCTGCTGAACCCCGCCTGATCGGTCGCCCACAACTGGTCATGCAGGAACACCCGCATCGTGTTCATGCCGATGCGCTTGGCGACGCTGAGTTCGCCGGCGATGCGGTGCGGATCGTAGGTACCCGCCTGGAACATCTCGATCTGGTTCACGGCGTTGGAGGTGACGTAGTTCGCGCCCAGTAGCCAGCCCTGCTTCGCGTACCACGCGTTGGCCCGGTCCGCCGACCATCGAGGTGCGGCCGCCGAGGCCAGCGGCAACCTGGTCAGCGCCGCGCCCGCTGCCAGGTACAACGGGATCTTCAGGGCGGTTCTCCGGTCCACCACGTGACCATAATGTTTGCTGAGGTACCGACGGAGCTGGTGGCTCATGTTGCAACGCAACAGGTTTCAAATTGTTATCGAACGCCCTCGCGCGTCGCGGTCGGGGAGCAGAATGTCTGACCATCACACGTGGGAGGTCAGCGATGGCGGGCACGAAGACACCGGCCTACGAGAAGTTGAGCGTCACGTCCAAAGACGGCACCGCCATCGGCATTCGCAAGCTCGGCCGGGGGGCCGGCGTCGTACTTCAGCATGGCGGGGCGCTTGGGTCTCAGCACTACATGAAGCTGGCCGGGGCGCTGGCCGATCGGTTCACCGTCTACCTCCCGGACCGCCGCGGTCGCGGGATGAGTGGGCCCTACGGACCGAACTACTGCATCGAGCGTGAGGACGAAGACCTGGAGGCCGTCATCGCCGCGACCGGGGCGCCGCATGTCTTCGGCGCGGCGGACGGCGGCTTGTTCGCGCTTCACGGTTCGATGTCCGTCCCGGCGATTCGCAAGGTCGCGCTCTTCGAACCGGTCCTGTTCGTCGGACAACCCGATCTGGACGAATTCAAGGCAACCATCAGCCGCGGACAGCGTCTCGTGGACAGCGGCGACATCGCAGGTGCGATGGCGAGTCTGGCATCAGACGCGGCGAATTCGGACCCGCGCGCGAAGGAGGTGGCCGCGCCCCTTCGGTTGCTCGGCAGGATCATGACGCGGCCGGCGATCTGCCGGGCGTTGCTGTGGGCTGACGCGAAGCGGGTAACAGGTGACGACGTGGCGCTGCGCGACTTGATCGTGGCGTGGAAAGAGGAATTGAACGTGGTGAAGTCCACCGAGGGTACGCTCGACGACTACAGAAACGTGACCGCCGACGTCTTGCTGCTCGTCGGCACCAATGCCCCAGCACTTTTCACCCGTACCCTCGACGCGCTGCAGACCGTACTGCCGCGCGCGACCCGTGTCGATCTGCCCGGACTCAATCACGGTGGTGCACAAGACCAGGGCGGCGAGCCGGACGTCATCGCCGAGCAGTTGCTCCGCTTCTTCTCCGAATAGGCCTAGCTGTCGCGGCGACGCCCACAGGGTTATCGTCGGACGATGTCGGTCGCCAACGACGAACGCGCCGCCCTTGTGCGGACTCTGCACACTGTCGGACCCGACGCACCCACACTGTGCCCGGGGTGGACGACGCGACAGCTCGCCGCGCATCTCCTCGCCCGCGAACGGCGGCCCGAAGCCCTTCTCGGCATCGGGGTGCCGCGGTTCGCCGCACGACGGCACCGAATCGAACAGCAGATCGCCACGGGCCACGAGTGGACCGAGTTGGTCGATCGGTTGGCGTCCGGCCCGCCGGTGTACTCGCCACTTCGCTGGCTCAACCGCGTGGCCAACATCCACGAGATGTTCGTACACCACGAAGACGTTCGCCGCGCCGTCCCGGGCTGGACGCCTCGACCTCTCGATGAGCACGCCGTCGCCGCGCTTCGGCGGCTGGCCCGAATCTTCGGTCCGGTCGTCACGCCGGGCGTGCCCGCGCGGGTCACTTTCCGCACCCCAGACGGCGCCGCGCTCGCGCAGTTCGGATCCGGCCCCGACATCACTGTGACCGGCGCGCCAGGTGAGTTGCTGCTGTTCGCGTTCGGCCGCAACGAGATACGCGTCGAGTTCGCCGGCGATACCGATGTTGTCGACGCCGTCCGCAGTGCAGAGCGCCGATTCTGATGACCGACGCAGTTGACCGCATCCTGCGCCCCGGCGAGACGTGCTGGCGCACAGCGCGCGCGGATCGCTTCAGCCGCATCGTGGACGGCGCCGACTACCTCGCGCATGTGAAGGCCGCGATGCTGCGCGCCAGGCATCGGATCATGCTGATCGGTTGGGATTTCGATTACCGGACAGCATTCGAAGCCGACAGGGGCTCGCTGCCGGGCCCCAACCATCTCGGACCGTTCCTGCACTGGGTCATATGGCGCCGACACGACCTGCAGGTGTATCTGCTGAAGTCGAATCTGCGGCTGCTGCCTGCTTTCGACGGTTTCTGGTTCGGTATCGCCCCGGTCGGGCTCCTCAACGGAATCACCTCGAGCCGAATGCACTTCGCGGTCGACGGCGCGCACCCGCCCGGAGCGGTCCACCATCAGAAGATCGTGGTGATCGATGACACGGTCGCGTTCTGCGGCGGCATCGACCTCACGCTCGGACGCTGGGACACGCGAATGCACCTGGGCGACGACCCGCGCCGGAAGGGAGCGGGGCAACCCTACGGTCCGCGGCACGAAGTAGCGACCGTATGTGACGGTGACGCGGCGCGCGCTCTCGCCGAACAGGCCCGAGACCGTTGGCGCGCGGCCACCGGAGAGAAACTCGAGCCGATCACGACACCGCGCAGGATCTGGCCGCCGACGCTCGGCGAGCCGCTGCGTGATGTCGACGTCGGCATCGCGAGAACGTTGCCTGAGTTGCCCACACGCGCGGAAGTCCGAGAAGTCGAGGCACTGAACCTGGCCGCCATTGCTGCCGCCAGCGATGTCATCTATCTCGAGAATCAGTACCTGGCTGCGCGGAGCTTGGCCGAGGCACTCGCCGAGCGGCTGAAGGAGCCGGACGGACCGGAGATCGTCATCGTCTTACCGCGAAGCTCGGAAAGCGCCCTCGAGCAGCAGTCGATGGACAGCGCGAGGCAACGGCTGCTGCGGCTGCTATGGGACGCCGACATCCACGGTCGTCTGGGCGTGTACTGGCCGGTCGCCGCGGGCGGGACGCCGGTCTACGTCCATTCCAAGGTGATGGTGATCGACGACCGCCTGCTGCGGATCGGATCGTCGAATCTCAACAATCGCTCGTTGGGTTTCGACAGCGAATGCGATGTGGCACTGGAAGCGGCGCCCGGTGCGAGCGGAAGTGCGACCCTCGCCAGCGAGATCGCCTACGCCAGAGACGATCTCTTGGCCGAACACCTCGGCATCACGGTGGAGCAGTTCCGCGCCGAAATCGCCAGCTGCGGTTCAGTTCTCGCCGCCGTCGACTCGTCGCGCACCATCGGCAGGTCGTTGCGCAAGTTCACCCCGACCATGACCGCCGGCGACGCCGGTCCGTTCGCCGAGAACGATCTGATGGACCCACCGAGCGTCCCGGAGTCGGTCGCTCAAGGCCTCATCACCCTGGTCACCGGAGCGGTGCTGTGGCCGCTGACCAGGCTGGCACCCCAGGCGGTTTCGACCGTCCGCTCGCTGGGCGACGCCGCTGCGGCGCTGCGCAGCGTCGCCGAGTCCCTGCGCGACGACCCCGGGGAGTGACCGGCGGCGGCCGGAATAGCGACCGCGTGCCCTCCGTTGTGCGGATCGAGGTCTGCTGAGCATCGGAGGTTGTCGTGAAGGTCGGAATCATCGGGGCTGGTCATATCGGCGGAACGTTGACGCGCCGGTTTCGTGAACTCGGTTTCGAGGTGAACGTGGCGAACTCCCGTTCCCCCGAAACCCTCGCCGATCTCGAGAGCGCCACGGGCGCCAAGGCGGTGTGGGCCAAGGATGCGGCCGCCGACGCCGACCTCGTCGTCGTCAGCATTCCGCAGAAGAACGTTCCCGATCTTGCCGCCGGCATCGTCGATGCGCGTAAGCCGGGAGCCCCGGTGATCGAGACCAACAACTACTACCCCCAGCAGCGCGACGGCGAGATCGCGGCGATCGAGGATGGGCAGGTCGAAAGCGCTTGGGTCGCAGAACAAATCGGCGCCCCGGTGTACAAGGTGTTCAACGGGATCTGGTGGAAGCATCTGCTGGAGAAGGGCTCGCCGAGCGGCACGCCGAACCGGATCGCACTCCCGATCGCCGGCGAGGATGGAGCCGGGCGTGAACTGATTCACGAACTTGTCGACCAACTCGGGTTCGATCCCGTTGATTCGGGCCCAATTTCCGAATCATGGCGCCAACAGCCCGGAACCCCGGTGTACGGAAAGGACTTCGACGCAGAGAACACGCTCGAGGCGCTGGCCGAAGCCACGCGGGAACGCACCTCTGAGTGGAGCGCACGTACGACGTGAGCTGTGCGGTTGCTGTGTAAGAGTGCCGGGGAAACTGAATGGAGTACATCGGTCGGCTGGTCAATCGAACACCGGCTTGACACGGCGAAGACAAGGGTGGGCATTCGCGCCCTCAGCTGCACCGGCTGGATCAGCCGGCCGAACGGATAGCCAGCGGCGCAGTCATCGCTGGGTCAAGATAAGCCGGTTCATAGGAGGATTCGTGCGTGCAGCTGTCTTGAATGCTTACAACTCACCGTTGCAGATCGGTGAGCTGCCCGATCCGACGCCAGACCCCGGTGAAGTTCTCATCCGGGTATTGGCCTGCGGGGTGAACCCGCTTGACACCAAGATCCGGCGAGGTGAGGGTTCGCACGCCAAGATGGCTCCACCGGCAGTTCTGGGCATCGACGTCGCAGGCATAGTAGAAGCCGTCGGGGCAGAGGTCGACCGATTCCAGATCGGCGATGAAGTGTTCGGTATGACCGGCGGGGTTGGTGGCCTGCAGGGATCGCTCGCCGAACTTTCCGCGGTCGATTCGCGGCTACTCGCCCACAAGCCCCGTGGGCTGTCGATGGAGCAGGCCGCCGCAATTCCGCTGGGTTTCATCACGTCCTGGGAAGGGCTCGTCGACCGAGCCGGGGAGCCGGGGTCGATGCCGGCCAGCAGGTACTGATCCACGGCGGCGCGGGTGGAGTCGGGTTCCTTGCGATACAACTCGCCGTCGCCCGAGGCGCCGACGTCTTCGCCACCGGCAGCCCTTCGAGTCAGGCGGTGATCCGCAAAGCGGGGGCGACCCCGATCGACTACACAGCAAGCACAGTGGACGAGTACGTCGAGGAGTACACGCGTGGACAAGGTTTCGACATCGTTGTCGACAACGTTGGCGGTGCCACCCTCGATGCATCGTTCACCGCGGTCAAGCCTTACACCGGCCACGTCGTCAGCGCGCTGGGTTGGGGAACGCACAGCCTGGCGCCGTTGTCGTTTCGTGGAGCCACCTACTCCGGCGTGTTCACCCTGATGCCGCTGTTGACCGGCCGCGGTCGCGAACACCACGGTGACATCGTCGCCGAAGCTGCCGCCCTGGCGGACACAGGTCAGCTCGTTCCTCGGCTGCACTCGACGACCTTCACACTCGATGACGTCAACAGCGCGTATCAGATCGTCGAAAATGGCACTGCCACTGGAAAAGTGGTGGTGTTGCCGAATGCCAGCCCCCGGGAAGAGGAAATGCGATGAACTGGAGCCGGAGTGACACCGCTGTGGTGTTCATCGATCCACAGAACGACGTCCTGAGCCCGACCGGCATCAACTGGGCGGTCACCGGAGACAGCGTCACCGAAAACGACACCGTCACCCATATGCTCGCCATCTTCGTCGCTGCGCAGGCCGCCGGCTTCGCGATGTTCATCTCGCCGCATTACTTCTATCCCACGGATCACCGTTGGCTTTTCAACGGAGCACTTGAGACTGACGAACTGCGCACCGGCACCTTCGACCGACCGGGGCCGCTGAACCTCGACGGGTTGCCCGGCTCCGGGGCCGACTGGCTCGAAGAGTTCAAGCCCTACATCAACGACCCGAACACCATTGTGGTCAGCCCGCACAAGGTCTTCGGCTCGCAAACCAACGATCTGGTGCTGCAGTTGCGCAAACGCCGGATCCAAAAGGTGCTGTTGGGCGGGATGCTCGCGAACATGTGCGTCGAATCGCACCTGCGAGATCTGCTCGAGCAAGGCTTCGAGGTCTATGTCGTCCGCGATGCCATCGCAGGCTCACGTCACCCTGAGTGGGGGGACGGTTACGCGGCCGCCCTTGTCAACTACGCCTTTCTCGCCCACGGCGTGGTCACGACCGAAGAGGTTGTGGACGCGATGCAGTCCGCGAGCTGACCGATGACACCGGGAGCATAGATGAGTCTCGTCACAACCGAATTCGGGTTCACTTCGACCGCTGACGACGTCCTCGCCGATGTCGACTTGTCTGGGCGACGCGCCGTCGTCACCGGCGCAACCTCCGGGATCGGGGTGGAGACCGCACGCGCGCTCGCCGCCGCTGGAGCCGAGGTCGTTCTCGGAGTTCGACGACTCGCCGGGCTCGACGTAGCGGCACAGATCGCCGAATCCACCGGCAATCGGGCTGTTTCAGCCGAAGTCCTCGACGTCGCCGATCTGGGGTCGGTGACGGAGTTTGCCTCCAGGGTGGGCGTCGAGCCGGTCCACATCTTGATCAACAATGCCGGCATCATGGCGCTACCTGAATTGGTGCGCACCGGACAAGGCCGCGAAATGCATTTCGCCACAAATTATCTCGGCCATTTCGCCCTCACCGTGGGACTGCATGGGGCATTGAAGGCCGCCGGTGGCGCCCGCGTCGTATCGGTCAGCTCCAGCGCGCACCTTATGTCTCCGGTCGTATTCGATGACCTCGACTACCGCTTCCGCCCCTACGACCCCTGGACGGCCTACGGCCAATCCAAGACCGCAAGCGTTCTGCTCGCTGTCGGGATAACCCAACGCTGGCGGAATGACGGGATTGTCAGCAACGCCCTCAATCCTGGCGCGATCGCGACAGGCCTGCAGAAGCACACCGGCGGTCTGCGTACACCGGTCGACCGGCGCAAGACTGTCGAACAGGGCGCCGCCACCTCTGCCCTGCTGGCAGCCTCTCCGCTGGTCGATGGGATCGGCGGGCACTACTTCGAGGATTGCAACGAGTCCACTGTGGTCGCTCAGCGCAACGATGACTTCCGTGGCGTCGCGTCGTATGCGCTGGATCCCGTTAACGCCTCAAGGCTATGGGACATCGCAATGGCACTGGCCAATCCGATCGAGCGAGCCGTCCGGCGCGACTGATCAGCGGCGTGGTGTCGTGGTGATGTGCACGTGGTCGTAGTGGCCGTATCCCGACCCTGCTGGACCGTCCGGCGTGTAGTACGTGCCGCGCCAGATCACGTCCTGAAGCCCGAACCGCCCCGCATTGGCTAGCGCGAACGCCATGATCTGGTCCCCGAGCGCGATGCCCTCCGGGCTCTCGGCGTTGGGAATCATGATGTCGATCGCCAAGCCGCTCGGATGCCATGGCTTCGAGTCCGGCCGGACACCGCCGATCTCGGCGATTTGGGGGAACCGCTGGCTGACCGCGCGGGCGGCGAGGACGGTGTTGGGCTGTAGTCCAGCCTCCGGTGCGACGCCGACGGGCAACGCCTCCGGAATATCCATGAGCGACGCCACCGCGGGCGGCGCCACACCGGGAGGCGGGCCGGGCATGGCGACGATGGCGGGGTCTGCCGGAGGTGGCGCGCCCGGCGGCGGTGGTGCCGCAGGCGGTGGCGCGACCGGCGGTGGTGCATTGTCGACCACTGCTTGCTGCGCGGGTGTCAACGCCGCGTACTGCGCCTCGGCCGCGGAGATCTGCTGCAGCAGCTCCTTGAGTTTGGCCTGCAGTTCCGCGCGCACTGCAGCAGCGTGCTCGGCTGCGGTGCGAGCCTCGGTGGCTGAGGCTTCGGAGGCGTGGGCGGCGGAGGCGGCGCGCTCACGCGCTGCTTGAAAGGCCTTCATCTGGCCGGCGGTTTCGGCCACGACCGCTTGCTGGATGGACAGCTGGTCGATCAGCTGTTGAGGAGAACCTGCGGTCAGCAGTGCCGGTAGTTGGCCGGTGCGTCCGCTGACGTACGTCATCGCCGCGATGTGGTCTGCTGCGGCTTGACGAGCGGCGAGCTGAGAATTCGCGGCGTCCACGGCTGCCAGGTCGGCGCGATGACGTTCCTCGGCTGCGGTCTGAACAGCCGCTTTCTCGTCGAAGTCGCGTTGAGCGTCCGTAACGGCCTCGCGACTCTCCAGCGCCTGGCGGGACAACTCGTCGAGCCTGCCCAGCGCGTCGGCCGCCGGGTCGGCCCTGACGTCTCCGGCGATCGGTATGGCAAGCGCAAGGACCGCGGCCGCGCAAGCGCCCGCAGTTCGCCGCGACAAGCGGCGCATCCGACTCATTCGGATTGTCACGATCCTTCGTTGCAGGGACCGTTCGTGGTCCGGCTACGTGTATCTCGGACAGGCTATGAACTGACGTCGACGATGTCTAATCGACCGTCAACTTTTCTTCAGCGCCACGGCAATACATTCAAGCTGCGACGGTGGTGCCGCAGATGCCGCAGACCTCGAACTGTTGGCGTTTCCACCGCGCAACCGGAACGAAGAACAACGTGAACTGCTTGAACTGCCGCATCCGCGTCCATTGCGTCGTGTCGTGGCAACGCGGACATGCGCGGACATCTCCGGCGCCGAGATACTTCTGCTTGGTGCCCAGACCGAAGATGAAGAACAACACGACACCACCGTACGGAGACTGCGCAAAGCCCACCGCGCTCGCCCTGGATCTGCGGTGAACCGGCACGATGGAGGAGATGGACGTCTTGGTGGTCGGCGCCGGGCCGGCCGGAATGGCTCTGGCGGGCGCGTGCCGCAGCGTCGGATTGACAACGGGGCTGCTCGACCCGGCCCCCCAGCGGCCGTGGATGGCGACCTACGGGATGTGGAGCCGAGAACTGCCGGACGACCTGCCCGCGTCGGTCGTCGCGGCGCGGGCCGCCGGTCGCGCGATCGCGGTGACAGAGCACGATCTGGGTTGGGAGTACGCCGTCCTGGACGTGCCCGCACTGCACTCTCACCTCAGCGATCGGCTGCGCGGGGTGGACGTGCGGGTCGGGCGAGCGGTGGGCTCACCGGGGCGAGGAGTGGTTGCGCTGGCCGACGGCTCACACATCCGGGCGTCGGTCGTCGTCGACGCGGCCGGGCGGTGGCGGCCACTGGCCGCAACAAAGGCGCGCCGCACTCCGGCCGAGCAGACTGCGTACGGGCTCGTGCTCGACGAGGACGCGGTGGCGTCGATGGTCGATCCCCATACGGCGCTGTTCATGGATTGGCGCGCCGACCACGGGGACACAGGTTGGCCCACGTTTCTCTACGCGATTCCACTGGGCGCGGGCAGGGTTCTCGTGGAAGAGACCTCGTTGGCACGACGACCCGGGCTTTCGCTGGCGACCCTGCGGCGGCGACTGCACGCCCGGCTTGAACGCCGTGGCATTCCGATCCCGAAAGACGCTCACGACGAGAAGGTTTCGTTCCGAGTCGACGATTCGCGCCACGACGGGGCAGGTGCGCTGGGTTTCGGCGCGGCCGCACCGCTCATCCACCCGGCAACGGGATACAGCCTCGCTGCGTCCTTCCGCCTTGCGCCGCAGGTGGCCGAAGCGATAGCCGCGCATCTGCCCGACCCGGGCCGGGCGCTGTCGGCGGCGCAGCGAACCGTGTGGTCGCCGTCGGCACAAGCGATTCACCGATTTCGGCTGATCGGGTTGGAGGCGATCCTGCGCATGCCGCCCGACGAAGTCCCCGATTTCTTCGAGCGGTTCTTCAGCCTCCCCGAAGAGCACCGGTGGACCTATCTCACTGCGCGCGATGACGTCGGTGGCACGGCGGTGGCGATGGGTCGCCTTTTTCGGGTGTCCGACTGGCGGTTGCGTCGCCATCTCGTCATGTCGCCCGTGCGCCGCCCGCTGAAGACCAACGATGTGACCTGATCCCAAACACGCGTCGACGTCCTGCTATGCGACGGACATGCCCACCGAATCGCCGTCGGCGACCCACCGGGTGAACCCGCCGCATCCGCACAATGTGCATCCGGAGCGTTTGTGGTCGCCGCCGGGGCATCCGCACTGGCAGACGCTGTTCATACGGGCGACCGAGAGGAGTACACGATCTATCACTGCACTTCCCTTCGGACCGGACTACGAAAACCACCACGTAAAGCGGTTTGAATATGCCCAGGGAAGTAAGCCGCCAAACCGCCGCCGATGATGACGTGGCTCACACGGACTCGTCAGGAGACCAGCAGCAGTGCCGCGGTGAGGAGCAGGACCACGGCAGTGCCGCCGTGCACGCCGTACGCGATCGGCTTGGCTCCACCGTGACGCAGGACGATCGCAGCATCGGCGATCGGGATGAGGGTGGCGGCCAGCATCACCCAGCCGGCGAGGTGGGTCGCATTGTCGACCAAGAGGATGGCGACGAACAGGCCGGTGGCGATGTCGCGGACGCCCTTGACGCTCAGGTAGGCGCGCACCTCGGACCGATTCGGGTCGGTGGGAACGCCGTAACCGACCGCGGCGATGCCTGGCGCGACGAGGAAGCGGGCGCCGATGAAGACGATCGCGGCGGCTAGCAGTGCGGCCAGAATGTAGCCGGCGGTGGCGGTCATGTCGTGCGCTCCTGGGTTGTCGGCGGATGGTCGAGTAGGTAGGGGTCAGAGGATGGCGACGCCGCACAGTGCCACGACGGCGAATCCCTGAAGGGCGGCGCGGATATAGATGATCGAGTCCCACTTCGCCTGCAGCGCGCGGCCGTTCGCGAGCGCTCGGCCGGATTCGGCGGCGGCGGTCAGCTGTCGGTTGATCGGCGCGCTGATCCGGATGTAGAGCAGGAGCCAGATCAGGAGCGCAACCAGAGCGGTGGCGGCGGCCGCGGCGTGCGCCCAGAGCCCGGCGGTGACCGCAAGCACAACGGTCGCTGTCGTGGCCGCGATGGCGAGTACTCCGGGTACCGGCATGCGTCGGTCCCCGTAGCGGTGCACATAGCCGGTCACGAGGACCAAGGCGTTGTCGTCGAGCCTCGAAAGCGCGGGGCGAAGCACGACCGCGCAGAACACGTCGGTGCCGAACACCACTGCGGTGCCAAGCACCGCGATGACCGCGAGGATGTTGGTGATCAGGATCGGATCCATCGAAAGCTCCTCTCGAACCGATGGTGCTAGCAACGCTAACCCCGCCCGTGCAACCCGGTCAATAGCGCTGCTATTCCCGCTAGCGGTGATACTGTTCGGCTATGGGAATCGAGGACCGGCGGGCGCGGGAGCAGGCCGAACGGCGCCGGCTGATCGTCACCACCGCCCGCAGGCTCGCCGAGGCCGACGGCTGGGACGCCGTCACCACACGCAGACTGTCCACCGAGATCGAGTACAGCCAGCCCGTGCTCTACAAGCACTTCACCGGAATGGAGCAGATCGCCGACGCCGTCGCCCTGGACGGATTCGCCGAGCTGGCGGAGGCGATGCGCCGTGTTGACGACAGTGCACGCGAGGACGCTCTGACGCGCATCGCCCATGCGTATCTGGCGTTCGCCCAGGCGAATCCGGCGGTCTACGAGGCGATGTTCTCGCGCGCCAGCGGGCTGCGCTTCGCGGCCGACGACACGCCCCCCGAGCTGTCGGCGGCATTCGCTGTGCTGCGCGACGCGGTCTCCCACAGCGCGCGCGGACTGGATCCCGACACGATGACCGAGCTGTTCTGGGCCGCACTGCACGGCGTCGTCACCCTCGGCCGTACCGGTCGGCTGCGTCCCGACCATGACGACGAGCGCGTGCGGTTGCTCGTCGAGCGGTTCGGCGGCTGAGGGCATTTCGTTCGCAGATCGCGCATGCTTTCGGCGACATCGGGAAATACTGCGCACGTGAGGCGCGGCATTCTGCGATCGACATTCGTTCTGACCCTCCTGCTCGCGATCTCTTCCTTCGCGTCCGGTACCGCCGTAGCCGCCGAACTCGGTGATTACCTCTGGACAAGTCGTCCCTTGCTGCTGTTCGCGCCGTCCGACCGCGACCCCCGGCTCGTCGACACCGTTCAGCGGATCCAGGCGAGCCGGTGCGACGTCGTTGACCGCGACATGGTGATCGGTGTGGTGGTGAACGAGGGCGTCAGCTCGCTCGACGGTCAGGCCGTCGGCGCCGATCAGGCGCGGCGGTTGATGAAGCAGTACGCGGTCGACGAGAACGCGTTCACCGTGGTGTTGGTCGGAAAGGACGGCGGCGAGAAACTGCGGGTCAACCAGGTTCCGGATCTTCGGACGATCTATGCCGTCATCGACGGTATGCCGATGCGGAGCCGCGAGGCGAACAGCGGTCCGAGGTGTTGATGCGCACGCGGGGATTGGCCTGCGTCGCGTTCGTGTGCTCGGCACTGCTGGTCTTGGCATGCGGGACCGCTGTGGGTGAGGAGCCCGACGTCGTTCTCGTCGAACTCGACGACGCCGGTGATGTGGCTGCCTGGACGACGGTCAACGATCCCGTGATGGGCGGTAAGTCAACGGCCAGAATCGAATTCGGCAATGGCGGCCTGGTGTTCTCCGGCAACATCTCGCTGGAGAACAACGGCGGGTTCGCCTCGGCCCGGGGGCCGCAGGACCCCGATATCGGGCGACGAGCAACCGGTGCGACGTCACTTCGCGTGCGCGCTCTCGGCGACGGCAAGACCTATGTCTTGAAGGTGGGGACTGCGGGGCAGCCGTGGTCCTACATCCAGCGGTTCGCCACCGAGGCCGGCGTCGAGCGGAATTACGACCTACCCGTCGGAGACTTCACGCCGGTGGGAATGCGCCTTGATCCGGCACCGGACGCGCCGCCAACGATGGACCCGTCACTCATCAGCCAGATGGCGGTCTACATTCTCGACAAACAACAGGGCCCGTTCGAACTCACCCTCATCGAGATCACCGCCACGATGTAAAGATTCGGGAGTCCGGCATGTCTTCCGGCGCGGCTACCCGGTTCACACCAGTCCCATCGTTAACATCCCGCCGTGGGACTCGGCGCAGACACTCACCCTTGGCGATCGCGCCCGGCTTCCCGGCGCGACGCATTGCGTTATGCCGCCGCTGCTTCACTGGCTGGGTTGGGCGCGGCAGCGGCAGGTGCCGGTAGTCCTCCTGCAGCGGCAGCGGCTTCGCGACTGATCGATTACGCCGCGCACCAGATCCCCGCTCACCACATCCGCGCCGCGGGATACGCCGGGGTGGTGAATTACGTCTCGCTGTCACGTCCAGGCACGAGCTTTGGAGCTAAACCGATCACCCGGCCCTATGCGGAATCGCTGGCTCGAGCTGGGCTGGTGATCGTCAGCAACTACCAATACGGAAAGCCTGGCGGATCCGCGCCATCGGACTTCACCCGAGGGTTCGCAGGCGGTGTCGCGGACGCTCGAACCGCGTGGCAGCTACACACTGCGGCCGGTGGCGGCCGCAGCGCACCGGTTTTCTTCTCGATCGACGAGGACATCAGCCGGGATACGTGGAGCAGCGTTGCCCTGCAATGGTTTCGGGGTATCAACTCGGTGCTCGGAGTACAACGCACCGGTATCTACGCGGGTATCGACGCGTGCCACTGGGCCGCAGTCGACGGCGTGATCGGCAACTCCCGCACGCCCGGACGCGTCTGGGCGTGGCAGACCAAGGCCTGGTCCGGTAATCGCATTCACCCCAATGCTGTTCTCTACCAACGCGTGGTGGCCACGGCGTCGAACCCGGGCCCGCTGGTCGGCGGATACGAAGTCGACGTCAACGACGTGTTGGCCCAAGATTGCGGCCAATGGAATCTGCACCCCTGAGGGTCGACGTGCCTTTCGGCACTCACGGCAGCAACGGAGTTCTATACCCCCGAGTATCGAGCACGATCCATGTCTACGCGACGTCCACCGGCATGGAATGGGACGCCTTCCTCGATCAGCAGCGCACGGGCGCGGCCACCGTGGCAGGTGGCGGGGCTCCCGTCGGCGCGGACGACTCGCCACCAAGGCACGGTCGCGTCGAGCAGACTCATTGCGCGGCCGACCTGGCGGGGGCCGGCTCCGATTCTGTTGCCGATGTCTCCGTAGGCCGCGACGGAGCCGGCTGGAATGTTTTGGACGTCTTCACGGACGTCATCGACGATGCTCATTAATCCTCAACGGGCGGGTGGGTAGGTGAGCTTGCCGTCATCGACATGGGCGAAGTCGCTCAACGTTGCTCGGGTTGTAGTCGCTGCGGACATGATGTGGCAGACCTCGGTTCCGGCGACGATCAGCGCATCGGTGATCAGTCTGCGGTGACAGCGCCAGGGGACCGCCTCGCTGCACATGATCGCCGGACGTTGTTGATGGCTAAGCTCGAGCAACTCGCCCAGTCCATCGGCGAACTCGGCGGTTTGCATGTAGTCGGCGTAGTCACGGAACGCCTTGACTCGCCACGCCCCGTTCGGGCTTTCGACACCAGCCGGGGTATGGCGCCGACCACCCAGTTTCTGAATCCACCGGTAGCCGATGTCGGACGGCATCTCCTCGACTATCGCCGCTTGGTTCCACTGCGGGAACTTCCGCGACGCCGGATACGAGCGCACATCAACCAGAACGGTGATCGCGGTGGCGCGCAACATGGTCATTACGTCCTCGAACGCGCGTGTGGAATGACCGATGGTCCAGACACGAGTGGCCATGGTGAAACCTCTCTGTGGTCGTAGGTGATCCGAACGCATCGGGTCTTTCTGCCGAGACGGCGGCGATCGCCGTGCCTCCAAGCCTCGAATGCAGGTTCGTCAAGGCTATCGAGCGATAGCAACCAGGCGGTGCCGTCCGCGCAACGGGAGGCACGCCAATCCGACGCGAACGACGTCGTCCCGACCGCACGACGTCGAGCTGGTGTCGCCTCAGCCGACAGCCGTGCTCGCGGTCCTCACCCCGCAGAGTCCTCGCGCGACCCGGGATCCCGCCTCGGTGAGCGTGGCGGCCGCGGCACGAATCGTGGTATCCGGTTGACCACCTGAGCGTAATTCGGTCGCCGCTCTACGCTGCGCTCCTCCATCATGGGAATGCTCGCGCCAAGGAACATGGCGAGCATTGCCAGTGCGCCGATGCCTAGCCACCACCAGTCCGCGGGCGCGGCGGCGACGCCGAACAGGGCCAGCGACAGCCAGAAGCTGAACTCCCCGAAATAGTTTGGATGACGCGACCAGCTCCACAATCCGCGATCCATTACCTCGCCCGGCCGGGCAGCCGCGACAAATCGATGCATCTGCAGGTCCGCGACGAACTCGACCGCGACCGCCGCGATGCCCACCACGAAGGCCGTCCAGGCCAGCCACGGCAGGCCGGGTCCCGGACGGGTCACTGCGACGTAGACCGGGATCATGCCTAGGAAAACCTGCACCGTGGGGATGAGATGGATGGCGAACAGGTCGGCGAAGAACTCCCAGCGGCCCGCACTCGCCTTGAACTTCGGGTAGCGCCAATCCTCATGGTGCAGACCGGGAAAGGCGTAGATCCAGTTCCCGGTAAGTCGAATCGCCCACAGCACAACGACGATTGCGATCAGCACTGACCGCAGTGTGTCGGGGTCGGTGGCGACGAGCCACCAGTAGAGCAGCAACAGCGGCGGTACCACGCTCCAGTAGGCGTCGTAGAAACTGGAATTTCGAAACGCTCGGCTGAACACGAAGATCACGCCGGTTGCGAGCACATCGGCGATGAATGCGTCCAACAAGGCCGTGCCGGTGGCAGGTCCCGCGACCAACCATGCCGCGCCGACTCCGATCGCGATCAGGTAGGCGATTGTGACAATAGTCAGTGACCGCGCTTTGGACGAGCGCCCGGTGCTCATCGGACGCTCAAGCAATCCTGTGCGGCGCGGATCCGGATCTCGATGATGGCTGCCCGCTTCGCCTCTTGTACGGTCGACACCGCAGCGAGCTTAGTCGTGGATGAGCGTGCTCAACGCTATGCACTCTTGGGTTTCACCCAGCGCCACTGACCGGTGGAGCATTCCTCGGCATCGGGCACGCGATCCCGCACTGCCGCAACCACACCGGGCCACCACTGCTCGTCGTAGTCGTCCCCCGAGAGCCAGCCGCCTGGCGCCACCTTCGGAAGCCAACCGTCGATGTCGGCGAGCACGCTGTCGTACTCGTGGCGGGCATCGAGGTGTAACCAGGCCAAAGACCCGTCGGCGAAAAGAGTGGCGGCCGCCGGTGAAGGGCTGACCACGAGGTGGACGCGGTCGGCATAGCCGCACGCGATGACGTTGCGGTGCAATTGGCCGGCCAGAGTGCCGTCGCCCTCGGCGACGGTGGCCGCATGAGCGTCTCTGGCCGCGGTGCCCTCGGGCCCGCTGCCGCGGCAGTAGTCGACTCCGACCACAGTGAATTCGCGATCCGCCGCGCTCACCACCTCTGCCAGCGAACACAGACTGCGGCCGAGGTAGCAGCCGACTTCGACGAACGTGCTACCCGCTGCGAAGGTCGCCGCGGCCTCCTCCTGTAGATCGCGCCAGCGAAACCAGCCGTGAATCTGCGACCAGTGCAGTGTGGGCGCCTCGCGGCCATCGGTTAGCGAGCTGCTCACCTGTTCAGAACCCCTCCCTGGCATAGCATTCCAAACGATCGCTTCGAACGCGCCTACGCTGACACCTTCTCAAGGGTAGGTCCTCAGAATCGATAGCGGACGTGTCGATGCATGATGTGGCTCGCCTGCTTGCAGCTGAGGGGACACTGGGTCCTTGTGCGGACATACCGTCCTCTGCGAATAGTCTTGGTAGCCGAGGAGTATTCAATATCTATCGAGGCGGGGTTCGCGGCGGCGGCGAACTCTTCGGATCGTCGCTGACGGCCGCCTGGCTTTCCCCATGTGGCTCGGCGGCCGGCGTCGGCCTTGATGTTCGGATTGCCGGCCGGTGCGGTCGACCGAAGAGCATGCGGGACAGCATCCGGTCATGCAGTGTCAGGGTGTGCAAGAGAATGGCGCTGACGTGCATGGCGATGACGGCCACGAGTAAGTAGGCGAGAACCGAATGTGTTTGCCGCAGTGCGAAATACAGATGGGTATTGAACGGAGCCAGGGCTGGCAGGTGGAGGGTGCCCAAGAGGACGGCGGATCGGCCTGCTGCCGAGACCATGGCCCATCCGATAAGCGGTTGGAGCAGCAGTAAGGCGTACATGGCGCGCTCGGAGGCGATGACGATTTTGGCTTCCAGCCGGCTCACGGTAGGTGGCCAAGCTGGCGGATGGGCGGTGAGTCGGTTCGCGATGCGGACGACGGTGATCACCAGAATGGTGACGCCGAGGGTCATGTGAATAGTGACCAGTGCGCCGTAGGAACCCAACGAATTGACCATTGTGAACCCGATCAATAAGGCTGCGAAAACCAAAATGGCGGTAGCCCAGTGCAATACGCGCGAGCGCAGCCGAAACCGAGCGGGGGCCGTCATTGAACTACCTCGTCCACCTGCACTGCCGATGGTGTGGTGGGTTCGCCGGTGCGCAGGTGATAGGACGCGGCGTAGGTCGAGGAGCGGGCGCTCAGCAGGGGGTCGGCCGACGGCGCAATACCGGTTGGCAGCACCAGCGGGTCGAAGTTGACGTCGCGCGCGTTGCCGGGCGCTTCGGTCTGAGCCCCGGTCAACGTCACGGTGCCGACATCGACGCGCCGGCGCTCAGCGGGCCACGGCAGTGTTGCGTCATCGATCGGGTCGGCGGACTCGCCCACGACAATCTCCATCCGCCACCTCAGCGGAGTGCTCCGTAGTTGGCGAACCAGCGCGTCGAACAACCCGTCGCGCCCCGGTCTTGCCGGCAGCGCGGCTTGTTCGGGCACCAGCGACCACCGCACCGGGGTCACTCGTTTTGCGCGATCGGTGAACAGGAAAGTGTTGAGTCCGGAGAAGGTGCTGTCTGCAAAACCTGGGGTGGGTGGGTGGGCCTTGATGACGGCCATTGCGGCTGCAGTCTCGGGATGGGCGGCCAGGAACCGTTCCATCGCTGCGGGGTCCGGCTTGCCTGTGCCGGGTACCACCTTTGACGCGAGGATCCGTTCGTAGAATCCGTGCGCCGAATTGTCGGGAAAGACTGGCAGATTCAGCATCGCGGTGCGCCACTGCTGGGCGCCCGTCAGCCCGAACGCGAGTCCGAGACCACGGGCGGCGGTGAGGCTGTCCTCGATCGCCGGGTCGCCGCCGGCCAGCGAGAAGCGTCCCAACACGGGGGTGCGCCGCCGGGTGAAGACCTCGGCGCTCGACAGTGCGGCGCCGTTGCCGTTGCTGTCGAAGAAGCCGGTGACCGCGACACCTTTGGCGTGGTTCTTGCGGAACCCTGGATGCACGCCGTAGGTCGCTCGCAGGGCATCGATGATGGTCTGCCGGGTGAAGGCGCCGGCCGGCCGGATCCAGTTGTTGGCGTAGGCGACCGCGCCGAGGTCCACGACCAAGAAGGCGCCGACGGCGGCCAGCCCAGTCAACAGAGAGCGCCGGTCCACTTTGAAGCGGCCTTCCCCTTCCTCGGCGCCGCCGAATCCTGAAGGCTTCACAATGCGGCACCGTGGGCGTCCCGAATCGGACGCGCGAGTATGGATTGGTGGTTGTAGCCGACCGCACCCGGCGGCGTCGAATCTGGTTGTACGTCACCGCGGGCGTCGCGGCCAGGTGCCCGCAACTCGTGGTTCACGGGCTCGACGTCCCAACGCAGCTGCGTGCGCGCCCATATCCCGACCGCGCCCAGTGACGTCATGTCCGCCTCCTGCTACGGTCCATCGTCGTTTCGGAACTCTACCGCCACCACCCGGCGTACGCCCTGCCGGCGGATCAGGTGTGGCGTACGGATGCATCGGCGGAGATCGACCTCCCATCGTGGTGACTACTCCGGGCCCCGGAAGCGACGATCCAGGCTGCATCCACCTGGACAGCATGGGTCGCGGACGTCAACGTTGCTCCCCGAGCCGAACGCATCACTGCGATCTTTGCAGGATGACCTGCACCACAGCAGCGCCGTTAACGCCCGATCGGGTAACCGGAGCGCGACATGTGAACTTGGTGGGCGATCGCGATGGTCATTATCGAACCGACGTCACCGGGGCGGGCTGCCAGCCGCATCAGCTGAGCTCAGCGTCCTCATCGAGATGCCCTGCGCGACGAGATTATCCGCGCCTGCCAGGGCAACTCGGTAGGCGTCCTGTCGCCCGACGCTCGTGATCTCGACGATCTTGTCCCAGAACACATCATTCCTCGCCAGGTCGTGGAGCCCGCGATCATTGAGTATCGCGGCCGCACGATGCAGGCGAGTCCGGCTCGGTGAGTGCTTCCACATGGTCGAACCGCAAAACTTGATCCTCATCGCCTCGGAGAACGCGCGATGCGACATCCGCTGATCTTTGAGACCCTGGCGCACCTGGTCCCACACCTCACGCGGCACCGTATCGACGTTTTCGTTGGCCTTGACGCCCTTGAGGTTCTTGAGAATCTCGTGGCCGGCGAAGTACTTCTCGCCATTGACGTCGACCGTGTTCAGGAATCGGCTCTGGTTTCTCATACCGTTGATGCTCAGCTGCCAGCAGACGCGATAACCGTCTTTCCGCGCACCGTGCGCCTTCGTCAGGATGCCAAGCCGCAGCAATAGTTGTCTGACGTCATCCATGAGCCTGCGACTTGTCGACGCGTAGTAGATTCGGCCTTGGCCCTGCTTACCGTCCCAAATCACGCACCCGTCCGTCGCCCACAAGTGCCCTAAGAAGAGCGACACCTGATCATTCGATAGGCCGAATACCTGTTTGGGCACGAACTTCTCGTAGCTTCGCTTATCGAAGAGACCCATCCCGTCGAGCCATGCTGCGATGGGATTTCGTCGCCCATGTGTCAATCGGTAGGGGGCCGGGAGTCGAAGCGTCGTGACGCGAGCCGCCGCGTATTCGTCACGCTTTGCGGTCACGCCAAAGTGTCTGGCGGCGTTGGTCACCGCGAAGAGATTCTGCTCGTCGATGCTTGCATATCGGATCGGCTGACGTTTGACACATGACCCGTCACCGATCATGTGTGCCAGCAGAATTAATTCGTCGGCGACCATGGATTGCGGGTTCAAAGGGGGCGGAAGACGCCTCGGTGCGGCAATACGATCGCCAATTGATAGGGCGCGCACCGGCAAAAAGCCTGCGAGCGTCCGCAACTCAGAGTCCGCAGTCGCCTCAACCACTCTGCCTGACGCGAGGCGAATACAAGACACCTGAGCTTGGCTGACGTAATTGATAGCCGCCAGACGCCCGACCACGAGACGGAGCCGCTCATCCATCGAGTACACCAGCGGCTGTTCCGTGGACTCTTGAAGATCGCACAAGGCGACCTCGGAACCGTTGTCAGCTAGAAGGACTCGTGCACTGCCCGGCAAAGTCTTTGT
This sequence comes from Mycolicibacterium rhodesiae NBB3, assembly GCF_000230895.2. Next base: position 1,798,270 of record NC_016604.1, read on the forward strand.
GGGCCCGACTGCTGCCACGGTCACTGCCCCGATGCCAGTCCCTAGGCTTTTGCCATATTGGTGAAGCGTGACAAATGCAATTGGTGGGCGACTGTCACCGTCCGCGTCGGACCTGCGCGGTGCTTAGCGATGATCAAGTCTGCCTCACCACCGCGGGGGTCGTCACTCTCGAACGCATCCGGCCGGTGCAGCAAAATCACCATATCGCTATCCTGCTCGATACTGCCGCTTTCGCGTAGGTCAGCTAACATTGGCTTCTTGTCGGTGCGCTGTTCCGGACCGCGGTTCAGCTGGCTCATCGCCACGACGGGAACTTCGAGCTCCTTCGCCAAAAGCTTGATCTGACGCGAGAATTCGGACACTTCCTGCTGACGTGACTCGACCTTCTTGCCCGATGTCATCAGCTGCAGGTAGTCGATGACGATGAGACGTAGGTCCGCCTTCTGCTTCAGCCGTCGCGCCTTCGCGCGGATCTCCATCATCGTCAGGTTCGGAGAGTCGTCGATATACAGTGGCGCTTCACTGATCTCACTCATGCGGCGCGCCAGGCGCGTCCAGTCGTCGTCGCTCATCCGGCCCGACCGCATATCGGCGAGCTTGATCTTCGCCTCTGCGGACAGCAGCCGCATGACGATCTCGGACTTACTCATCTCGAGGGAGAACACGATGCTCGGCAGGTGATGCTTGATCGAGCAGGACCGCATGAAATCCAAACCGAGAGTCGAGTTGTGCGTTGGGATCCTTCCCTCGCCCGCCAAGTAGAGATGGTCCTCAGCGCTGACCTCGACGCACCGCACCGGCACGCTCTCGACTCGGCGGACAGCCTCTATCCCCCAAGCTGATTGGCGACCCCCACCGAAGGTTGCGAGCACCGGAACCCGCGCTGCGGTGATCACGTCGACAGCTGGCCGCAGTGCGGCAGTGACCTGGATGCCGCGCTCAGTCGGCCACTGATGCTCGGCATCCGCGACGATGACTGTGCCATCGGAGAACTCGACCTCGTAGCACGGCCGTCCGATCATCACCTCCGTCGCCGCGACGACACGCGTCGGCTGTCCGTCGGCACCGATCAACTCGTCTCCGACGGCGACGTCGCCCATCGTCGTCCAGCCCGTTGGCGTCGGCAGCGGCGTATCGAGCTTGAGGGCCTTTCCCATACCGGGTCTTGCCGCAACGACGATCATCTGCCCGGGATGCAGCCCGTTGGTCAGATCGTCGAGATCGGTGAAGCCCGTCGGCACACCTCTCGAGATGCCACCCTGCGATGCGATGGCATCGATCTCGTCCATCGTCGGCTGCAGGAGTTCCTCGAGCGGCACGAAGTCCTCAGAGGTGCGGCCCTCGGTCACGTCGTAGATCTCGGCCTGCGCGCGATCGACGATCTCGGCGACGTCCGCGCCCTCGGCACCGGCATAGCCGTATTGCACGACGCGCGTGCCCGCTTCCACCAACCGGCGGAGCAAGGCCTTCTCCGCGACGATGCCCGCGTAGTACCCGGCATTCGCCGCCGTCGGCACCGTCGAGATCAGCGTGTGCAAATAAGGGGCGCCGCCGATACGACGTAGCAGACCGCGCCGATCCAGCTCGGCCGCGACCGTCACCGCGTCGGCCGGTTCACCGCGGCCGTACAGATCGAGGATCGCGTCGTAGACGTTCTGGTGCGCGGGGCGGTAGAAGTCACCCGGACGCAGCCGCTCCAACACGTCGGCGATCGCGTCCTTGCTGAGGAGCATGCCGCCGAGCACGGCCTGTTCTGCGGCGGCGTCCTGCGGAGGTTGGCGACCGAAATCCTCACTGGGAGGCGAGGCGTCCATGTCCGAGCGACCGAGATCATCGACGACAGCCACGCGGGTTACACCTCCCCTGAATCGGCTCGAACGTAGGTTCGATTAAGGTTTACCGCGGCAGTCTGACAAGTCGCGGACATCCGTCCCCGTTCGGTCGTCCCGATGGCTCGCGACGGCAACGCTAGGCGTTTGCTGAAACCAAGGCAAAGGCCCCCTGTTCATGGACCTGTGGATGGCCTGTGGATAGGTCTGGACAGGCATGTTGAGTCGTTGGGGAGAACCTGTGGATAAACAACTTTGTTCATGGAGTCCGCGCAGATAGCCGCACCATAAACCCCATGAAACCCTGTGCATGGGAAATCACCCGGCGTGTCGCCCTCGGTTGCGGTCTCGGGCGTGTTGTGTTTCCGGTCGGGACCGCGCAGGTTAACAGCCGGTTATCTTCGCTGTCGGCCAACTCGTGCGCGAAGTTCGCCAGCGCACACAGCAACGGCCGGGTGAGGAACGAAGGCGTCCCCACCCGGCCGTATCGACTGCGACGTTATTGCCCGGCGACGACGCTGAGCGACAATGCGGCATTCACTTCTGGATGCAGCCGCACCGTGATCGGATGCGTGCCGACCGACTTGATGTGCGCCTTGGGCAGTTGCACCGTGCGCTTGTCCAGATTCGGGCCGCCGGCCTTCTTGATGGCTGCAACCACGTCGGCGCCGGTCACCGAACCGAACAGCTTGCCGCTGTCCCCGGCCGCCTTCACGGGCAGCTCGACCGCGCCGAGACCCTCGATGGCCGTCTTCAGCTCACGAGCATGTTCGAGGCCCTGCACGGCCTTCGCCTCGCGGGCCCGGCGGATCTCCTCGGCCTGGCGCTCAGCGCCGCGCGATGCCACCACGGCCATGCCGCGGGGCAGCAGGAAGTTACGTCCGTAGCCGTCCTTGACTTCCACGATGTCGCCCGAGGAACCCAGGTGGTCCACCTCGGTGGTGAGAATGAGTTTCATATCGTCTGTTCCCTTGTGCTTATCGCGTCGACGAGCTGAACGGCAGCAGCGCCACCTCGCGGGCGTTCTTCACCGCGATGGCGATGTCACGCTGGTGCTGCACGCAGTTGCCGGTCACACGGCGGGCACGAATCTTGCCGCGCTCGCTGATGTAGGTACGCAGCAGTGCGGTGTCCTTGTAATCGATGATCTGGTTCTTGCCCTTCTTCGAGCAGAACACGCACTTGCGAGTCTTGACCGGCTTCTCAGGAGCCGGGCGCCTCTTGGTCGAGGACTTGGCCATGTGTCTATCTCTTTCTGGAATTGCTGATCAGTTGAAAGTCAGAAGGGAGGCTCGTCGTCGGCGCCGCTGAACGAACCCGACGCGGGAGCGCTGCCCCACGGGTCGTCCTGCTTGGCGTCGGAACCGCCGGCCGGAGCTGCAGCGCGCGAACCGCCACCACCGCCGAACCCGCCGCCACCACCGCCGCTGCGGCTGGCTTTGTTCACCTTGGCGGTCGCGTACTTCAGTGACGGGCCGATCTCGTCGACCTCGAGTTCCACCACGGTGCGCTTCTCGCCCTCACGGGTCTCGAACGAACGCTGCTTGAGCCGTCCGCTGACGATCACCCGTGAACCACGAGTCAGGCTCTCGGCCACGTTCTCCGCCGCCTCGCGCCAAATGTTGCAGCGGAGGAACAGCGCTTCGCCGTCCTTCCACTCATTGGTCTGACGGTCGAAGATGCGCGGCGTCGACGCCACCGTGAAGTTCGCAACGGCCGCGCCCGAGGGCGTGAACCGCAGCTCAGGGTCGGCGGTCAGGTTTCCGATGACCGTGATGACGGTGTCACCAGCCACGAGTTCCTCCTGGAGTTTGGGTTATACGCGAAGTCAGTCGCAGGCGAGCCTACGGAGCCACTCCGACGTACGGCACCCTTTAGTGCTTGTCGGTCCGCATCACCTTGGTCCGCAGCACGGACTCGTTCAGGTTCAGCTGACGGTCCAGCTCGGACACCGTCGCTGATTCGGCCTTCACATCGACGACGGCGTAGATGCCCTCGGCGTGCTTGGCGATCTCGTACGCCAGGCGGCGCTTGCCCCAGATGTCGACCTTGTCGACACTGCCGCCGTCCTTGCGGATGACGTTGAGGAACGTCTCCAAAGACGGAGCAACGGTGCGCTCGTCGAGAGTGGGGTCGAGGATGACCATGATTTCGTATGGACGCATAAGGAACCCATCACCTCCTACGGTCTTGCGGCCACGGTCGTTCCGTGACAGGAGGGTCGCCTGCGTCGGCAACCGGCCCAGGCTACAGGAATGCCCGCTGATCTGCGAAATCGCGCTGCTGACGGGCATACGCTTCGATCGTGTTCTCCGAGACACGCTATGCAATGAACGGGGATCTCCACGTCGCCTACCGTGCGTCGCCAAAAGGCGAGCGCGACATCGTCTTCGTGCCGAACTGGTTCACCTGCTGCGAGTTACTCCCAGAGCTACCGTCGGTCCGGGGATTCGCCGAGGCGATGACAACGCTTGGTCGACTGATCTTCTTGGACCAACCGGGCACAGGAGCCTCCGATTCGATCATTACTGACGCATTGCCGACGTTGGAGCAATGGACCGACAGCATCACCGCCGTGCTGGACGCCCTTGAGATTTCCGAAGCGGTTCTCATCACCCCCGCCGGCGCGCTGCCGACGGCGGCACTGTTCGCTGCGACGCATCGGTCCCGTACTACGGCGCTCGTCATCCTCGAGGGTTACGCAGATCCGGGGGCTCAACGCACCGATCTCGATCGCGACGAAACGAATGCCACTTTCATCGCGCTGTGGGGTACAGGGGAAACACAGCATGTCCTGAATCCTGATATGCCATGGAACGAAGAGATCCGTGCGGCGTGGGCTCGAATGGAGCGTCTTGGCGCAAGCCCTGGAACCGTTGCGCTCGTGATGCCTCTCGTCTCCGAACTCGACATTCGGGCGATCCTGCCGACTGTTCGCGTGCCGACCCTTGTCGTCCAGCACGCCGACGACCCGTTCATCCCGTCCGATTGGGGCAAGTACGTCGCCGATCACATACCTGGTGCGAAATTCGTCCAGCTTCCCGGTCGCAACTTTCATCACTTCGTCGAACCCTGGCGCGCGTCATTCCAGGAGATAGCCGAGTTTCTCACCGGCGAGCAGCCAGACATGGCCGACGACCGCGTCTTGGCCACGGTGTTGTTCACCGACATCGTGGACTCGACACGTCGTGCCGCGGAGATGGGCGACCGCGACTGGCATGCGCTCCTCGACGCGCATGACGCTGTCCTCCGGTCACAACTCGCTAGGTTTCGCGGCCGGGAAGTCAACACCTCCGGCGACGGGTTCCTTGCCACGTTCGACGGGCCACAGCGAGCGATCCGCTGCGCCATGGCAATTCGCGACGCGGTGCAGGCGCTCGGCATCCAGATTCGCGCCGGACTGCACACCGGTGAGGTCGAACTACGCGGCGACGACATCGGCGGCATCGCCGTGCACATCGGCGCGCGGGTGAGCGCGTCGGCAGGCGCCAACGACGTCCTCGTGTCGAGCACACTGCGCGACCTCGTCATCGGATCGGGACTGGAATTCGACGACCGCGGTACGCATCAACTCAAAGGCGTGCCCGGCGAATGGCGGCTGTTCGCCGTGGCGTCTAGCTAGCTCACTGACACGGGGCGGGCACTGCGCCGGCCAGTTCGGTCGCCCACGCCGCATACGCATCCGGCGTCGGATGAATGCCGTCCTCGACCCACTGGTTGTCGTCGGCCTGCTGCTTGTATGTCGCACGCATGTCGACGAATTCGGCGCCGGCGGCGTTCGCTTCTTCGATCAGCGCAGCGTCGAATGCTTCGCGCTGTGCCGCGAGATCATCGCCGTAGGTTTTTCCCTCCGGCGACCGGAACCACTCGTTCTGCGCCAGCACGATGACCCGCGCACCGCTGCCCGTCGCCGCCTCGAGCACCGCCTTGACGTTCTGCCGGTACTGGTCGAGTGTCACGCCGTTCACGATGTCGTTCCCTCCGGCCTGGAACGTGATGAGCGTCGGCTGGAACTCTTCGATCTGCGGCACTTCGTCAGTGAGCACCTGTTCGGCGGTGTAGCCGCTGATGCCGGCATTCTGCAGTTCGACCTCACAGCCGGCCCCACGCCACTGCTCGGCCAACAGCGCGGGAAACGCACCCGTCTGCTCGTCGGGCGCGCCGACGCCCTGGCTCAGCGAATCGCCCAGCGCGAGATAGCGCACAGCGCCGTCCTGCGGTACCGCTGACGTGGGGCTGCCTTCCTGAGGCGCCGCCGTCACCGTTGACGAGGACGACGGTGCGGGTGCGGGGCTCTCGGACTTGCTGCAGCCGACCAGCGCCACGACGGCCGCCACCACTACGAGTAGGCGCCGCGTCGGCGAGGTCATGCGTCGAGCGTAACGCCCGCCCGCTTCTCGACGGGCTCGATCACCCGCATTCTGTCCCGGTCCGGGCGCAGCCAATCGGGCAGCCATCTCGGCGGGGCGTCGGGCGCGCCGTCGAAGACCCCTCCGGCCGGATCGTCGACTTGACCACCCCACCGGACGAGGTCCTTCTCGGGCCGGTAGATCTGGTGAACCACCAACGCGCACAGGCCAACCACTGCGATATCCCGCAGGAGCACGACGATGGTGAACGGCTGCTCGGGCAGACCCTTGTTCTGCTCGCCGTACAGATACAACATCCGCGGTACCCACACCAGCGCATCGATCGTCATCCACGCGAGCAGAATTCGCCGGTGCGGCAGAGCGAGCACGGCCAGCGGGACCAGCCACAGCGAGAACTGCGGGCTCCACACCTTGTTGGTCAACAGGAACGCCGCGACGACAAGGAAGGCGATCTGCGCCACCCGCGGCCGCTGCTCAGCCGTCAGCGCAATGTAAACGATTGCGATACAACACGATACGAACAACACCGCGGACACGGCGTTGAGTACGGTCGGCGGCTCCCACATCCCTAGGTCGGGATCGAAACCCCGCCAGCCGGTGAACGACTTGATGACGTTGTAGATCGAGTCCATGTCATCGCCGCGACGGGTGTTGAGCCGGAAGAACTCTGACCATCCCCTTGGGTACAGCACCATGATCGGAAGGTTCACGATAAACCACGTCAGCGCGGTGGCGATCGCAGTCTTACCGACTTCGCGCAACTTGCCGGTGCGCACCGCCAACACCGCCAACGGGACAAGCAACAGCAGCGGATACAGCTTTGCCGCCACGCCGACGCCGATGAGCACGCCCGCCAGCACCGGTTTTCGTCGGGCCCACGCGAGCAACGCTCCCGTTGCGAAAGCCGTTGCCAGAGCGTCGAAGTTGGTGAAGATCTGGAAGATCACGAGCGGTGACGCCGCTACCAGAGCCGCGTCCCACACCCGTCGCGGTCCGGCGAGCCGGGACGTCGCCCACACCGTCGCCAGCCATGCCAGCGCCAATCCGAAGGCGGCGATGTTGAAGAACATCACGACCTCGGCCAACAGCGGCAGCGACACCAGCTTCGACAGCGCGGTGTACGACTTGGCCAGCGCCATCGAGCCGTACTGGTACAGGCCGGTCAGCACCGGATACTCCATGTACCGCACCGCGATGTTTCCGTCGAACTGAATTTTCGGCTGGCCTGCTGCGTCCTTCTCGACCCAACTCGATTTGTAGGGAAACTTGCCGAGGTTCAACAGTTCGGCGGTATACAGCGGGACGGTGTCCGAGTAGCAGAGCTCGTAATACGCGCGCTGGTTCTCCCAGTTGGCGACTCGTTGGTCGGGCGCGCCGGTGCCGATGGTCTGCAAACACGCAGCCTTCGTCGAGTAGCCGAGCGCGAGGAACACCAGCGCGATCAGCAGCATCGCGCGCAGCGGGGTGAAGAACCGTTGCCTGCCGATCAGCGCATGCTTGCCGACCGGTCCGCCGATCACTTCGGACAGCGCTGCGCCGATTGTGTCTGTGCGGCTTGGCAAGTCGCGGTCGTCGAGGCTCCGGATGTCTTCTGCCGGCCGGGCCGGCGATTCAACTTCTGCGAGCGGAACTGGTGACACCGTGGACGATGCCGGCGACGCAGCCTTCGCCGCGTCGCCGTCGTCGCCGGGATCTACAGGTTCGGTCACGGAGGTGCGCCGGGCGCGACGGGCACTGGTGGCGGTCCGGGCGCGGGCGCTCCGGGCACCGGCGCCCCAGGCACCGGGGCCCCGGGGACAGGAGCACCAGGCGCCGGTGGCGGACCTGCGGGCACGGTCGTCGGCGGGCCCCACGGAATGGTGATCCCAGGCGCCAACTCGATGGTCGGCTGAATCACGGTTCCCGGCTCAGGGGTTGGCGGGCCCGGCGGCGGCGTCGACGGAGGTGGCGGCGCCTGCGGCACACCCGCGTACCCGCCGATCTCCTCGGGCTTCGGGAAGGACTCGTTCTCGGTGTCCTCCAGCGCGCCGTCCATCGTCGACTTCCAGATGTCCGACGGCAGGCCCGACCCGTAGACCGGTGAGCCGTAACTGTTCTCCAGCGGCTTGGTGCCCTCGGTGGTGCCGACCCACACCGCGGTGGACAGCGACGGCGTGAAGCCGACCATCCAGGCGTCCCGGTTGGCCCCGGTGTCACCGAGCTGGTTCGTCCCGGTCTTGGCGCCCGAGGGACGCCCGCCCGCCAGCGCGTGGCCGTTGGAGTACGCGGCGATGGGCTGCATGGCGGCGATGACGTTGTCGGCGACCTTCTTGTCGATGCGCTGCTCGCCCTCGTTGTCCTGCTGCGACGCGTCGAACAGCACCTCGCCTGATGCGTTGACGACCTTCTGCACGAAGTGCGGCTTGTGGTACACACCCGACGCCGCGATCGTCGCGTACGCAGACGCCATGTCGAGCACGCGACTCTGGTACTGGCCCAAGACGATTCCGTTGTTGGGCGGCCCGCCCTTGCCGTCCTCGGACAGCGTGTGGTCCACACCGGGGAAACTTTCGGCGATGCCCGCCTCGTGTGCGGCCTTCGCGACGTCGGCCGGCCCGTTCTCCAGCTTGAGCATGAGCCGGTAGTAGCTGGTGTTCAGCGACCGCTTCAACGCCTCGGCGATGTTGCAGGTGCCGCAGCCGCCGCCCTCGACGTTGTTGATCGTGATGCCGTTCATCGACACCGGCGAACTGTCCACCTGCGTGCCCAGACCCATGCCCTGCTGTAGCGCAGCGATGAGCGCGAACACCTTGAACGACGACCCGGTGGGCAACCCCGCCTGCGCGAAGTCGAACCCGTTGGCGTCGGTGCCGCCGTAGTACGCCTCGACCCCGCCCGTCTTCGGATTGATCGAGACGATCGCGGTGCGCATGTCTGGGTCTTGTCCGTCGAGGTACTCAGCCGCGGCTTGCTCGGCGGCCTGCTGCGCCTTGGGATTGATGGTCGTGGTGATCTGCAGACCCTCGGTGTTCAGTGTCCGCTCGTCGATGTCGAAGAGTTCGAGCAGTTCCTTCTGCACCTGGCGCTCGATCAGCCCGTTGGGGCCGGTGGTCTGGTTGGCCGCGCGAGCCTGGTCCGGCGGGACGGTCGGCGGAAACACCTGCGCCGCACGTTCTTCCTGCGACAGTGCACCGATCTCCACCATGCCGTCGAGCACCCAGTTCCAGCGCACCAGCGCGCCGTCGGGGTTGACGGCGGGATCAAGTCCCGACGGCTGCTGAATCAGCGCCGCCAGTAGCGCACCCTCGGCGACGTTGAGCTGTTCGACGGGTTTGTCGAAGTACGCCTTCGACGCTGCCGCGATGCCGTAGGAGCCGCGCCCGAAATAGATGATGTTCAGATACGACTGCAGCACCTGATCCTTGGACCACTCGCCGGACATCTTCGTGGAGATGACCACTTCCTTGGCCTTGCGGATCAGCCCGCCGACACCCGACCGCTCGTCGCCGACCAACGCGTTCTTGACGTACTGCTGGGTGATCGTGGAACCACCCTGCAGGTCACCGCCGAACAGGTTGTTCTTCATGGCTCTGATGAAGCCCGTGAACGAGAACCCGGGGTTGGAGTAGAAGTCGCGATCTTCGGCCGCCATCACCGCATTGCGCACCTGAACCGGTATCTGGTCGATGTTGACGTCGACGCGGTTACCTTCCGGCGGAACGATTTTGGCGAGCTCGCTGCCGTCGCTGGCCAGGATCGTCGACACCTGGTTGGTGCGAATGTCGCCGGGCTTCGGCACGTCGACGATCATGTACGCCATCGCGAAGGTGATGATCGGCAACAGGATCATCGCGACCACCGCTATGAGCGAACCGCGGCGCACCCACTTCCAGTTGATCTGCGGACGCGTACCGGGCTGCCCGCTCGGGCGCTCCGGTGGTCCGCCACCGCCTGGCGGACGCCGCGGCGGCAGCGGCGGGGGCGGCTGCTTGGGTGCGGGTGTGCCGTCGAGCGCGGCCTTCACCGCGTCGATGGGATCGCGCCACTGGGGCGGGGCGACGTCGCGCACCGGCGGGAGGATGGTCGTGTGCCGGTCGTCCGGCGGCATGCTGCGGGTGCGCGGCGCCGCGGGGGCATCCGCCTGCGGGCGGTGACGTCCGGCAGGCACGTTCCCAGCGTCGGGTTGCTTGGGTCCGGGAGCGCTCACACCATCAGCCACCCGCCCCGAACGGGGGTCGTTGGCTGACCGGTCGTGGCGCCCTTCGCTATTCACTGGCCGTGCGCGCACGACTGCGCGCCGTCTGGGTCCGCCTCGGTGTGCGCGATCCCTTCGGTGGCGGGATGGCGCCGAGCACGTACGACTTGACCAGGTGATTCCAACTGCAGGTGCGGCATACCTCCACCACATGTACGGAGAATTCGTCGTAGCGGGTTGCCAGCAGAACCAACTCCTCGGCAGTGCGCGCCGATCCGGATACGGCGCCCAGGTGGTCGCCGAACACCCAGGACACCAGGGTGAGCTGCTCCTTGCGGCAGATCGGGCACGTCACCGAACTGGGCTTCCCGTGGAACTTCGCGGCTCGCAGCAGATAGGGATTGGCGTCGCAGACCTCTGAGACGCCGGTGCGTCCCGAGTAGACCTCTGCCAGCAGGGACCGTCGCCGAAGCGCGTAGTCCACCACCTGTCGCTGCAATCGCACGGAGACCAGAGTACGTCGGCCGCTGGAGCACGGAGGCGCGACGGCCCGACGTGGTCGCGGGTGTACCCGGTGACCTGGACGGCTGACATTTACGATCATCGTCGTGGCGAACCGGCAGACAGCAGCAACGCGGGCCAAGGACAGCGACCGCAACGACACCTGCCAGATCCTCGACAGCGCGCTCGCGGACGGGCAGTTGTCGATGGAGGAGCACCGCACGCGGGTCGCATTGGCCACCCAGTCGGAGACGCTCGGCGATCTGCAATCGCTGGTCTCCGACCTGCAGACGGCCAACGCTCCGGTCCAGTTGCCCGACCTCAAGCGGCGGCCCAAGATGCCGGCGGGCGGTACAGGCGGCGGCTGGGGCATCCGGTTGGCCATCGCCGGCGTGCTGGTGCTGCTCGGCATCGGGATCGGCTGGGGCCTGTACGGCAACACCACCTCGCCGCTGAGCTTCACGTCGGACCCGGGCGCCAAATCCGACGGCATCCCCGGTACGGTCCTGACCCCGCCGAAGCAGCTGCAATCGCTCGGCGGCCTCAACGGCCTGCTCGAGCAGATGCGCCAGCGTTTCGGCGACACCATGGGATACGACATGGTGATCTATCCCGAGTACGCGGTGCTGTATCGCCCAGACCCCAGCGATGAGCGACGGAAGTTGAGCTACACCTACCGCGGCGGGTTCGACGATCCGTCGTCGTCGGCCAAGGACGAGGACGACGTCCTCGTCGACCTGGGTGCCTTCGACGTGCCCGCCGCGGTCGGCATCCTGAGAGGCGTCGCCGAGACCGTCGGCCTCAATCCGGCCGACGTGAAGAAGGAAAACACCTATCTGACGATCGACCCGGCCAAGGATCCGACCGCGCCTGGCGCGCTCACTCTGCGCGCGAACGTCTCCAGCGACTTCGGCAGCGGCTCGGTCACCTTCGCGGGCGACGGGACGATCAAGCGCATCGACGACGTCACCTGACACCTCGTTCTGGGGCCGGGGAAGAAGTCGGGGCCTCGTAACCCGTCGTTGGCGGTGAATATATCGGCGCGATACTATTGCCGGAGGTGTCGGAACGCCGTAACGGCCAAGCAGTGTCCTAGCAAGGAGGTGATTCGATTGTTGGAGCTCGCCATCCTGGGCCTTCTGCTCGAATCCCCCATGCACGGCTACGAGCTGCGTAAACGACTGACCGGCCTGCTGGGTGCCTTCCGGGCGTTCTCGTACGGCTCGCTGTATCCGGCGCTGCGGCGCATGCAGGTCGATGGCCTGATCGTCGAGGACGCCGCACCGGAGGGAGTCCCGAAGATGCGTCGCGCGCGCCGGGTCTACCGGCTCAGCGACGCCGGCATTCAGCGCTTCACCGAACTGGTCGCCGACACCGGGCCCCAGAATTTCTCCGATGACGGATTCGGCGTTCACCTCGCCTTCTTCAACCGCACGCCGGCCGAGGCGCGGATGCGGATCTTGGAGGGGCGCCGTCGTCAGGTGGAGGAACGTCGCGAAGGTCTGCGCGAAGCAGTGGCGCGGGCCAGCAGCTCGATCGACCGCTATACCCGGCAGCTTCATCAGCTCGGGTTGGAGTCCAGCGAGCGTGAAGTGAAATGGCTCAACGAACTGATTGCGGCGGAACGGACCGCGCAGCAACGGGCTGAACAGCCGTAACTACTACCGGGTTTGTAGGACAGGGAAAGAAGGGAAGAAGCCGTCATGACTTCTAATTCAGACGTGCGCGTCGCGATCGTCGGCGTTGGCAACTGCGCGTCATCGCTGGTACAGGGCGTGCAGTACTACAAGGACGCCGACGAGAACGCCACCGTTCCCGGTCTGATGCATGTGCGACTCGGGCCCTATCACGTGCGCGACGTGAAGTTCGTCGCCGCGTTCGACGTGGATGCCAAGAAGGTCGGCTTCGACCTCTCCGAGGCGATCTTCGCGTCGGAGAACAACACCATCAAGATCGCCGACGTGCCGCCGACCAACGTCACCGTGCAGCGCGGCCCCACGCTCGACGGCATCGGCAAGTACTACGCCGAGACCATCGAGATCTCCGACACCGAGCCCGCCGATGTCGTCAAGGCGCTCAAGGACGCCAACGTCGACGTGCTGGTGTCCTACCTGCCCGTCGGCTCGGAAGAGGCCGACAAGTTCTACGCGCAGTGCGCGATCGACGCGGGCGTGGCGTTCGTCAACGCGCTTCCGGTGTTCATCGCCTCCGACCCGGTGTGGGCGAAGAAGTTCACCGACGCAAGCGTGCCGATCGTCGGCGACGACATCAAGAGCCAGGTCGGCGCGACTATCACCCACCGCGTGATGGCCAAGCTGTTCGAGGACCGCGGCGTGCAGCTCGACCGCACGATGCAGCTCAACGTCGGCGGCAACATGGACTTCCTCAACATGCTGGAGCGTTCGCGGTTGGAGTCCAAGAAGATCTCCAAGACCCAGGCCGTCACGTCCAACCTGCAGCGCGAGTTCAACACCAAGGACGTCCACATCGGCCCGTCGGACCATGTCGGCTGGCTCGACGACCGCAAGTGGGCGTATGTGCGGCTCGAGGGTCGCGCGTTCGGTGACGTGCCGCTGAATCTTGAGTACAAGCTCGAGGTGTGGGACTCGCCGAACTCGGCAGGCGTCATCATCGACGCGGTGCGTGCGGCGAAGATCGCCAAGGACCGTGGCATCGGCGGCCCCGTCGAGGCGGCCTCGGCCTACCTGATGAAGAGCCCCCCCAAGCAGCTGCCCGACGACGTCGCGCGCGCCCAGCTCGAAGATTTCATCGAGGGCTGATCCTCGACCGAAAGCGGACAGATCGCGGTTAACAGACCACGCGCGATCTGTCCGTTTTTTCGTGTATGTAGGGTGCCCTAATGACCGACATCAGCGCTGATGACGAGCTCGCCTCACTGTCCGAATTCACCTTCCTGAAGGAGAACGCTGCGCAGGCGGGTGCGACGGGTCCGCTGCCGGCCGTCGAGCGCATCCACTCCGCCGCCGTCAGCGCGCTGAAGTTCGGCGACGCCTCGCCGCGGGTGGTGTTCCTGCACGGCGGTGGGCAGAACGCGCACACGTGGGACACCGTGATCATCGGACTCGGCGAGCCCGCGCTGTCGATCGACCTGCCCGGACACGGCCGCTCGGCATGGCGCGAGGACGGCGACTACGGTCCCAAGCTCAACGCGACCGCGATCGAGCCGGTCGTGCGTGCGTTCGCGCCGGACGCCGACCTCGTCGTCGGAATGTCGCTGGGCGGGCTCACGGCCCTCCGGTTGGCGGTGACGGCGCCCGAACTCGTGCGCAAGCTGGTCCTCGTCGACGTCACGCCGTCGGCGCCCGAACGGCACACCGAGATGACCGAGGAGCAGAAGGGCACCGTCGCGCTGGTCCAGGGCGAGAAGTCGTTCCCGACCTTCGAAGCCATGCTCGAGATCACCGTCGCGGCCGCACCGCATCGCGATCGGGAATCGTTGCGGCACGGGGTTTTCCACAACGCCAAACGCCTCGACGACGGCACTTGGACGTGGCGCTACGACTCGTTCCGCAAGGGCGAGGGGTTCGACGGGCTGTGGGACGACGTCCCCAAACTCGAGACGCCGACGACGTTGGTGCGCGGCGCGAACTCGTTCTTCGTCAACGACGACGACGCCGCCGAATTCGCCCGTATCGCACCGGGATTCCAGACGGTGCACATGGTCACCGACTCCGGGCATTCCGTGCAGAGCGACCAACCCCGCAAGCTCATCGAAATCCTGCGCGGCGTGCTCGACGCCTAGCGCGTTCGCCTTCCGTTCACCTTCTGCTTGCCAACTGCTACACCTGCTGTCGTAGGTTTCGCGCGTCTGGCCACAGCCCCGGCCGGCACCCACACAGAAGGAACCGCAGCCATGGCACTTGTGCCTCTCAACCTGCTCGTCACCCACAACGGCAAGTCCACGCGCCAGCACATCACCTGCGTCTACAAATGCGGTGACGCCTGCTCCAAACCCGTCCGCAACACCAGCGACAACGAGTACTTCGGAGACGTCGTCAAAGCGGTGTCGCGACGCTCGATGCTGCAGGCGGGTGGAGTCGCGGTGTTGGCCGTCGGCGCCGGTTCGGTGTTGGCCGCCTGCGGAACCGGTGAGCAGCCCGCCGCGAGTCCGTCGTCGTCGGCGCCGCCGGCCCAGACTCCCCCCGGCATGAGATTCAGCTCTGTCGCGCCCAACAGCGAGGACGTCGTCGTCGTCGCCGACGGTTACGAACAAGGGGTCGTGATCAGCTGGGGCGACCCGGTGCTGCCGAACGCTCCGAAGTTCGACGTCAACGCCCAGACGGGTGCCGCCCAGCGCGGACAGTTCGGCTTCAACAACGACTTCGCCGGCCTGCTGCCCATCCCGTCTGATTTGGCTGGACAGCAGAACCACTTCCTGTTGGTGACGAACTTCGAGTACGTCACTCCGCAGTTCATGTTCCCCGGCTTCAACGCCGACGCCCCGACTCGCGAACAGTTCGACGTCGAGATCGCCGCGATCGGCATGGGCGTCGTCGAGGTCGAACGCACGCCGGCCGGACTCAAGCCCGTGATGGGGCGCTACAACCGGCGCGTCACCGCCGACACCCCGATGACGCTGACGGGCCCCGCCGCGGGAACCGACTTCGTGAAAACCGCTGCCGATCCGACGGGCCGCACGGTAGCGGGGACCTTCGCCAACTGCTCTGGCGGCGTGACTCCCTGGGGCACAATGCTTTCCGGCGAGGAAAACTTTCACGAATACTTCGGCGCAGCCGAGGGCTCACCGCCACCGGCGCCTGTTGATGCCGACCGCCAGGACCGCTACGGCATCGCGCTGGAGCCGTCGTCACTGCTGTGGGAGACCTTCGATCCCCGGTTCGACCTCGCGAAGAGCCCCAACGAGCCCAATCGGTTCGGCTACGTCGTCGAGCTCAACCCGTGGGATCCGAACTCGATGCCGATCAAGCATTCCGCGCTGGGACGCCTCAAGCACGAGGGCGCCAACATCTACGTCACCGACGACGGCACCGTCGTGGTCTACACCGGCGACGACGAGCGTTTCGACTACATGTACAAGTTCATCTCGAGCAAAAAGATGCAGCCGGGTGACGATGCGGCAGCCAGGGCGCACAACATGACCCTGCTCGACGAGGGCACGCTCTACGTCGCCAAGCTGTCCAGCGACATCCCCGCGGACCAGATCGACGGGTCGGGCAAGCTGCCGTCGAAGGGGTCGTTCGCAGGCACCGGCACCTGGCTGCCGCTGCTGAAGTCCGGTGCAGGAGGGCAGGCCGAATCGCTTGTCGACGGTGTGACCGCACAGGAGGCGGCGGTGTTCACCCGCCTCGCAGCCGACAAGGCGGGCGCGACCAAGATGGACCGCCCCGAGGACTTCGAGGCGAACCCCAAGACCGGCAAGATCTATGTCGCGCTGACCAACAACAACGAGCGCGGCGCGCCGGGAGAGGCCGCGCCCGACGCGCCCAACCCGCGCAACGACAACAAGAGCGGTCAGATCCTCGAGATCACCGACAACCACGCGGGTACCGACTTCACCTGGGACCTGCTGCTGGTGTGCGGCGATCCCGCCGCCGCCGACACCTACTACGGCGGATTCGACAAGACCAAGGTCAGCCCGATCTCCTGCCCGGACAACCTGGCGTTCGACAGCCACGGCAACCTGTGGATCTCGACCGACGGCAACGCGCTGGACTCCAACGACGGATTGTTCGCCGTCGCGCTGGAAGGCCCAAACCGCGGCGAGACCAAGCAGTTCCTCACCGTGCCGCTCGGCGCCGAGACATGCGGCCCGATCGTCACCGACGATCTGGTGACAGTCTGCGTGCAGCACCCCGGCGAGAACGACGACAACAGCATCGACAACCCCCTTTCGCGCTGGCCGGAGGGCGGCAACGGCACCGCGCGGCCGTCGGTGGTCGCGGTGTGGCGGGGCGACGGGAATATCGGGACATGATCGCGGTTACACCTACACCGTGAGCAACCCAATTCGCATCGGCGTCCAACTGCAACCCCAACACGCACCGCACTACGGCCACATCCGCGACGCGGTGAAACGGGCTGAAGACATCGGCGTCGACGTCGCCTTCAACTGGGATCACTTCTTCCCGCTCTACGGCGACCCCGACGGTGCGCACTACGAATGCTGGACGATGCTCGGCGCGTGGGCCGAGCAGACGTCACGCCTGGAGATCGGCGCACTGGTCACCTGCAACTCCTATCGCAACCCTGAGTTGCTCGCCGATATGGCCCGCACCGTCGACAACATCAGCGACGGCCGGCTGATCCTCGGCATCGGATCCGGCTGGAAGCAGAAGGACTACGACGAATACGGTTACGAGTTCGGCACGGCGGGCAGCCGTCTCGACGATCTCGGCGAAGCGCTCCCCCGGATCACCTCGAGGCTGGCCAAGCTCAACCCCGCGCCGACCCGCGATATCCCGATACTGATCGGTGGCGGCGGCGAGAAGAAGACGCTGCGGCTGGTCGCCCAGTACGGCGACATCTGGCACAGCTTCGCCGACAGTTCCGAATACCCGCGCAAGGCCGAGATCCTCGACGGCCACTGCGCCGAGGTCGGCCGCGACCCCGCGGTCATCGAGCGGTCAGCGGGCGTTTCCGGCGACGACGAGGCGGCGCTTCTCGCCGAGGCCGACGCGTTGGCGGGGCTCGGAGTGACCCTGCTGACGGTCGGCGTCAACGGCCCGGACTACGATTTGACGCGGGCCGAAGCTCTGTGCCGCTGGCGCGCCCGTCGCACCGGCTGATCACTGAAGCGCCGTAACGGCTCCGGGTCGGGTATGTGCCGTGAGAGGCTGGTACAGCCATGCCCAAGAAGTATGGGGTGAAGGAAAAGGACCTCGTGGTCGCGCACGTGGTCAATCTGATTCTGACCGGAAAACTGCGGTCAGGAGATCGGTTGGACCGCAACGAGATCGCGCGAGAACTAGGCGTTTCCCGGGTGCCGATCCAAGAGGCCGTGGTGCAACTCGAGCACGACGGGATCCTATCGACCCGATATCACCGCGGTGCGTACGTCGAGCGGTTCGACGACTCCGTCGTCCGTGAACACCATGAGGTCTACGGGATGCTCAGCGGCATCGCTTCGGCGCGCGCCGCGCACGCCCGCAATCCCGAACACCTGCGGCAGCTCGATGCGCTGCTCGACACGATGCGCTCCAATGTCGATTCCCGCTCCTTCCAGGAAGCTGCCTGGGAGTTTCGGGTGCTGATCAACGAGGGCTACTCGGGCCCACGACTACTCGCCGTCATCCGCGGGTCACAGTCGTTCATGCCTCGGGCGTTCTGGATGGCGTACATCAACAATCATCATGACCTGCTGCAGTACTTCGAGGCCGAACTCGACGCCCTGCACCGCGGCGACGGCGAGGCGGCCCGTGCCGCCAACAGGGGACGGGCCGACACGATGGGACGGGTCATGCTCGCCGAGTTGGTGCGCCGCGGCGTGTTGCCGCCCGCCGGTATCCCGGCAGATGGGTTCTGATTGAGCTGAAGGCGGTGTGAGCGCGCCTGCGGTGGATACGTTTGGCCGATGGCCGCGTTCCCCCGAGTCTCCAGAGCATTCGTCGTCGCGCTGATCGCCGTATTGATTTCCAGCATGAGTCTGGCCGCGCCGGCCGCAGCACAAGTCGACCAGTGCGCGCCGCCCGGCATCGAGAGCGCCAGCGCGCTGCCGACGAACCTGGCCAAGGCGGCAACGGGTCCCGGTGCCGACAAGTACACGACGCCGACGGTCAGGCCGCTCGACAACATCGACATCAACGCCTTGGGGCTCAGCAGGCCCGGGACGTTGACCGTCGGGACGCTCTCCGATGCACCGCCGAGCATCTGCATAAACTCCGCCGGCCAGTTCACCGGCTTCGACAACGAACTGTTGCGCGCGATCGCCGACCGCCTCGGACTGAAGATCAACTTCGTCGGCACGGAGTTCTCGGGTCTGCTGGCACAGGTGGCGGCGCGCCGGTTCGACGTGGGCTCGTCGTCGATCACCACCACCGACGCCCGGCGCCAAACAGTCGGATTCACCAACGGCTACGACTTCGGTTACTTCTCGCTCGTGGTCCCCAGCGGATCCCCCATCAAGGGGTTCGGCGACCTCGCGCCCGGTCAGCGCATCGGCGTCGTCCAGGGCACCGTGCAGGAGTCCTACGTCATCGACACGCTGGGACTGCAGCCGGTCAAATTCCCCGACTACAACACCGTCTACGCCAGCCTCAAGACCCGCCAGATCGACGCCTGGGTGGCCCCGTCGCAGCAGGCGTCGGGCACCGTGCAGCCCGGCGACCCGGCACAGATCATCGAAAACACCTTCAGCTTGGACAATTTCGTCGCGTGGGCTGTCGCCAAGGAGAACCAGCCGCTCATCGACGCGCTGAACTCCGGACTCGACGCGATCATCGCCGACGGCACGTGGTCGCGGCTCTACACCGACTGGGTCCCCCGAGCGCTGCCGCCGGGATGGAAACCCGGATCGAAAGCGGCCCCGGTGCCCCAGCTGCCCGACTTCAACGCGATCGCGGCCGAGAACCAGGGGTCGGCCCCCGCGGCGGCGGCGCCCAAGTCGACGCTGTCGCAGCTGAAAGACGCGTTCCTCGATTGGGACCTCTACAAGCAGGCCATCCCCGACCTGCTCACGACCGGGCTTCCGAACACGCTGATTCTGACCGTCTGCGCCGCGGTGATCGGCCTCGTACTCGGTATGGCGCTGGCCGTCGCCGGCATCTCGCGGCACCGCTGGCTCCGCTGGCCGGCGCGGGTCTACACCGACATCTTCCGCGGCCTGCCCGAAGTGGTGATCATTCTGTTGATCGGCCTGGGTGTCGGTCCGATCGTGGGCGGGCTGACCGGCAACAACCCCTACCCTCTCGGCATCGCCGCGCTCGGACTGATGGCCGCCGCCTACGTCGGTGAGATCTTTCGGTCCGGCATCCAGAGCGTCGAACCGGGCCAGCTGGAAGCGTCGCGCGCACTGGGCTTCTCCTACCCGTCGTCGATGCGACTGGTGGTCGTGCCACAGGGCGTGCGAAGGGTGCTGCCCGCGCTGATGAATCAGTTCATCTCACTGTTGAAGGCGTCGTCGCTGGTGTACTTCCTCGGGCTGATCGCCAACCAGCGGGAGCTGTTCCAAGTCGGCCGTGATCTCAATGCGCAGACCGGCAACCTGTCGCCGCTTGTCGCGGCCGGGTTGTTCTATCTGTTGCTCACGGTCCCGTTGACGCACCTCGTCAACTACATCGACAGCCGACTACGCCGCGGCCGACCACCGGGTGAGGAAGACCCCCTCGAGCTCTCCAAGACTCAGGAGATGATCTGATGACCCATCCTGTCGAACCGGTCTCGTTGAGCGCCAAGGACATTCATCTGTCGTTCGGACCGAACGCGGTGCTGCGCGGCGTCGACATCGAGGTGCCCGCAGGCACCACTGCCGCGGTGATCGGGCCGTCGGGGTCGGGTAAGTCGACATTGTTGCGCACCCTGAACCGGCTGTATGAACCCGACCGCGGCGACATCCTGCTCGACGGGCGATCGGTGCTCACCGACAATCCGGACCAGCTGCGGCAGCGCATCGGGATGGTCTTCCAACACTTCAACCTCTTTCCGCACCGCAGCGTGCTGGACAACGTGACGTTGGCACCGCGCAAGCTCAAGCGCCTCGGCGCCGATGCGGCACGCGAACTCGGCTTGGCGCAACTGGATCGGGTCGGGCTGCGGCACAAAGCCGAGGTGCGCCCGTCGACGCTGTCGGGCGGTCAGCAGCAGCGGGTGGCGATCGCGCGGGCCCTCGCGATGGCGCCGCAGGTGATGTTCTTCGACGAGGCCACGTCCGCACTCGATCCCGAACTCGTCAAAGGCATCCTGGCGCTCATCGCCGATCTGGGCGCCGACGGGATGACGATGGTCGTGGTCACCCACGAAATGGGCTTCGCCCAGTCGACGTCGGACGCCGTGGTTTTCATGGATCACGGCAAGGTCGTCGAAACGGGGTCGCCCGAGCAAATCTTCGGGGCCGCCGAGACGGACCGGCTGAAGCGTTTCCTTTCGCAAGTACTCTGACCTTTTACGCGCTCGTCACACAACTTGGCAGGTCCAGACAGGTTAGACTGCCGAAATTATGGTCGAGACCGAGCCGCAGGTCGCTGAGCTGGCCGGAGAGTTGCAGCGCGTCCTCTCGCGGGTTTTCTCCGTTCTCCGTCGTAGCGATCCGAGCCGCGACGCCGCCACCGGCGACCTGACGCTGGCACAGTTGTCGATTCTGCTGACACTGCTCGAGCAGGGGCCGATCCGGATGACCGAACTCGCTGCGCACGAACGGGTCCGCACGCCGACCACGACGGTGGCGATCCGCAGGCTCGAAAAACTCGGCCTGGTCAAGCGATCCCGCGATCCCTCGGACCTGCGGGCGGTCCTGGTCGACATCACGCCCGAGGGCCTGTCCCAGCACCAGGAGGCCTTGGCCAATCGACGGGCGTTCCTGGCGACACTGCTCGCAAAGCTCGGCCCCGAAGACATCGAGACGCTCAGCAAGGCCATTGGCCCGCTCGAGCGCCTGGCCGAATAGCTTCTCTGGGTTTCAGCCCAGCCAATCCAGTACCGCCGCGGCGGTCCACGACTGCTGCATGCTGCCCAGCGGTTCACCGGTGAACGGCTCGTAGTACTCGGCGAAGGTGCCGTCGCTGACCTGCCGCAGACCTTCGCGCCGAAGGATCAGCGAGCGCTCCGCCCAGCCCCGTCTCGCGA
The DNA here is from genome assembly GCF_000230895.2 of Mycolicibacterium rhodesiae NBB3. The sequence goes on from NC_016604.1 coordinate 1,819,902, forward strand.
AGCACCACGAGAACAGCCACGTCGTCACCGGCCATACCGGACCGCGCCAGTACTCGCGCGACCGGAAGTCACGCGACACCGGCGACGTCGTGGGTATCAGCGCGAACTTCAGGTCCGGATGTCCACAGAATCGTGGCCCTTCCAGCAGTCGCAGCAGGGCGCGCTCCTTGTCGTGCGGCAGCCCGCCACACAGGAGCGGCGCGAACTGCGCGACCGTCTCGGTGGCCACCCACTTCTCCGCGCGAACGTCGTAATCCCTTGCCGCACCGTTGCGTTCGTCGGTGGTCTCGACGACACCGGCGCTGAACCTCTCGGCCCAGCCGTATAGGTCGCGCACATCGGCATGCGGGCGCTTGTAGTCCTCGCCGATCTCGGCAAGCACGTCACACGCCACCGCGAGGATCGCCGAGACGAACACGTCCTCGACGGCGAAGCTCATCACCTTGGGCAGCAACTCGTCGTCGTAGCGGGCCGACTTCATCTCTTCGAGCAGCCACAGATAGCGGTCGTATTCGATGTCCGACGGGCGCTGGCTCGCATCGGTGACGATGGCGTTGTCCTCGCGCTGGTACTCCGGTAGCCGGCCCGGCACCACGTTCGCGTAGGCGCTGTCCCAGCGCGGCGAGTTGTCCATGCCGGACTCCCAGCCGTGGTACAGCGTGACTCGCCCGCGCGAGCGCGGGTCGCGGGCTTCGGCGAGCCACCGGTGCCAGCGGACCAGGTCGTCCCAGCGGCGATCGAGGAACGCCTCGGCCACCGCGCGGGTCGACCGCCCACGGCTGCGGGCGTGGTCGAGGATGCGCTGCACCGCGATCGCGTGGACCGGCGGCTGGGTGATCCCGGAGGTATGGCGGTTACGCGGGGCGTTGGCGGCCAGCGCCGACGTCGCCCACCGCGCGGGCCCGGGAAAGTAGCCGTCGACGCCGTTCGCGAAGACGATGTGCGGAATCATGCCGTTGGTCCACTGGGCTGACAGCAGCGTGTCGAGTTCGACGACGGCGCGTTCGACGCTCAGCGGCGCCAGTCCGATCGCCACGAATGCGGCGTCCCAGCTCCACATATGCGGGTACAGCAGCGGCGCCGCGGTGGTCATGGTGCCCAGGTCGTTGCCGCGCAGCAGATACGCGGCGCGGGCCGCAAGCTGTGTCGGAGCGAAGCTGGAATCGTGAGCCATCGCCTCAATGATGCGACGACTGAGCTCGACTTGCAGGTCGGTAGGGTGGCTGCGTGTCGAATGTCGCCGCCGACGCGGCCCGGATGCCGACGGCGATGATCACCGGGGCTTCCCGCGGGCTCGGCGCAGCGATTGCGCGGGCACTCGCGCCGACTCACACCCTGTTCCTCGCGGGACGGCCGTCGCCTCAACTCGATGCGGTCGCCGACGAGTTCGGTGCGACCACGTGGCCGGTCGATTTCGGCGATCTCGATGCGATCGAGACGGCCGTCGAACCGATCGTCGAGCTGGACGTGCTGATCCACAACGCCGGCGTGGCCTATCCGGGCCGCGTCGCGGAGTCGTCTGTCGACGAGTGGCGCGCCACCCTTCAAGTGAATGTGCTTGGCGTGGTGGCACTTACGCTGCCGCTACTGCCCGCGTTGCGTGCCGCGGGCGGCCAGGTCGTCTTCGTCAATTCCGGCTCGGGGATCAACGCCTCGCCGGGTCTGGCGGCCTATTCGGCGAGCAAGTTCGCGCTGCGTGGGTTCGCCGATTCACTGCGCAACGACGAGCCTTCGCTTCGGGTGACCTCGGTGCATCCGGGCCGCATCGCCACCGAGATGCAGGAGGATCTGGTCGCCTACGAGGGTCGCGAGTACACGGCGTCGGACTACCTGAGTCCGGAGACCGTCGCCCACGTCATCGCCGATGCCGTCAATGCGCCTCGAGACGCCCACATCCACGAGGTCATCGTCCGCCCCCGGTGATTTCGGCGCGCGGACGATCGCGTGGCGACTGTTCGCGCACCGAAATCGCTCGTCGGATGGTCGCGATGACGCGCTGCGGGTACTCGGTCAGATCGAGCCACGTAAATCGCAGCACCTGCCAACCCAGTAGCGAGAGGTCGTTCTGTCGTCTCCGGTCGACCTGAAACGCGTCCTGGTCCGAGTGGAACGCCCACCCGTCGGTCTCGATCGCGATCTGCTGCACCGGAAAGCCGACGTCGACCTTGTACCCGCCGACCGGATGGTTTGTCCGCCAGCCGGTGATGCCTGCTTCTCGGAGCAGTTTCACGAGCACACGCTCGGCGGCCGAGCGCGCACCATCGCCGGCGGCCTGGAGCAGAATGCGGGCGGCCGGCGACCCGTACCTCCCCTTGTTGCGTAGCTGCGCCCGCCACAGCTCGCGTAGTTCGATGTCGTGCTGAAGCGCCCCGTCCATCAGCTCGATACCGCCGCGCCGCTTGATCGCCGCCTCGAGAATCGTCAGCGGACGGGCAGTTACCCGCAGCCCACGAACACTCGCGACGTCCGACGGGTCGAGATCCCGCCGCCTCAACCGCGTCTTCTCGTGACAGCGACCATGCCCGGTGCGCGGCATGGTCACGTCGACCACGTCGGGCGCGAACCGCGTCAACCCGTGCCACCAGGCGGCCGCCAACCCAGAGGCGGTCGCCCGTTCGCCATAGCCCCACACGGCGGCTCGTACCCGGGCCGCGTTGGTGAACGGGCGATCGTCGACGAAGTACACACCGCGCGAACACCGCATCCAGTTCCCGGACTGCACTCGACGCTGTACCGCCGGAAGGCTCAGGCCCGATGCGTACGCCTGCTCGAGCGTGATGACGCCGTCCTGGGTTCGGAGTAGATCGTTCAGCATCCCCAATGGACGCGCGCAGCCGTCCGATCGGTTCCACTCTTGGCGATTTCGGTGCGCTGGCGTTCGCTCAGCGACCGTACACGCGCCGAAATCACTGGTTACGCGACGACGTTGACCAGGCGGCCGGCCACCACGATCACCTTCTTCGGCGTCGCGCCGTTGAGAAACTCCTGGACCTTGGCATCGGCCAGCGCTGCGGCCTCCAACGCGTCCGCGTCGGCGTCCGCGGCGACCGTGATGCGCCCGCGCACCTTGCCGTTGACCTGAACCGGCAACTCGATGGTGTCCTGCACGAGGTATTGCGGGTCGGCCATCGGGAACGGGCCGTGGGCCAGCGACGTGTCGTGGCCCAGCCGCCGCCACAGCTCCTCGGCCAGGTGCGGCGCCAACGGCGCGACCATGAGCACCAGCGGCTCCAACGCCGCCCGCGCCGTCACACCCTGCTTGGTCAGGTGATTGGTGTATTCGATCAACTTGGCCGCGGCGGTGTTGTTGCGCAGGTTCGTGTAGTCGTCGGACACGCCGGCGATCGTGCGGTGCAACAGCCGAAGCGTGTCGTCGTCCAACGCCGCGTCATCGACGGCCCGTGCGCTGCCACTCTGCTCGTCGACCACCAGACGCCAGACCCGCTGCAGGAAGCGATACGCGCCGACCACATCCTTGGTCGCCCATGGCCGCGACGCGTCCAACGGACCCATCGACATCTCGTAGACGCGCAGGGTGTCCGCGCCGTAGTCGCCGCAGATCTCATCGGGCGACACCGAGTTCTTCAGGCTCTTGCCGATCTTGCCGAACTCCTGGAACACCTCGATCTCACCATCGGGACCCGGAGCCGACCCGTCGGCGACATTGGGCGGAAGCCAGTAGAAGCTGCCGTCGCGTTCGGTCACCTCGGCGGCAGGCACATACGCCCCGCGCGCGTCGGTGTATGCGAACGCCTGGATGTATCCCTGATTCACCAGCCGTCGGTATGGTTCCCGCGAACTGACGTGGCCCAGGTCGAAGAGCACCTTGTGCCAGAACCGGCAGTACAGCAGGTGCAGCACGGCGTGCTCCACCCCGCCGACGTACAGGTCGACTCCGCCGGGGTCGTTGTGACCGTGCTCGGCCGGTCGCGGACCCATCCAATAGGCTTCGTTCTCCTTGGCGCACAACGCTTCTTTGTTGTACGGGTCGGTGTAGCGAAGCTCGTACCAGGAGCTGGCGGCCCACTGCGGCATGACGTTCGTGTCGCGGGTGTAGGGCTTCAGTCCGTCGCCGAGATCCAGTTCGACGTTCACCCAGTCGGTCGCCTTGCCCAGCGGCGGCGACGGCTCACTGGCCGCATCGTCGGGATCGAATTGCACCGGCGCGTAATCCGGAATATCGGGCAATTCGACGGGCAGCGCCGACTCGGGCAGCGGATGCGCACGACCCTCGGCGTCGTAAACGATCGGGAACGGCTCACCCCAGTACCTCTGCCGTGCGAACAGCCAGTCGCGCAGCTTGTACTCGACGCGGGCCTGACCGCGACCGTCGGCCACCAACCGATTGGTGATCGCCTCTTTGGCCGACGCGACGGACAGGCCGTTGAGATAGTCGGAGTTGACCAGTTCGCCGTCGCCCGAGTACGCCTGGGCCGAAATATCGCCGCCGGCAATCACTTCGACGATCGGAAGCCCGAACTCTCCTGCGAAGTCCCAGTCCCGTTGATCGTGTCCCGGGACCGCCATGATCGCCCCGGTGCCGTAACCCAGCAGCACATAATCCGCGATGAACACCGGGACCTGTTTCCCGTCAGCCGGATTCGTCGCGTATGCGCCGAGGAACACGCCGGTCTTGGTTTTGTTCTCCTGCCGCTCCAGGTCCGACTTGGCCGCGACACTGGTGCGGTACGCCGCGACAGCCTCCGCGGGCGTCGCGCCACCGAACGTCCAGCGCGAGTCGACGTCGGCGGGCCACTGCTCGGCGACCAGCGCATCGACCAACTCATGCTCGGGCGCCAGCACTAGGTACGTCGCGCCGAACAGCGTGTCCGGCCTCGTCGTGAACACCTCGATGTCGCCCGCATCGGTGCCGAACTGGACCGACGCCCCGGTGGACCTGCCGATCCAGTTGCGCTGCATGGTCTTGACCTTGTCGGGCCAGTCCAGCAGATCCAGATCGTCGAGCAGGCGATCAGAGTACGCGGTGATGCGCATCATCCACTGCCGCAATCGTTTCCGGAACACCGGAAAGTTGCCGCGCTCGCTGCGGCCGTCGGAGGTGACCTCCTCGTTGGCCAGCACCGTGCCCAGCCCGGGGCACCAATTCACCAGCGAGTCGGCCCGGTACACCAGCCGATGCGAATCGATGATGTCGGCGCGCTCACCGTCCGACAGATCCGCCCACTGCCTGCCGTCGTCGAGTGTCCTTCTGCCCGAATCGAATTCAGCGATCAGCTCGGCGATTGGCCTGGCCTTGTCGGCCGCCGGATCGAACCAGGCGTTGTAGATCTGCAGGAAGATCCACTGCGTCCATTTATAGAAGTCGACGTCCGTGGTGGAGAAGCTACGCCGCGAGTCGTGCCCAAAGCCCAGCCGGCCCAGCTGACGACGGAAGTTGACGATGTTCGCCTCGGTCCGCGTGCGCGGGTGCGTGCCGGTCTGGATCGCGTACTGCTCGGCAGGCAGTCCGAAGGCGTCGAATCCCAACGCGTGCAACACATTGCGGCCCGACATCCGGTAGTAGCGCGCGTAGACGTCGGTAGCGATATAGCCGAGTGGATGCCCGACGTGCAGGCCCTCCCCCGACGGGTACGGGAACATGTCCTGGACGAACATCTTGTCGGCGGGCACGGCGCCGCCGGGCACCGACAGCGAGCCCACCGGGTTGGGCACGTTGAACGTCCCCCGGTCCGCCCACGTCTGTTGCCAGGCACGCTCTATCTCCCCCGCCAGCTCCGCGGTGTAGCGGTGCTGGGGGGCATCCGTGCCGGCATCGGGCGAGTCAGTCACCTGAACAGGGTATAAGGCCGCCAGTCGGGACCCTCCGGCCACAGGTTGGTCTCGGTTGCGTCACCGCCCGGTCAGAACAAGGTTGCAGGTCGATTCCAGCCCTGGTGACTGCGGCCCGGGCCTGGATACATTCGGCGGGCTGCCCAATGGCTGAGGAGCCCAACCGTGGAAGGACCGACGTCGATGACCGAGACCGCCCGACGCTCGAGGACTCTCGCCACAGGTGTGGCCGCCGCCGTCATCGGCGTCCTCAGCCTTGCCGGTACTCCCGCGTCGGCCCAGCCCGCGCAGCCGTCGGTTCCGCAGCCCGGTCCGGCCGCGATCGCCCAGACCGCCGCCACACCGAACACCGCACTCACGCCCGCAGCGCCGAACACGGCCCTCACCGTCCCCGCCACACCCAATGCGGCCCTGACGCCGGCGACGCCTCAGCCACCCGCCGGCGCGCCGGCAGCCGTCGCACCACAGCCCGCCGCGCCGGCGACGGTGCCCATCACCCCGGCCACATCGGGGACGATGGCCGACTTCTTCCGCGAGAAGGGCGTCACCCTCGAACCGCAGAACAGCCGCGACTTCAAGGCGCTCAACATCGTGTTGCCGATGCCGCGCGGGTGGGCACATGTGCCCGACCCCAACGTTCCCGACGCCTTCGCGGTGATCGCCGACCGTGTCGGCGGCAACGGTCTGTATTCGTCGAACGCCCAGGTCGTGGTGTACAAGCTGATCGGCCAGTTCGACCCGCGTGAGGCCATCAGCCACGGGTTCGTCGACAGCCAGCAGCTGCCCGCCTGGCGATCGACGAACGGATCGATGGGCGAGGTCGGCGGCATGCCGATGTCGAGCATCGACGGCACGTACCGCGACAACGCGATGACGCTGGACACCTCGCGCCGCAACATCATCGCGACCAGCGGCCCGGACAAATACCTGGTGTCGCTCGCCGTCACCACCAGCGTCGACCAGGTCGTCGCGGCGGCCGACGCCACCGACGCGATCATCCGCGGCTTCAAGGTCAGCGTCCCGGCTCCCGGCGGTGCGGCGGCCCAGGCCACGGCGCCTGCTGCACCCGCAGCACCTGCTCAACCCACAGCTCCCGGTCAGACCGCGGTGCCGACCCCCAGCGAGCTGGGGGCCCAGGCCCAACAGGCTGCGACGGCTGCCCCCAGCGCTTTGGGGGCCCAGACGCAGCCGAGAGTCGGACTTTCCGGATAAGGGCCTGTCCCCCCGGGCGAAGCCTGGCGCCCGGGGGGACGCCCAAGACAACAGGCGCGGCGGCCTCGTATTGTGTGGCCCATGTCCATCGTCGCGGTGATCTGCTGGTGTGCCGCGGTCGCGTTCGCGGGATTCGGCGTATGGCTGCTGACCCGCCCGCGCTCGGCTGACCCGGCCCGGGCCGTGCTGCGGGGTGTCGCCCCCACGCAACTGGCCGCCGCGGCAATGCTCGCCTCAGGTGGCACCGCGGCACTGTCGAGCCACCCGGACACCGCGCTGGTCGTGGTCGTCGTATGTGTGATCGGAGCCGTCGGCACGATCGCAGCCGGCTGCTGGCAGGCCGCGAAGGTTTTAGCGATCAGGCAGCCGTCGCCTAGCGCAGGGATCGGAGACTGCGGAAACGCCTGCGCGACGTGCACGTTGTCCTGCGGCTGAACCTGCTGGGGCGCAACGTCTTTCAGTTGCGACTGATGTCTATCGGGTGGGTGGCGAGCAGCGACAGCGGCAGCGGCTGACGCCGGAGTACCCGCGCCCAGAGGTCGGCACGGGGTTCGGAGAGTACATCAGATGGCAACGCGGACAACACAATCCAGTCGTCGCGTTCGATCTCACCCTCCAGCTGGCCGATCGTCCACCCGGAATATCCGGCGAAGATCCGCACACCTTCTATCGCCGGAGCGACCGTATCGGGGTCGGCGTCCAGGTCCACCATCGCCATGCGGCCCTGCACATGCCGCAGCCCGGGCATGCCTGCCGAGTCGATCCCCACTCTCAGTGTCGCCAGGCACAGCGCGGCGTCGCGTTTGACCGGACCGCCGATGAACATGGTCTTGGGTTTGGTCGCCAGCTTCGCCCACTGCGGGAGCACGTTGTAGACGGCGGTCTCGCTCGGCCGGTTCAGCACCACACCGAGCGTGCCGCCGTCGTTGTGCTCGACGATGTAGATGACGCTGCGCCGAAACGTCGGCTCCAGGAGATCGGTGTTGGCGAGCAGCAGCGTGCCGGCCCGCACCCGATGCCGGGCGGGCGCAACAAAGTCCTCTGGGTCCTCTGAATGCGCCACCTCACCATCATCGCATCAGCACCCTGCCGACGTGGCGAACAAGGCCGGTCCGGCCGGATATTTGTACTGTGGGTCGGGGGCACTGACCGGCGGAGGTCACCCCGAGGACAACAGGACGGAATTCTCGTGGTGGACGTGCGCGCGCCGCTCGCCGTGCTGCGTTCGGTGCGAGACCTTCCCGAGTTCCGCCGGCTCCTGGAACTACGACTGGTCAGTCAGTTCGGCGACGGCCTGTTCGCGGCGGGACTCGCGGGCGCGATCCTGTTCAACCCGGAACGGCAAGCGACACCGCTGGCGATCGCGGGTGCGTTCGCCGTCCTCTTCCTGCCGTACTCGCTGCTGGGCCCCTTCGCAGGCGCGCTGTTGGACCGATGGGATCGACGGCTCGTGCTGGTCGGCGCGAATACCGGCCGGCTCTTGGTGGCGCTCATCGTCGCGGCGTTGCTCTTCGCCCGCGTCGGCGATCTGCCGATCCTCGTCGCCGCGCTGGTCGTGAACGGGTTCACCCGGTTCGTCTCATCGGGTCTGTCGGCGGCGCTGCCGCACGTCGTGCCGCGCGACCGCGTGGTGGCGATGAACTCCGTCGCCACGGCGACAGGCTCGATTTCGGCATTCCTCGGCGCCTTCAGCATGGTGCTGCCGCGGTGGGCGTTCGGCGCGGGCGACGTCGGTGGGGGGGCGATCATCCTGATCGTCGAGATCCCGGTGCTGATCGCCCTGTGGTTGGCGTGGCGCTTCCCACCGCACATGCTCGGCCCCGACGACACCAAGCGGGCCATCCACGGCTCGGTGGCCTACGCGGTGGCCACCGGCTGGATCCACGGTGCCCGCACCGTCGCAACGGAGCCGACGGTGGCCGCGACGCTGGCCGGACTGGCCGCGCACCGGATGGCGTTCGGCATCAACAGCCTGCTGATGCTCGTCATCGTCCGGCACAGCGACACCCAGGAGGTCGCGGGATTCGGCACAGCGGTGTTGTTCGGCGCCGCCACCGGCACCGGTGCGTTGCTCGCCGCGGCCGTCATGCCGGTGGCCGTCGCTCGTTGGGGCCGCTACGCGACCGCCAACGGATCACTCGCAGCGGCGGCACTGATCCAGCTCGCCGGGTTCGGGTTGCAGGTACCGATGATGATGGCGTGCGGCTTCCTGCTCGGCATCGCCGGCCAAGTGGTCAAGTTGTGCGCGGACAACGCCATGCAACTCGATGTCGACGACGCACTGCGCGGTCACGTCTTCGCGGTTCAGGACTCGTTGTTCTGGATCACGTTCATCCTCGCAATCACAATGTCGGCGCTTGTCATTCCGGTCGACGGGCAACAGCCCGGGCTTGTTCTGGTCGGGTCGGGTGTCTACCTGCTCGGCCTGGCCGCGCACGCAACGCTCGGCCGTCGGCGGCGCCCTGCGGGCTAAGGTGACCGGCATGGCTGGTGCCGAGCCGATGGTCGCCGATCTGCGCGCCGAGAGCGATGAACTGGACGCACTGGTGGCTGATCTTCCCGCAGCGCGCTGGGCTGAGCCCACACCCGCACCCGGTTGGACGATCGCCCATCAGATCGCACACCTGTTGTGGACCGATCGCGTCGCGCTGACCGCCGTCACCGACGAGGCCGGATTCGCCGCGGTGCTGACCGAGGCCGCGAAGGACCCGACCGGATTCGTCGATGCGGGCGCCGACGAGGTGGCCACCACTGAACCGGCCGAGCTGCTGGCCGACTGGCGACGGACCCGCGGGCGGCTGCACGACGAACTGCTGGGCGTCGCCGACGGTCGCAAGCTGCCGTGGTTCGGTCCGCCGATGAGCGCCGCGTCGATGGCCACCGCACGATTGATGGAGACGTGGGCACACGGACTCGATGTGGCCGACGCGCTGGGTGTCGACCGGCCGGCCACCGCACGACTGCGGTCGATCGCGCACATCGGCGTCCGCACGCGCGACTTCGCCTTCACCGTCCATGGCCTGGTGCCGCCGTCGGATCCGTTTCTCGTGCGGCTGGACGCGCCCGATGGCTCGACGTGGGAGTGGGGTCCCCAGGACGCCGCGCAGCGGGTCACCGGATCGGCGCGGGACTTCTGCATGCTCGTCACGCAGCGTCGGCCCCGTTCGGCCCTTGATGTCACGGCGCTCGGCGAGGACGCCGAGCGGTGGCTCGGCATCGCGCAGGCGTTCGCCGGTCCGCCCGGGCCGGGTCGAGATTGATCAGAGCTGATCGGCGCCGTCGGCCTTCCCGTCGGCATTGCCGTCGCGGAGCTTGATGTCCCACCGGCCGTCGCCGTCGGCGTCGACGTAGGCCTGCTCGCCGCTGACCGCACGGTCGGCAAGACCGTCGCCGTCGCAATCGGCGAGCCTGTCGTCGGCCTGACCGTCGGCGTCGACGTCGACGACCAACCCGCCGTGATGCTCGACGCCATCGAGTCCGAACCAGCGCAACAGACCCGTCCGGTCGAGACTCACCGCCCAGGTGCCGGTGCCGTCGTCGGTGAAGAACGCGGCGCCGGGACCGTAATCGCGGACCAGGTGATCGGCGACGTCGTCGGCATCCAGGTCGGCCATGGCGTCATCGAGCAGACCGTCGGAGTCGAAATCCAGGCCCGCTGCGTCGAGTGCGCCGTCCGCGTTGAGGTCGATATCCGGTGCGGCGGTCCACATCGTGGCCGAGCCATCGCCGTCGCCCAGGCAGTACTCCATGTCGATCAGACGGTGCGATCTCCCCTGGAGTTCCACCACTTCTGCAATTCGTCGACCGCTTCATCGTGCGACAGCGGGCCGCGATCGAGGCGCAGCTCCTTGAGATACCGCCACGCCTCGCCGACCTGTGGCCCGGCCGGAATGTCGAGCAGTCGCATGATCTCGTTGCCGTCGAGATCGGGCCGCACCCGCGCCAAATCCTCTTTCTCGGCCAGCTCCGCGATCCGCTTCTCGAGATCGTCGTATGCCGCCTGCAGGCGCGCCGCGCGCCGCTGGTTGCGGGTCGTGCAGTCGGCGCGGACCAGCTTGTGCAGCCTGGGCAGCAGCGGGCCGGCATCGGTGACATATCGCCGCACCGCCGAATCGCTCCAGCGGCCGACGCTCCCCTGTCCTCCGGACGTGGGCCCATTGCCGTCCGCATAACCGTGGAACCGCAGGTGCAGGTACACCAGCTGGGACACGTCGTCGACCATCTGCTTGGAGTACTTCAGCGCCCGCATCCGTTTGCGCGCCATCTTCGCGCCCACCACCTCGTGATGGTGGAAGCTCACGCCGCCGTCGGGTTCGTGCCTACGGGTCGACGGCTTGCCGATGTCGTGCAGCAGCGCCGCCCACCTCAGCACCAGATCCGGGTCACTCTCGAGGTCGATCGCCTGGCGCAACACCGTCAACGAATGCCAGTAGACGTCCTTGTGCTGATGGTGCTCGTCGATGGCCATCCGCATCGCGCCCACCTCCGGCAGGACGACGTCGCCGAGACCGGTCTGCACCATCAGGTCTATTCCGGCGACGGGGTCGGCGCCGAGCAGCAGCTTGTCCAATTCCGCGGCCACCCGCTCCGCAGAGATCCGCGCCAGCTGCGGCGCCATCTCGACCAGTGCCTCGAGCACCCTCGGCGCGACGGTGAAGCCCAGCTGTGAGACGAACCGCGCCGCACGAAGCATCCGCAACGGGTCATCGCCGAATGACGTCTCCGGCGCCGCGGGAGTGTCCAGTGTCTTGGTACGCACCGCGGCCAACCCGTTCAGGGGATCGAGGAATTCACCGGGCCCATCGGCGGTGATACGGACGGCCATGGCATTGGCAGTGAAATCGCGGCGCACGAGGTCGTCGTCGAGACGGTCGCCGTACCGCACTTCCGGATTGCGCGACACCTGGTCGTAGGTGTCGGCTCGGAAGGTCGTGATCTCCATGCGATCGCCGGCCTTACCGACGCCGAGCGTCCCGTAGTCGATGCCCGTCTCCCACAGCGAGTCGGCCCATCCGCGCAGGAACTTCTGCATCTGCTCGGGTCGGGCGTCGGTGGTGAAGTCCAGGTCGTTACCCAGTCTGCCCAGCAGCGCGTCGCGCACACTGCCGCCGACGAGATACAGCTCATGGCCGGCCTCGGCGAACACGCCACCCACATCGCGCAGGACGTCGCCATGCTGGTTCAGCGCGACCTGCGCCGCTCCCAGCAGTTCGGCGTCACTAGCTCGTCCGGCCACGTTCGGACACCCTAATAGCAACGGCTCCATCACGACCGGTGAGTGCGGCGGGAGCGATAGTGCGTGGCAGCTAATATCGCTTGGGTGTCGGACGGCGAACAGGCAAGACCACGACGGCGCCGCGGCCGTCGTCGCGGACGCCGCGCCGCAGGTCCCCCCCAGGCAGTGCCCGCCACGTCGGCGGACCAATCCGACCGCCGCAACAATTCCGCCGACGCAGCCGTCACTGGCCCGAGGGACCAGGCGAACCCGCAGCCGAAACCGCAGAAGACACGCCCTCGACGCCAGCCTGATCGCCTGCGCACCGTGCACGAGACGTCGGCGGGTGGCCTGGTCATCGACGGCATCGACGGTCCCAAAGACGACCAGGTCGCAGCGCTGATCGGGCGCACCGATCGCCGCGGACGGATGCTCTGGTCGCTGCCCAAGGGCCACATCGAACTCGGCGAGACCGCTGAGCAGACGGCCATCCGCGAGGTCGCCGAGGAGACCGGAATCCAGGGCAGTGTGCTGGCCGCGCTGGGCAGCATCGACTACTGGTTCGTCACCGAGGGTCGCCGGGTGCACAAAACGGTGCACCATTACCTGATGAGATTCCTCGATGGGGAATTGTCCGACGAGGACCTCGAAGTCACCGAGGTGGCCTGGGTGCCGCTGATGGAGCTGCCGTCCCGGCTCGCCTACGCCGACGAACGCCGCCTTGCCGAGGTCGCAGGCGAACTCATCGACAAGATGCACGCGGACGGGCCCGCCGCATTGCCGCCGCTGCCACGGACCTCACCGCGGCGACGGGCCCAGACGCACTCGCATACCCGCAACCGTCGTCCCGACGAAAAGACAACTCGGCGGACGAACGGCTGCGGCCAAGGGCCGTGACGTTCTCGGTGGGGGCGCGCATGTCCCCGGCAGGCGCGCGACTCCTCCTGGCG